>JAZSLQ010000276.1:0-13735 GCA_045535455.1 Kiritimatiellia bacterium | reverse complement strand
ACCGCTTGGCCTCCGACTTGGACGCCTCGACGAATGTATCGACTTTGCAAAGACGCCGCTCGGCGACCATCTTGCCGCCGATATCTGTGTCCATTCCGAGTATCTTACTGACGAGAAGTTTTGCCGCGCGCTTGCGGCGGCGAACAGGGAGCTTAAGCGTCCGCTTCACGTTCACGTGAGCGAGACGAAGAAGGAGCACGAAGAGTGCATCGCCCGCCACGGTAAGACGCCGATCGCCTATCTTGCCGACACAGGGATTCTCGACTGCGGCGGATATGCCGCGCACTGCGTGTGGTGCACGGACGACGACTTTAGGATCATGGCCGAGAAGGGCGTCTCGCTCATCCACAACCCGACGAGCAACATGAAGCTCGGGAGCGGCTTTGCGCGTGTGCCCAGGGCGATGGAGCTTGGCGTGAACGTCGCGCTCGGGACGGACGGCACTGCCTCGAATGACAACCTCGACATGTTTGAGGAGATGCATCTCGCCTCGCTGATCCACAAGGGGCTTGCAAACGACCCGACGGTCCTCTCTCCGTGGGACATCATCGAGATGGCGACGAAGAACGGCGCAAAGGCGCTGGGCAGGGGCGACATTGGCGAGATTGCCGTCGGGAAGAAGGCCGATTTCTGCGTAGTCAACTTGGACCGCCTGCACCTCACGCCTTGCTTCGACCTTCCGAATCTCGTCGTCCATTCGATGCATGCAAGCGACGTAATCGAGACGATAGTCGGCGGCGAAGTCCTCTACGACAATGGCGCTTTCCCTCGCATCGACGCTAAGGCTGCAAAAGAGACATTTCTCGCATCGGTGCAAAACCTCGTATAAGGGTAAGTCTCTACAGCGGGAATTTATGGTATAATACCAACATGATTACATTGTTCATCGCGATTGCCGTCGCTCTTGGCGGCTTCTCTGCGGCGCACTACGCCGCAGATCTTGGTATGGGGTGGAGCATTTTCCTCGGCCTCGTTTCATTTGGCGTCTTCCAGGCGGCGTTCGGCTTTTTCATCCAGCGGAAGGTCAAGGCCGACATGGCGAAGGTGCAGGGCATACTGGAAGGCGGGCAGAAGCGGCTCCAGCAGAAGATGCAGCGTTGGCAGATGCGGCCGCCGGGGTCGATCCAGGCCGCGCAGAAAGAGATCGCCGACGACACGCGCGTTTTCGTGAAGGAGGCGCTTGCCGAGACGGAGAACCTTCGCAAGTTCCGCCTGTGGGTGCCGATGATCGAGCGCCAGATGGCGACCGCGCAGCTCCAGCTCAACTGGATGATCAAGGACTTCAAGCGCGTAGACGAGCTGATGCCGAAGGCGATGTTCCTCGACCCGACTACCGTTGCCATCAAGCTCGCCCGCCAGCAGATGCTGGGTGCTGAGATCGCAGAGATGGAGAAGACCTACCGCAAGGGCGTTCGTCGGCTCCGCTACAATCAGAACGTCCTCCTTGCCGCGACATGGAGTTGGATACTCGTCAACCGAGGCAAGGTCGACGAGGCGTTCAAGGCGCTCACGGAGGCGCTCAAGAACTCCGACGACGCGACCTTGAAGCGCAACCACGAGTGCCTCATGAACAACAAGGTCGCCCACTTCAGCAACTCTGGTATTGGCGACCAGTGGTATTCTCTTTTCCTCGAAGAGCCAAAAGTAAAAATGCAGCGTCAGCGCTCGGTCTACCGCTGAATGTGTAACTTGGGCGGCGAAATGCGACTGACTTTTGGTATAATCTACGACATGACGCGCAGGGGGATTTATTGCAGATGAAAGTTCGCAAGGCGATTGTCCTGGCGGCGGGCCATGGCACTCGGCTTAGGCCGTTTACATGTGCGACGCCGAAGCCGCTCATGCCCGTGTGGGGCGAGCCGATGCTCGGTCGCATCGTCGCCATGCTCCGGTCCTGGGGCGTAGACGACATCGCCTTCAACACCCACTGCCTGCACGAGCAGGTAAAGGCCTGGGCCGACGGCTATCGTCGCGGCGCGGTGGCGGCTGGCGACAAGGTGAAGGTAAAGGTCAGCTATGAGCCGGAGATTCTCGGCACTGGCGGCGTGCTGAATCCGCTGCGCGAGTGGATTGCTGGCGAGCCGTTCTATCTCGTGAACGGCGACATCGTGGTAGAGAACGCGCCTAACCCGCTCGACAAGGTGCGCAATTTCGACAGTGCCGCTGTAATTGGCGTCGCCCTCGTCTCTGAGTCGGGCCCTCGCACGATCGAGGTCGAGCCCGAGAGCGGCTTCGTCACCAACTGGCGCAGCCAGGACGCCGGTTGCGACGGAACGTATACCTACTGCGGCATCACCGTGCTAAAGCCGGAGATCCTCAACTTCGTCAGGCCGGATGGGTTTTCGTCCATCGTCTCCGCGTATGAAGACGCGATGATGCACGGCAGGTTCGTGAAGGCCCTGAAGAGCCGCGAGATGCTGTGGACCGACGCCGGCACGATACCGAGTTACATCGATCTAAACCGCGACGGTGACGACAACGCCTTCACCGACATCCCACAGGTAAAGGCCGCGCTCGAGGCGGCGGGGTCCAAGCCGGACTCCAGTGTCGAGTTCATCGGCGCGAGGGGAAGCGAGCGCGTGTTCTTCCGCTGCGACAAGGGCGTAATCATACTCTATGACGACGGCAATCGCGACGAGAACGGCCTCTACGCCGGACACGCTCGCTTCCTAAAGTCGCGTGGCGTTCCCGTTCCAGAAGTGCTCGCCGACCTGCCTGGCATCAAGGCCCTTGTCCTCGAGGACGCAGGCGGCGAGAAGAAGATGTCCATCGACGACTACGCCAAGGTCGTAGAGGAACTTGTGCGCTTCAACGCGCTCGGCGACGATCCCGAGCTTGGCAAGCTCAACCTCCTGCCCGGCTTCGACGACGAGACATGGGCGTGGGAGAGGGGGCTTTTCCGCAAGTACTGCCTCGGCTCGCGCTTCCGGCGCGAGATGCCGAAGGACGTTGAGGCCGAGCTTGAGAAGGTCGCCGAGATTCTCGAGAAGGAGCCGAAGGCGCTCGTTCACCGCGACTTCCAGTCTACGAACGTACTCTGGAAGAACGGCAAGCCAAGGTTCATCGACTTCCAGGGCATGCGACTCGGCCCTGCGGCCTACGACCTCGCGTCGCTCGTCTACGATCCGTATGTTACTTTCACCGACGACGGGCGAAAGGCGCTTGTCGCGCTCTACGCGAAGAAGAGCGGTCGCGCCGAGATCGAGAAGGTCCTTCCCTTTGCTGCCGTTCAGCGCCTATCCCAGTGCCTTGGCGCCTACGGGCGGCTCGCGTCCGTCGGGCAGCCGCAGTTCTGCAAGTGGGTGATGCCAGCGCTTCAAAATCTCCTTTCCGCCGCAGATGATGCCGGCCTTGACGCCGTCGGCGCACTTGCGGAAGATCTCATTGCCGAGATGCGGCGAAGCCACGACCACGAGGGCTGCTCGTGCGGACACGATCACGATAGGGGATGAACGCGATCCGCCAGTTTCTTAGCCGCATCTGCCAGACGGGCGTTCGACGTCCGGGCTGCGTTAGAACAGTGGCCATGGGACGCGAGCGTGTGTTCCGCGCGTGGGACATTGGCGACGACACTTTCATCTTCGAGAAGGGCATATCAACCCACCTTGGCGAGAGGCCGAGCGTCCTTGTCGCAGAAAAGCGCGACTTGAGGCACGGAAAGGTCGGGCGCGTGTTCACTATGACGACGGGCAACCACTCCGTCGCGGCGTTTCCGCTTCTTGACGGTCGCTTCTGGAAGATATCTCGGCTCCCGTCCTCTCGCCGCGGCGACGTGCTGATGCATTGCATCCTCTGCGCGAACGTCGTCAACGAGACGATAGAGATCTCGCAGCGCGACGTCCCTTCGCCCAAGCTCTACGCCGCCGACGGGTGGCTTCTCGGCTCGCTCGGCTTCGCCATGAACGACATCGTGATGGGCGACAGGAACGAGACGACGCTCGTGCACTACCGAGAGCTCGGCCAGGAGTGGCGCGTGAAGCCGCTTGCCTGGACGGAGACCGAGATGAAAGTCGCGCTTGCGGGCTCGAAGAAGCGCATTGCGACGAAGCTCAACTACTACCATTCCGCGCGAGGCGTCCACTTTCTTACGTTCCCCGAGCTCCGCCGTTTCGCCTCGCTTGCGCAGGACGATCCAGCCGAGTTCGTGCGCGGCGTGAAGGAACTTGTCTCTGTATATGAGGGCCAGCCGTGCTCGTTCTGCCGCATGCCGAAGTATCGCGGACATCACGAGATCGAGCTTTTTGGCATGAGGCGCGGCGTTGCGCTCGAGCGGCTTATCCCCGAGCTTGAGCGCCTGATGGAGTCTGTCGCGCTCGGTCGGCTCGGCCAGCTTGGCGTCATACAGAAGACGCAGGAGATACTCTCGCTCTACGAGTCGCTGCTGACGCGCCCCGAGTTCGCCGACGAGACTTCGGGAGCGTTCACCGAGACGCTTTACATGTACATAACGGGCGAGATCTACGCCGTCGCCGGCGAGGGTTCGACCCCGGCGTTTGACGACCGCCGCACGGCGCTCCCTGGCGCGACATATGTCGGCGGGCGTGCCATAATGCACCCCGGCGCGGACGAGCGAAGCGAAGTGCTTCTCTCCAACCTGCGCGGGCTCATGTCCAGGGACGAGATCGTCATCTATGCGAACGTGTACGAGATTCGTCAGGCCGAAGACGTGCCGATCGGGAAGGGCAAGACGCGCGAAATCGTCTACAAGACGAACCGCAGTCCGCTTGAGAAGAGCTTGATCGAGAAGCGGCTTTCGAGCGCCCGTCGCGGCTACGGCAGCTACATGCTCGCCCGCATCGGCGCATTGAGGGCGCTTGGCCTCACCCTTAGCGCGAACTACATGCTCCTTAGGCGTCGGCCGCACAAGGGCCGCCGGCCGCTGGACTTCTACATCCGCGAGCGCTGCGAGGGCGAGCCGATGGAGTCTATTCCAGCGAACTACTTCTGCAACGCCGACGACGCCTCGGTCGAGGAGAAGGACGTCGTTCTCGGGCTCGCGACGCTGATGGGCGATGCCGCCGCGCAGAACATGGCGATGAAGAAATTTGACCCTGCGACGCAATCTTCGCTCTATGGCGTCGGCAAGGAGATCTACGAGTTCGAGTACGACATCATCCGCCAGCGAGTCGTTCCGAAGAGCGTCGCGACATGCTCCGTGCGCGGCAGCTTCGGCTGGCCGGACCTTTCGTTCTCCGACGAGAACCTGCTTGCGCTCGCGAACTTCTACCTCGGCAACTTTGCCCATGCGCTGAAGATCTACCAGAAGCGCCATGCCGTTACTATGGCTGAAGTCGCCGAGAGGTTCATGGACGGCTTCGAGTACAGGACGCACGCGCTTGCGTGGCAGCTTTCGGTGATGCGCGAAGAGTTCGAGGGCTTTAGGCCGTCGCTGCCAAGTGTCTACGATTTCGAGCGGAAGTGGAGATTCGTCCTGTGGTCGCTCGAGCGCCAGGAGCGCCGTATGCCGATCCTGCGGCGCCTGTTCATGGAAAAGGTCGCACTTGTCGAGGGCGAGGCCTCGGCCGACGGCGAAGGTACTACGGAGTCGTGACCCGCATAGAGAGATTTGGCTGGCGTGGAGCCGTCGAGCCTGGCATCGGGCGCGTCGTGAGCGCACATGGCGACTACTACCATCTCGTCTGCAACGAGGCCGAGGGCGAGATACTCGCCCGCAAGAAGAAGTCCGCGTTCGGCCGCATGAAGACAGTAGCTCCAGACGACATGAAGGGCGCGAAGAAGTCTGAGTTGCAGGCGTCCGAACCGCTCAAGCCAATCACCGGCGACTTCGTGAGGTTCCGCCACAATGCGCAGGGCGATTCGATGATACTCGAGGTCCTTCCGCGCTTCTCGCACTTCGAGCGCCGCGACCCTGCCGCTCGCCGCACCTCGCAGACGCTCGCCGTCAATTTCGACACGCTCTTCGTAATGATGTCGCTGAACGAGGACTTCTCGACAGCGAGGATTGACCGGTATCTCGCGCTTGCCGAGGACATTGGCGGCGGCGAGGCGGTTGTGGTGCTCACGAAGGCCGACCTCTGGCGTGACGGAGACGAAGCGTTTGTCGACGAACTTGTCGAGACGATAGCAGGCCGTGCGCGGCTTCTCAAGGTGTCTTCGCTTACTGGCGAGGGAATGGACGCCGTGAGGGAGTATGCGGCCCCCGGGAAGACTCTCGCCTTCGTCGGCTCGTCGGGCGTAGGCAAGTCGACGCTCCTCAATACGCTTGCTGGCGAGGAATGGGCGGCGACGCAGGAGATTCAGGAGTGGTCCGGGAAGGGCCGCCACACGACGACGAGCCGCGAGCTCGTCATGCTGCCGTCGGGGGCGATGGTGATAGACACGCCCGGCGTCCGCGAGATAGGCATGGTCGGCGAGGTCGAGGCTACGAGGATGCGGGGAGAGTCTGCGCATCGTTGGCGAAAGAAAGAGCTTTAGGGTGTTTCCTTTCTGGCGTAAGGTACTTCAAGCGAGACTCGATATCGGAGCGCTCAACAGGCGGTAATTCGTTGTAGTTGTTTTTTAATGACTTCTTGCGGAGCGCTCTGTGCGCGCCATTCGCGCATTGACATTCCGGTTCGTTTCTTGAAGAGATTCTTCAGGTAGTTGGCGTCGCGGTAGCCGCATCGAGCGGCGATTTCGGAGATGCGCAGATTCGTCTCGCGCAGCAGCCGCTTCACCTCGTCGAGCCGCCGGGCGAGTATCGCCTCGAGAATTGACGTCCCGGTCACTTCGCGGAACCTGAGGTCGGCAAGGCTGCGCGAAACATGCAGACGGGCGACGACGTCGGACGCCGTTATTCCTTCCAGCGCGTGTCGGTCGATGAACTCCTTTGTCCGCTGCACAAGCGCCGCCGGGGTCTTTATCGCAGACGTCGAGGCGCGAAACACAACTTCTTTGACGCCGCACAGAATTGTCCTCTTCGCCGGAATGCGGTGCCGGAGCATCATCGCCTGTAATTCGCGCGCCGCTATGTATCCTTCGCGCTCGAAGTCGACCGCCACGCTGGAGAGGGCGGGAACCGACATTTCGCATATCGGTTCGTCGTTTCCTATGCCGAGAACTGATATCTCGCCCGGCACGTCTATTCCGTATGCGCGGCAGGTCTCCAGGACATCGTGTGCGCGGTCGTCGAACGCCGCAAGCACGGCGGCAGGCTTTTCCAGGCCAAGAAGCCATTTCCCGAGAGCTTCCCGCGAATCGCCTGGCTCGTTGTATGTGGCTAGAATGTTTTTCTTCTGATGCAGCGCCGCCGCAAAAGCGGCTTCACGGTCTCGTGACCAGCGGGATGGTGCCCGCGAGGGGACAAAGCCCAACGAGCGAACTCCTGGACATGACATGAGGTGTTTCGCGGCGGACTGCGCGATGTCCTTTGCGTCGTCGTTCACGAACATGCAAAGAGGGAGCTCTTCAAGCGTATTCGCGTTGGGATTGTCGATGAATATGGTAGGAAGCTTTTTGTCTGCGTGGAGCGTCCGTAGTGCGCACTTCCCCGCGAAGCCGATGAGCAGTCCATCGAATTGAGAGCGACTGGCGCTTGATATCGTCTCTGCCGTAAGGCCGCCCTCGTTACGGATAAGCTCCATGTCCCAATCGTATCCTTCGCTCAGGAAACGATGGATTCCGTTCAACTTCTTGCGTCCCGCCGCGCTTGCGAGCGACAGCGCGACCATTACGCGGAATGTTCTTTTTGCAGTCATTGATGCAAGATATTATATCAAATTGTATTGGTTGATAGATACGAAAATTATGGTTAAATGATACGGTGTGTTTTAGTATAATGTATGGCGTCATGGAAAAGATTGTGATTAGCGAGAGCGCGAAAGCGAAGGCGCGCGACTTCATCGACAACGAGAAGCAGTTTCAGCTCGGTTTTCTGCCGACCGAGCAGTCGAACCCTATTACCGCGACATTGGAAGAGGACTTCAAGCGCTCGACGCTTGCTGGGGTGCAGTGTCTTCAGCGCGGCGACAGGCAGATCGCGATAACGATGCGCCACGTCTTCGCCTCGCCGGAGTTCAAGAGCCTCGTGGACTCAATGGTCTCCACCCTCACCGCAGGGAAGGGGCGCATCATCTTCTCCGGCTGCGGCGCGACAGGCCGCCTCTCAATTCTCCTTGAGTCGATGTGGCGCGACTTCTTCTACCGCCGCGCTGCGGAACTTACGCCCGAAGAACTCAAGCTCGCCGACCGCGCTGCATCTATTATGACGGGCGGCGACTTCGCGCTCATCCGATCCGTCGAGTTCTTCGAGGACTACGCCGAAGGCGGACGCCGCCAGGCCGCCGCGCTCGATGTCGGCGAAGGCGACACGTTTGTCGCGATTACCGAGGGCGGCGAAACATCGTCGGTGCTTGGGACGCTCAAGTACGCCGCCGAGCACGGCGCGAAGTGCTTCCTGGTGTTCAACAACCCGGCGGACATCCTCCGCAAGCATCTCGACCGCTGCCGCGAGGCGATCGACAATCCTAAGGTGACGGTAATCGACCTCTACTGCGGCTCCATGTCCGTCGCCGGCTCTACGCGCATGCAGGCAACGAGTTCCGAGCAGGTGCTTTGCTCATGTGCGCTTGAGGCGGCGCTCTGCCGCGTTCTGCCGCGCTTTGCTAAAGAGACGGCATCGGATTACACTGTGGTGTTCGAGAATCTTCTTGCAGGGCTTGAATCGCCTGAAGGCCGCGCTGGACTTGTAAAGGCGATAGAGTTCGAGAAGGGCGTTTACGAGGTCGGCGGACGCATCACGTATCTTGCCGACAAGTGCATGCTCGACCTCTTCACCGACAATACCGAACGTGCGCCGACTTTCATGATTCCGCCGCTCCGCTCAAGCCGCGAGAAGGGACTTGCGCAGTCGTGGGCATTTGTCAAGAATCCGCTTCATACGACGGAAGAGTGCTGGAGCGAGATGATGCGCCGCCATCCGCGCTGCCTGAACTTCACGAGCGACGATGCCCGCTCGCTCGGAATGCCGCAGGCGTTCATCGACAATCCGCCGCTAATCAAGTACAGCGACCTCGTTACCTACATGATCGGCAACGAGCCCGCGCCCGAGCGCATCGAGGGCTTCCCCCGCGTGGCGGCGGTCGTGCTGCGCGTTCCCGGCGAGACGGAGGATTTCGTAGAGGCGGCAGATCGTCTCGCGGCGGCGTGGCCTGAAAAGACCGAGTTCCGTTTCGACTTCCCGATAGCCGACTCGCCGCTTGAAATATGGAAGCACCTCGCCGTCAAGCTCGCGTTCAACTGCCTTTCGACTGGCACGATGACGGCGATGGGACGCGTCGCGGGGAACTGGATGAGCTGGGTGTCGATGAGCAACAAGAAGCTGATCGACCGCAACATCCGGCTCGTCGTGGAACTTGGCCGCATCGACTACGTGACGGCGGCTGAAACCGTCTTCGCCGCTCAGGAATGGATTGCGTCGCAAGAGTGGTCGAGCAAGGACGAGCCGTCGCCCGTCCAGGTTGCACTCAGGCAGATTATGGCTGAACGATGAAAGAGGGAAACTCCATATCCCGCACAGGCGGTGGCTACAAGTGGTGCGTCGTGGCGATGTTGAGCTGCGCGTTCTTCTTTCACCAGGCGGATCGTGCCCTCTTCGGTCTTCTGACAATACCGATCCAGACCGACCTCGGACTCACCGACAGTCAGATCGGCTGGATAAACACGGTTCTAAGTTGGACACTTGCCGCGATGACGTTTGTCGCCGGGTTTGCAGGCGACCGCCTGTCGCGCAAGTGGCTTATCACCGGCTCGCTTATTTTCTGGTCGCTTATGACCATTTGCATGGGCTTTGTAGGCGACTGGCGCATATTGGGCTTCACGGTTCCGGCGTTTTTCGTCGTTATGTTCTTCCGCTCAATAGCGACAGGCGGGGGCGAGAGTTTCTATGGGCCAAGCGCGATGGCGTTGCTGGCATCGCACCACAAGGAGACGCGCTCTGTCGCGTTCTCGATCCACCAAGCCTCGCTTTATGTTGGGCTTATGACCTCTGGGGTCCTTGTTGCGTGGGCGCTCGTAGTCCTCGGCTCATGGCGGAATGTCTTTATTGCATTCGGCGCCATCGGGTTTGCGCTCGGCCTTTTCTTCGTCTACGCGCTCCGCGACGGTGGCGGCGGTCGCGACGCGGCGGAAGCGCCGCGCAAGGCGCCACTGACGGAAGGGCTTAAGGCATTCTTCCTCAACCCCTCGGCACTTTGCGCGACGGCGGGGTTTGTCGCAATAGTATTCGTCAACAACGCATATCTTTTCTGGGCTCCGAAGTTCATGGCGCTGAAGTTCAAGTGCGACGTAGGCGTTGCAGGTGCGCAGACGATGTTGTGGCACCATCTCTTCGCATTTGCCGCGATCATAGCGGGCGGTTTCGTCACGGATCATTTCGTAAAGCGCTGGCCTCGTTTCCGTCTCGTGCTTCAGATATCGGCGCTTCTCCTTGGTGCGCCGTGTCTCGTCCTTGTCGGTTTCAGCTCGTCTATCGCCGCGACAGTCGCGATGACCGCGCTCTACGGCGTCTTTCGCGGTGTGTTCGAGGTTAACACCCATGCGTCGGTGTTTGATGTAGTAAAGCCGCAACACCGCTCGACCGTAGTCGGATGCATGGTGATGAGCGCGTTTTTCTTTGGAGGGCTTTCGGGAGTTGCTATGGGCAAGCTTTCCGACGCCTACGGCATCTTCGGCTTTGAGATCGGCTTTGCCACTCTTGGCGTGGCGTATCTTCTCGGTGCTGGAGTTATGATGATTTCGTTTTTTCGCACCTTCACACATGATCGAATCGAGGAGTGACAAATGAAATGGGCGCTTTACATTTTGTGTTGCCTTTTTTGCATGGTTGCATATTCTTCCGTTCCGGAAGTCCTTCCGATCACCGTTCAGGTTGGCGACGTGCGCGTGGGGTTTACAATCGGAATGGGCAAGTGGATGTCCGCGAAGAACGCAAAGACATCGGGCGGACAGGGTTCGGACAAGGCGTTTGTCGCCGCCGAGACCGTCACGCACGGGCAGATGAAGTCTCTCTCCGTCACGACAAACGGAAACGTCGTCACGGCGGTATGGAAGGGGCATCCTCTCTGCGGCGACGGATTCACGGTGACGGCGAAAATGACGCTTCGGCCCGACGGCGGGTTCGAGTATTCGTCCTTCGACTACACTGGCAATGAAAGCGGGCAGTATGCCAAGCGGGTAGTGTTCCCTGAGGTCGTTGTCCCGCGTACCGAGAAGACGGCGCTGTTCCGTCCGCGCAAGGCGGGCGACGTTTTCCGTCCCGACTGGTCGAAGGTGAAGCCCGGGCGGACGGTCTATGCGTCCGGACTGCTGTTCAAGGTGTTCAACTGCATGGCGGCGCTCGAGGAGGGCGGCGTCTCGCACTTCCTCGACCAGCGGGGCGACGCACGGCTGCACGGGGCGATGTTCGAGGCGGCCGCTGGAACGGTGCCGGGGACGCTCGTCCTCCGCAACGTGTATCTCTCGCCCGTTTCGGAGGGAACGCGCAAAGCCGGCGCGATGCCTTACGGCGGCGTTTACGCCCCGTACCGCGGCGGCTGGTACGAGGCGGCGAAGATGCACCGCGCGTGGATGGAGACGCAGCCGTGGTTCAAGGCGGCCGCCGCGCGCGACTTCTCGAAGCTGCGAGACATCGATCTTTGGATGTGGAGCCGCGGGAACATCGCGGTCTCGGAGCCGCCCGTCCACTGGTTCATGAAGGAGACCGGCCTCAAGGTTGCGCTCGACTGGTACTGGTGGCACAATGTTCCGTACGACACGTCGTATCCGTTCTTCTGGCCGCCGCGGGACGGCGAAGAAGCCTTCCGCGCCGCCGTGAAGCGGATGCAGGACGCGGGCGCGTTCGTGCAGGTCTATACGAACGGCATGCTGTGGGACGAGTGCGATCCGCGCTGGTCCGAGGGCGGTCTTGAAAGCGCGATCGTGCGCGACACGGGCAGGATCTACGGCATCGCGTTCAATCCGTTCACGAAGAAGAGCCAGGCCCACATGTGCGGCGAAGCCCCGAAGTTCCAGGCGAAGATGCGCGCGCTCGAAAAGACGCTCGCTTCGACAGGGCTCGACGGGGTTTACATGGACATGATCAGCTGCGCCGCCCATCAGCCCTGCTTCAATCCGCGCCATGCCCACGCGCCCGGCGACGTCCACGCCCTGATTGACGGCTACCGCCGCTACGTCGATGCCGTCCACGCCGACAATCCCGGATTCCTTCTTTCGTCGGAAGCGACGAGCGAGACGTATCTCGACAGGTTCGAGTCGTTCATCATGCTTTACTCAAGTTGGGAACGCAACGGGCTCGGCACGCTGCCGGAGGTGGAGCCCGTGCCTGCGGTCACGGTCATCTACCGCGGCGCGGGCGTGATCTTCGGCTCGTTCGCGACGCCGGGGGGCGTTCCCGCGTGGGATCCGCTCTGGGGCAAGCACCCCGGCGGCCCGGAAGAGGAGAAGATCGTCGCCGCGTATCCGGACCAGTTTGCCGTAGAATTCGCCCGCGGCGTTGTCTGGGGGGTGCAGCCGATGGTGCACAACTTCCTTATGCGGGACGTCGCGAATCCGCGCATCGCGAAGGACATCCAGTTCATGAAGGACTCCGCGAGGTTCTATCACGACCACCGCGACTTTCTGTTCGACGGCACAATGCTCGCTCCCGCTTCGCTCGAATGCGCGACGAAGCGCGTGGCGTTTCTTTCGGCGGGGTGCTACAAGCGCCCGAAGGACGGCAAGCCGCACGTACAGAAGGCTTTGCCGACGGTGTTCCACTCCGAGTGGCGCGCGCCGGACGGGCGCAAGGCGGCGGTCCTCGTCAACTGGACGCGCGAGGAGCAGAAGTACGAACTTGATTTTGACGGCGTCAGGAAATCAGACGTCCTTCCTCCGCTCTCATGGAAGGCGGAACGGCTATGAAAACAATTTCGTATTGACTCAACTCACTAACACTTAACAACATAAACCAGGAAACACGAAAATGAACATAAAAAACCTAATAGCAGTCGCGGCGATTACCGCAAGTGCGATGGTGTCTACGCATTCATTTGCTGACACCAACATCACGGAAAACGTGACGCTGACGGCGGACACGGACTGGAGCGGGCTTGGCCTCGTCACCATTGAAAGTGGAGTGACGGTCGAGTTGTCTGGATGTAAACTTTCGCTTGATGGCCTTGCGGGAGAGGGAAGTATCGTCACGACTGCCGTTGTCAGCGAGGACCTTACGAATCCGACGGATGCGGAAACTGCCGCCAGCACAACGACAAACGGCGTTCAAGTGGCGATGGCGACAGCCGACTATCGCGCGTACTTCGCCTTCGATAACCGCCATGAACACGCAGGTGGTAAAAATGGTCACATGTTGTACACAGCCTCATTTTCTGCTTTAGGGTCGCTCGAAATCAACTATGACTTTGGCGAGACAACTCCCCAGATAGTGAATTGCTATAGAGTCATGGGATCCAACTATGAAGCATATACCAGCTGTCCAAAAGCGTGGACGTTCGAGGGGTCTGATGAGAATGCCGCTAACTTAAGGTGATTTCGGGCGTTTTCCGAGGCCCAGCGTCGCCTTTGAAGTCGGAGGCCAAGCGGTCTTAGGAAGACAAAATTTGTATTCAACTCCTTGGCTCACAGAACGACATGGCTACGATCCGACTTTATACCAGCTGTCCAAAAGCGTGGACGTTCGAGGGGTCTGATGAGAATGCCGCTAACTTAAGGTGATTTCGGGCGTTTTCCGAGGCCCAGCGTC
>JAZSLQ010000034.1:0-6563 GCA_045535455.1 Kiritimatiellia bacterium | reverse complement strand
CTCTCGATATTGACGTCACCGCGCCGAACGCGACGTTGAGCGGCATGAAGGTCACGGGTGGATGCGTCGTGTTCGCAGGCGGCGTGAAAGGCGCGAAAGTCGCCAACCACTCCATTGTGTCGGGCAACTACACGCTGACCTCGGCCGAGGCGTTCACAAACGCGTATTCGACCTTCACTGTCAACGAGAATTCGTCGCTCTCGGTGAAAACGATTGGCGGGTGGAATACTAACGATACGCAGAAGCTTAATATCGGCGAGGGTGCGACGTTCTGCGTCTCGGATGTCACGCGCGAGTTTAGTAATGGTGGCTCCTTGGACAATCGGCTATGGAACAGGAACGAGGGCACGTTCATCGTCACCAACTTCACATTTACCGGCGATCGGTATTCCTGGCTTGGCGGCAACCAGTACGAACCCAACGCCAATGCCGTCTTGAAGGTCGGAACTCTTACCGTCGACGGCAGCGGAAGGCTCGCATTGCATGGTACAGGTACCGGAACTGGCACAACGCTCAAGATGTATATTGGCGAGGGCGGCCTCAATATCGCATCCGGCAAGACGGGAAACTATGGGGTGTTTTCCAGCGCTCACAGAACGACGATGTACCCCTGGAACTCGGACTTCACCTTCGGGCGTGGTTCGAACGCGCAATACGACTTCCGGCTCGGCTCTGACCAAGGCAATGGCACCGTAAACTTTACGCTAAATACTGACGACGAGGCGGGCGTGCCGCGCACTATCACGATGGACGCGCGAATCTGCACCGATACGAATACGTGGAGCATCACTGTGGCGGGACACGGCACGAACGTCGTCACCTCCGCTTCGCCACTGATGATCGGCACGTATGCCGTGACAGACGCGGCGACTGTGAAATTCGATGGTACAAAGAAATTCAATGATGAAGCTGCTGGCTTTGCGAACGGCACGGTTTCGCTGGACGATGGCACGACGCTCGAATACACCAATGTCGGAAATACGCTCGCGCTCCCGTGCTCCACGCTCGTGCTGCCTGAATCCGGCAAGGCGACGCTTCGCATCAACGGCGACAGGCTCAAGAACGGCGACCATATCCTCGTCGAAGGAGTCTCTGCTGGCGCGGAAAGCCTCCTCAACGTGGAACTCGCCGACTCCGTCAAAGACGGCCGCAGGTACGATGTGGCGGTAAAGGACGGCAACCTCGTCCTCAGTATCAATCAAGGCTTTATGCTCATCGTCTTTTAATAAGTGTGATGTGTTCCCATAAGAGAACAGGAGAAACAGGAGAGATTTTTAGCCACAAAGGACAGGAGAAACAGGAGAGATAAGAGGCAAAATCTCCTGCATCTCCTGTTCTCCTTGCTAAAAACACCCACTCCTCCTATTTTTAGGATGTACCCAGCTAAATATTTATTCGGTATAATGTAAACATGAAAAACGCAAATATCCTTTTGGCGGGCGTTGCGGCGGTGGCCGCGATGTCTGCATCGGCGATTGGCACGGCGAAGGCCGGTTTGACTCTTGAGGAGGGCTTTAAGGCGCCGCCGAACTCCGCTAAGCCGCACACATGGTACCACATGATGAACGGCAACGTCACGAAAGAAGGGATCACTTGCGACTTCGAGGCGCTCGCGAAGGCTGGCATCGGCGGTGTCCAGATGTTTGATGCCGGATGCTTCATCCCGCCTGGTCCCGTGAAGTTCAACTCAGACGACTGGTTCGACATGTTCGCCCACGCCCACAAGGAGGCGAAGCGGCTCGGCCTTGAAATCTGCGTCCCCAACTGCTCTGGATGGTCCAGCTCCGGCGGCCCGTGGAACCCGCCTGAGAACGGTATGAAGGTGGTGACGTTCAGGGAAACAGCCGCGAAGGGGCCGTCGCGCTTCTCGGGCGTCCTGCCCCGCGAGAAGAAGGACAACGGCTTCTACGACGACATCGCCGTTCTCGCCTACCCGACGCCGAAGGACAAGGCGAAGATCTCCAACCTCGCGGAACAGACGTTCGCCGCGTGCGGCCGCGGCAGAAGAGTGAAGCGCGACGATAAGCCCGCGCCGAAGAATGCCGTCGTCGCGAAGGGCTCGATAGTCAATCTTACGGCGAAGAAGAAGAAGGACGGCTCGCTCGAGTGGGACGTCCCCGCCGGCGACTGGACGATCCTCCGCATCGGCTACATCTGCAACGGACGCTGCAACCACCCCGCCTCCGATACGGGCAAGGGGCTTGAAGTCGACAAGCTCTCCGCCTCGGCGATGGACTACCACTTCGACCAATACGTGACGCGCCTTTGCAAGACGCTCGGCATCGAGCCAGGCAAGATTGGCGAGACAGGCTTCAACAACATCCTTGTTGATAGCTACGAGGTGGGTTCGCAGAACTGGACGCAGGGCTTCGACAAGACCTTCGAGAAGCGCATGGGCTACTCCCTCACGCGCTACCTTCCCGTGTTCGCCGGGCGCATCGTCGGCAGTGCCGAGGAGACGGAACGCTTCCTCGAAGACTTCCGCCGCGTGGTCGTCGACCTTTTCGCGGAGAACTACGCAGGCCGCCTCACCGAGCTCTGCCACCAGCACGGGCTCCTTTGCTCCATCGAGCCGTACGGCAACTGCCCCGCCGAAGACCTCCAGTACGGACAGGACGTCGATATCCCGATGGCGGAGTTCTGGTCCACCGCCTCGCGCGGCGCGCACCACTCCGGGAACATCAACAACTCGCGCATCGCAGCCACGCTTGCCCACGTGTGGGGCCGCCGCTATGCCGCGACGGAGTCCTTCACCGCGAACCCCCGCAACGGCGGACGCTGGCTCACCACGCCCTACCACATCAAGGCGCAGGGCGACAAGGTGTACGCCGCCGGCATCAACCGCATCATCTACCACCGCTTCACCCACCAGCCCTGGCCCGGCAACAAGTACCTGCCCGGCATGACGATGGGCCGCTGGGGAATGCACCTCGACCGCACCCAGACGTGGTGGCCGCTCGCGAACGACTGGTTCCGATACCAGACGCGTTGCCAGTGGATGCTGCAGGAGGGCAAGTTCGCCGCCGACGTCCTCTTCTGGTGCGGCGAGGAGGTTCCGCTCTCCCCCGTTCCGCTCTACGGACCCGACCACTTCGGAATCTACACGAAGCTCCCCGCCGGCTACGACTACGACTTCTGCGCGACAAAGGCTTTTCTGGCGCTGAAGGTGGAGAATGGCCGCGTCGTCACGCCCGGCGGCGTCTCGTATGCGCTCCTCGTCCTGCCCAAGACGGACACGATGAGCAAGGCATGCCTCAAGAAAGTCCGCGAACTCCTCGACGCTGGCGCGAAGATCTGCAGCGTGTCGCGCCCCGAGCGCATGCCGGGACTGAGGGGGTGGAAGGCGGACGGCACATGGAGCCGTCCCTACCAGGCTCTCGTCGATTACGTGTGGTCGAAGGGCGTGATCGAGAAGAGCGCCGGCGACGCCATCGCCGCGCTCGGCATAGCCCCGGACTTCATCTGCAAGCAACCGGACGCTTCATGGATCCATCGCCGTTCGGACAGCGCCGACTGGTATTTCGTGGCTCTTGACAACGCCGCGCCTGTGAAGTTCGAGGCGTCGTTCCGCCAGACGGGGCGCATCCCCGAAGTCTGGGACGCCGAGACCGGCGCAATCCGCGACGCCTCCGCATGGCGCGAGGAGGACGGTCGCACAATCGTCTCGCTCGACTATCCGATCAGCGGCTCGTCGTTTGTCGTGTTCAGGAAGGGACGCGCCGCCGCGCGTCCGCATGTGACAGGCGTGACCGCCACGGTCTCCACGCGTCCCGATATCGCGCCACCGGAGAAGCCCCACACGCTCGTGATCAAGAAGGACGTGCCGCCTCCGCCGGACTGGGAATGGCGCGACGGCGCAATCCTCGCGTGGCAGCCGATGACTGCCGAGATCGCGATGAGCGACGGCACGACGAAAAAGGTCGCCGCGCTTCCGCCGGCCGGAACGCTTGTGGCGGGTCCGTGGCAGGTCTCCTTCCCGGCTGGATGGGACGCACCCGCTTCTGCAACGTTCGACTCGCTCATCCAGTGGAACGAGCATGACGACAACGGCATCAAGTACTTCTCCGGCACGGCGACGTACAGGAAGAAGGTGTCAGGGGTCAGGCGTCAGGGGGCAGGAAAGCGCGTCATGCTCGACCTCGGGCGCGTCAAGAACTTCGCGGAAGTGACGGTGAACGGAAAGAAGTTCCCCGTCCTCTGGCGTCCTCCGTTCAGGGTGGATGTCACGGATGAGATCGGGGAACGGGGAACTGGGAACGTGGAACGGGGAGTACTCGACATTGAAATCAAGGTGACGAACCTCTGGCCGAACCGGCTCATCGGCGACGACAGGCTGTTCGAGGACGACTGCGAATGGACTGATGGCACGAAGAAAGGCCCGAAGGATGTCTATATAAAGAAGATCCCGCAGTGGGTCAGGGAAGGCAAGCCGTCGCCGACCGGGCGCCACACGTTCACGACGTTCAAGCACTGGTCGAAGGAGGACGACCTTTTACCTTCGGGACTTCTCGGTCCCGTGACGATACGCTTCGGCGAACTTGCAGAGGATAAGTGAATCTTAGGCAGGATACGGAAAAATGGGCAACATGATTCGGAATAGCCTCGCGGCATTTTATCTGGCAATAAGTGGAGCGGTCACCGCCACGACCACGGCTGAACGCGTGATTAAGCCGCCGCGCCTGACGCGCGGCAACACGTCCATCCTGCCTGTGCAACCCATCGACCAGGCGGCGTGGCTTTCTCATCCGGACATCAAGGATGAGGTGGCGTATCCGGCAAAGCCGCGCATCGTGCGCTTTCGTTGCGAATTTACAAGCGACGGTTCGCCGCTGGAATTCGACGTCACGGGCGATGAGCGCTACTACCTTACGCTCGACGGCGAGTTCATCTCCCGCGGTCCTCATCGCGGCACGGTGGAGAACTGGATGTACCAAAGCTACTGGGCCGAGCTCGCGCCGGGCGAGCATGTGATGGAGGCGACGGTGTGGCGGATGCCGTACAAGGCTTCGCCGCTCGCGCAGATGACGTACAAGCTTGGATTTTGCCTCAAGGCTGAGGGCAAGTATGATGCAGTGCTTACGACCGGCAAGGGTGCGTGGAAGTGCGGGACTGTGACGGGTGTCAAGAACATCGGAAAGTCCGGTGGTGCATGGGGCACAGGCGACGGATTCGAGATCTTCGGCACCGGCATCTACGAATGCGCGCCGAAAACCTGGCTGAATCCTGCTGTCGTACGCAAGCCCCTCGGCGGCGGCAACAGGGGTGGCGCGCGCCAGCAGGGCTGGATGCTTTTTCCGTCGCAACTTCCGGAACAGACCGAGTGGCGCGTCCGCCCCGGAAAGTTCGTCGAAGGCGGCGAGATGAAGTTTCCCCTTTTCGTGAAGCCTGGCGAGAAGCGGCGCATCCTTTGGGATCTGGGCCGCTACATCTGCGCGTACCCCGAGGCCGTCGTGAAAGGAGGCCAGGGCGGCAGGATGAGCTGGATGTGGGCGGAGGCGCTGCGCGGCCCCTCCAAGGATCCGAAGTTCGAGGGAAAGTTGTTCAAGGGGAACCGCAGCGAGTGGGAGGGCAAGTCGTTCCGTGGATTCGGCGACAGGTTCGTGTTCGACGGACGCGACCGCGCCATGTTTCAGCCGCCGTGGTTCCGGTGCGGACGCTGGTGCGAGATTATCGTCGAGGCGGGCGCAGAGTCGGTGGAGATACAGGATCTCTCGCTCATCGAGTCGCGCTATCCGCTCGAGTGCGAGACACGCTTCGAGACGCCGGACGATCCATACCTTGCGGGCGTTCAGGCGATTTGCGCGCGCGCGATGCAGATGTGCAGCCATGAAATGCTTTTTGATTGTCCGTTCTATGAACAGCAAATGTATCCTGGCGACACACGTGTTCAGCTGAACGTGATTTCGTCGATGACTGCGGACGATGCCATAATTCGCCGCGTGATCGAAATCTATGACCTGAATCGCCGCGACGACGGCAACGTGCCGTTCAATTTCCCGACTGTCGGAACGCAAGAAGGCGCGTCCTATACCCTCTGCTACCTCGGCATGTACTCCGATTACATTATGAACCACTCAAATCGCGAATGGATGCGCTCGCGTCTCCACGGAATGCGCGACACCCTACACGGCTTTGAACTCTACGAACGCGCAGACGGCATCATCGAGAACCTTCCCGGCTGGTCCTTCTTGGATTGGGTGGCGAGATGGCGCGGCGGCTGGGCTCCAGGCTCGTATGACGGCGGTGCCAACGCCGAGATGAATCTTTTCTACCTGGCGGCGCTCCAGGGGGCGGCGAAGATCGAGGACGCGTTCGGCAACCGTCACCTTGCCGCGCACTGGCGCGAGAAGGCTGAACGCCTCAAACCTGCGATTGTAAGGCAGTTCTTCGACGAATGGCGCGGACTCTTCGCGTCCGACGCCGGACACAAGGTGTTCGCTGAGCACGCGCAGTGCCTCGCGCTACTCGCGGACGTGTTCGACGGCGCGCGTGCGCAGGCGCTTTTCGAGAAGTTGATTACCGCCAAGAATCTCGACCGCACGACAGTCTATTTCTCGTACTAC
>JAZSLQ010000106.1:0-8465 GCA_045535455.1 Kiritimatiellia bacterium | reverse complement strand
TCCGACTTGATTTCGCCCGCGACGCCCACCGTCTCGTCCCAGACCGTCGGCACCTGCGCGATGAACGCCGCGCATTCCGGCTCGCTGCGGTATTGAGTGGGCGAGTCGCAGAGCATCTGCACGGGCGCCTCGAAAATCGGGAAAAGCGCAAGCTGGTGGCAGCGAGTGCCGTAGCAGGACGGCACGTCCTTCCCCTTCTGGAACTCCGGCGCATTGAATGCACGGTTCCTCATCGCGCCGGGCGTGTAGTCCATCGCTCCTGCAACCATGCGCGTATAGGGAAGGTTGACGTCGTTCGCTACGACGACCTTCTGACCGCCCCTGCTGTGCCCCTGCTCAAGCCCGTAGACGCCCTCGTAGTTGAGGACGTTCGGGAACGTGCGGCAGAGCCCCGTCGGCTTGTGGACGCCGTGGTACATGACGACGAGCTTGCGCTTTGCGGCGTCTGAGGCCGTGTTCTCAAGGAACCTCTCGATGTCCTGGTCGTCGCGGTCCATGAAGTCGATCTTGAAGCCCTTCGCGCCCATGGCGGCGTAGCGGTCGAAGATACGCGCACGGTCCGCGGGATCGTAAAGCATCGCCCACGCGGCCCAGAGGATCACGCCAACGCCCTTCTCCTTGCCGTAGTTGATCACGCCCTCTACATTCACCGCGTCGCGCGGCTTGTCGAGGTTCAGGCGCTCCGACCACCCTTCGTCCATGATGATGTACGGTATGCCGCTCGCGGAAGCATAGTCGATGTACGCCCTGTAAGTCTCGTAGTTGCAGCCGCTCTTGAGCCCCGGAACGTCGGTGATCTTGAAGCCGTGCCACCAGTCCCACTGCACAAGCCCCGGCTTGACCCACGAAGTGTCCGCAAGACGGCACGGCTCCGCGAGCGCATACACGGCATCGGACGAGACGAGGCCGGACGGCGTGTCGCCCAGCACGAACACGCGCCACGGATAGACGCGCGTGCCCGACGTCTTCGCGAGATAAGGATGACGGTTCTTGACGCGGATCCAGCGTCCCTTCCGCTCGGTTTCAGAAGGAACGCCGGCCTGCCACGAGCGCAGCATGTCCGTCTCGCCGTCCCGGCGGTAGAAGTTGAGCCCGGGATAGTCCAGGAGGTTCGACTCCGTTATGCACACGACGCCCGCTCCGGGGACGCTTGCCGTAAGCGGAGTTATGACGATCTGCGGATGGCCGCTCTTGACGCTCTCCACCGGGCCGATCGTCACCGGGCGCTCGAAGCTTGTCGCAAAGCCGCCGACCTGCCCGTAGCAAAGCATCGTGCCCTTCGGGAAGCGGACGTTCGTGTTCTCTGCGGTGACTGTCACTTCGCCGTCGTACTTCGTCTCGAACCGCCATGCCACGCCGTCGTTGCGCGCGTGAAGCACGACCGCCCAGTCGCCGAAGTCTACGCGCGTCTCGTTCGCCGCGAGATCGACCTCGCTCTTCTTGTAGATCGGCGTCGCGACCTTGCCCTCGACCTTTCGCGTAGTGGTATTGGGGTCTGCGTTCTCGCCGTTCATTCTCCCGTGCTCACTCGTCACAAGTGAAATCACCGTCGGCTCGACGAGTGCCTTGCCTCGCCGCCATACGGAATACGACATTCCCTTCGCGCCGGTTTCGAGCCGCACTTCGTTGAGCCCGTCCGGCGAAACCGCGCCGAACTTCGATTCCGCCCGCGCGGCGAACGTCGCCGCAAGCACCATCATCATGTACACCTTTTTCATTTTCGCTCCTTTCCAGATTGCATTTGACATTTCCGCCGGTAGACGGCAAGGGACTTCTTGTCCGTGGATTGCCTGAACTCCGCTGCGGACGGATCGTCCATGCCGTGCAACGCAAGGCGCGACAGGTCTTCAGGCAGCTTCTCCACGCGCATCACCGGCAATTTTTTTTTCAAATCCGACGCGGCATTGCCGGCGAGCTGCGGATGGCATCGAAAAACGCCTCGGCCATCAGCATGTGGCCCTTCCAGTTCGGATGAAGCTTGTCCTTGAAGAAGACGCCTTCCTCCGCGAGCGGGCACTTCTCGTACAGATCGACGAGAACGAAGTTCTTCGGAAGGCGACCGGCCTTGCAGTCCGCGCGGATCAGGTCGTTTACCGCCACGGCAAGCTCGTGGCCGATGACAAGGCGCGACTTCGCGCCAAGCGAAAGCGACGGAAGACGCAGCCCGCCCGCACCGGTTATCCGCGTCTCGCCGACGACGAAAAGCGGCTCGGCGGTGAAGTTTACGACATTGACGACTTCCGTCGCCGCCACGCCGCGTTGAAGCATCCCGCGACCGGATTCACCAGCGACGGCACGTCCCCCGCCGGCAATTGCCACGCACACAAGCGCAGCCAACACAAAGACAAGAGCTTTTCTTTTCATTTCACTTTTATCTGTGAATTATGAATACAGCTCTATTATAAAACACTGGCATACCGTATGTCAAATGCAAGGACATGAAATCCTGTTGCATATTTCCGACGCTTCAGTTGATTCTGAACACAAGACCCTTGGGCTTGACATCGAGAACGATATTGCCGGTTGTTTCGTCAACCGAAATACCGCCCACCCAGTCCGGCGCACCTTCGGCAAGCGTTACATTGGCGCCGGCAAAATTGCCGCCGGAGGTGAGAACGTTCTTGCCGCTCTTGGCGCGCTTGCCGTTTTCCGAAGTGATTTTGACGACGATATTCTTGTTATCGCCAAGCGTAACCTCCTTGTCCGTCAAATCCAGCACCGGTGCGTTGCGCGTAGAATAGTTGAAGCCGAGACACGCGCCGTCGGCAAGCGTCAAATCGCCGCCAAGCGCGAAAGTGCCGGACCCGGCGACAGCCAGCGTCGCGCCGCTCGCCACGGTTATAGTGTCCGTCGTGAGCAACGCGCCGGGCGCGAACGCCAAGGTCGCCGTGTCCGTCACCGTCACCGGCGGCTGGGCGTTGTTGCTCGCCACGCTGTTCACGAGCACCGTGCCGGAGCCGGCCACCGTGAACGACGGCGTATGGTTGAACCTCGGACGGGCATTCAGCGTAATCTTGCGCCCTACGCCGTTCTCGTCGTCCGTGTTGAACGTGATGCTGCGGAACATCCACATGTCAAGGCCGTCGGTGTTCCCCGCACCAGTCCCGATTATGAAGTCGCTATACCAAGGCCGGATCGTCTGGGCGTCGCCGTCGGAATTCTTCCCGATGCCGAAGTAGCCTTTGCCGTCGCCGAAGTTGATGCCGCCCTTGCCAAAGTAGTAGGTGCCGCAGCTTGCGCCGTTACCTTCCGCGAAGTAGAACGTGCAACCATCGGTCTTGGTGCATGTCGCCTTCTCGATCTTGAACACGTTCGCCGCGCCCGTACCGGCGTTGTAGCCTGCATATCCGTCCTTCCTGCCGGACCCTGACACCGTGAACTCGTCCGCAATCACATACTCGCCGTAGTTCCTGTGGGAGAGACGCTGGTTCTCCGACATGCTCACAACGCGATTCGTCACAACGCCGCCTTCGGCGAGATCAAGTTCCGTGAGCGCCCCGGCATACGGCACTTCGAGCGCAGACCCCGGAGCGATATAGAAGCGAATGTCGTCCGACGACGAAACCTTGTATTCCGTGATGGCATATGGCGACTCTTCCGTGTTGGCAAGTTCATACCTGCCGAACACCGCGTAGGAATACCCGTCGCGCCACGGCGCGATGGTACAGCCCTCCGCCGCATACGCGCCGCCCGCAAACGTGATGTGCGACTCGTTCCGCGTTGCATACCCTCTCGCGTTCTGCGCCACTGCGATGTCGCCTGTGAAGTAGACCGGCACGTTAATCGTGTGCGATGCGGACGAG
Source organism: Kiritimatiellia bacterium (assembly GCA_045535455.1). Taxonomy (GTDB): domain Bacteria; phylum Verrucomicrobiota; class Kiritimatiellia; order RFP12; family UBA1067; genus UBA1067. The sequence continues at coordinate 4,662 of JAZSLQ010000106.1, read as the reverse complement.
AGGTTGGTGATCGACGTCACGTTGATTGCATTCTCGCCGGTTATCGTGACCGCCGTCGAACCAGCCGCGAACGTGATGGACGCGGGCGAGAAGCCCGGGATGTCATTGACGAGCGTCGCCTCGTCCGCCGCCGCTATTTGCACGCAGGAACCGTTGCCGGGAATCTGCCCGCCCAGCCAGTTGTCGCTGTTGTTGAAGTTGCCGCTCATGCCGCCGCCAGACCAAATCGCATCGCTTCCACCCTTAACGAGGATGTAGAGCGTATTGCCCTGCGCGATATAAAGAGTCTCCATCCCACTCGGAACGGTCGCGCCAAGCGTGACAGCGAAGTTATCCCAGGCGTTCGCCGGAAGCGCGGTCGTGGACTGGATGATAGCATTGAAGCCAGGCACGAGTTCCCCACCCTCGATGTTAAGAGCGACCTTGTTTTCCGCCGTCACGCTCTCGAACGCAAGCGCATTCACGGAAAGCGGCAGGACGCCGGCCGTGAACGTCGGGATCCGGAGCGTCGTCCCGCCCGCCATCGTCAGCGTCCCCGTGACGGGAACCGTGCCGGAGCCGGACTGGACGAGATCGAACGTCGCCGTGTCCCGGAATGTCACATTGCCCTTGCCGGGATAGACGCCGGACTTGACGGCGACCGTCACGCTGTTGGACGCGACCAGCCCGCCCGTGAACTTGCCCTGCTTGTTGAACGCGAACGTGCCGTTGCCGGCCACTCCCAGGCCTCCGGTACCTGTCAGGGCGTTTGTCGATTTGCTCCCCGTGTTGTTCACCGAGACAGTATGTCCCGGAGCCGTCGGGTCGTCGTAGTCCGCCGTATCGACCACGAGCCCGTTCGCACCGATGACCGTGCGACCTGCGCCGTCCTCGCCGCCGTAATTGCTGTTCGTGATGTCGAACTGCCAGTCGCCAACGCTGTGGAATGTATATCCGTTGACTTTGAAATAGCCGCGCTGCATCTCGATGCCGCAACTACCGCTGCCGAAAATTATCGTCGCGGTCTTGGCCGGTGTGAAGGCGAAGTCACGCACATTGCCGCCTGAATGGTGGTGGATTCCATTGACGCGGAAAACGCCCGAAAATCCGCTGTTGAAGGTGACGCCGCCATGGTTGTATTGATAGATGTAGTGCACTGTCAAATTGCCCGCGAACGTTCCGAAGATGTTCCCGCTCGCGTTGAGCGTCAATCGATTGATTGTAAGCGTAGAGCCCGCCTCGGCATTGAGGAGGCTTGTGCCGGAGGTCTCGATTGTCGTCCCTGTCGCCGTCACGGTCGCGTTGGCGGCAAGGGTGATGGCCGACGAAAGACTCCACGTCCCTTGCGTCAGCGTATAGTTGCCGTAGAAGGTCGAGTGGTTGGCGGGGACTGTGCCCTTAACGCCGCCGGAGAACTCCACCTCGCCTGTCACGTCAATGGGCGCGTAGTCTTCACCCGATTTGAACTCCACCGGAACGTTTACAACCGGACGGAATTCGGATGCGTTTACAATATTCCCGGAAATGGCAATCGCACCGCTGCCGCCGATTGTCACCTTGGCTGAATCGGAATGAATCGAAAGCGATTTTACGGCAATGGCAAGATCGCAATCAAGTTCGACCTCCGCAGTCGCTTTTATCTCTATTTCATCATCCGCACCGGGCACGGCATTGCCAAGCCAGTTGCCCGGAGTCGAGAATTTACCGTCGAGCGCATTGCCGGTCCACGTCGCGGGGTTTGTGACAGGCACGTTCAAGACAAGCGCAGAACCGGAAACCGAGAGCGTCGAGCCTTCCGGCGCGTTTGCGTCAAGCGCGAATTTCGTCTCGTCGCCTGCCGCGAACGTGCCGCCGCCGGTGATGGCGACGAGCGTATATGCGCCGCCCGAGATGTTTGCCGCATCGGTAAATTCGATCTTGACAGGATTCGCCGCCGTTGCGGCAAGGTCAAGAGATGTCGCGGAGAAGGAATCGACGCCCATCGCGCCGCCGTTAAGCTTCAGAACGGCGTTTTCCCCAAACGTCAATGTGCCTGCCGTACGATCTTTCGACTCTTCGGATGTAAGGTCGAGCGTTCCGCCGGCGGTGATGGAGAAGTCGGGCGCGGCGGCCGTCAGCGTGCCGGAAAGCGCGAGCGTGCTATCCGCGCCATCGACCGCAAACTTCGTCGCCGCGTAGGAAAGCGTAGACGTCCACGTGCCGTTGGAGACGACAAGCGGGCCGGTGAATGTCATCCCCGTGCTGCCATTGGACGATACCTTGTTCCATGTAATCGAGCCCTCGCCGATTTTCGTTATACCGCCTTCACCCTTTAAGGAAGACGCATTAGAATCACAAGTGAGCGATTTGCCAGAAGGAATATCTATAGTAAGACCGAGAGAATCTATCGTATAAACATCTCCTACAGCTGTTGTATGCCCAATGAACGAAGTATTATTTCCGGTCCAATGAATCGTTGCGCCATCAAATATCACTGAACTTTGCGGATACTGACCATTAACATAAAACTGCCCTGTGGTAATTTCTGAATTAGGCCCGAACACTGCTCGTACATAACTATTATTCCAATCACTAAGCCATTTATCTACCGAACACGCTAAAACTATTTGCCCTTTTTCACATTTGATTATTGAATTTGTGACAAAAAGATCTGTCTTGGAAGTTTTTACAGGAGAACCAGCCTCGTTATTAGACTTAACAGAACCGAGCTGCAAATTACCGGAAGATATAGAAAGTTCTGATCGGTTCGTCATCACGACAACAGCAGAAACGTCCTTACCTTTTGATGAACTTTTGTTATTCCATACATAACCAAAGTTCACCATCCCACCTCTTGACAGTGCAGAGGCCGTAGATGTGCTAGTAAACTTTCCTCCATTCATTATCAATTTAACCTGACCATATCGGAAAGGATAAACGAAATAGGAACCTGTCTGTTTATACTCTCCGCCTTCAACAATATTGAAAGTACAATCTCCATTGATATATTGTTGATCTCCGCAAGTTACTACAGCACCATCTCCTATTGTATATACACCGACAGCTTCTGCCAATGACCCAACTTGCACCGTGCCGTTAATTATCGTATTACCTGCATAACTATTCTTAAAATCTGCCCCACTAAGTTTTCCAACCGTCTGCCCCTCTAAATCGACCACTTCGGCTCTAACATTTGACGCCAACCCAAACATAACAATCATACAAAGGAGATAATTTAAAGTATTACCCCCCCCCCCTGACAATATTTGCAATTATCTCCTTCATTAGCGCGCCTCCTTGTAAATACTGAACTTGCCTATAACTTGATTTTTCTACTTGTACAGATGCTCCATCTATGCATTTTACCACATTGTAGCAATTTATCCGCCCGCTTTAAACCCGCAATCACATTCAAAATCCAACACTTCGCAGTCAATCCTGTTCAAAATCCAACACTCCGACCCCATTTCTCCTGAGGTCGCCGATCCAGAAAGGCTGTAGAATGCGCAGGAACAAGGAACATAGCCATGTAGTGCGTAACCCTGTCCTTGCGGAGCAAGTTGGTTGACTGCGGCACGATGCTGTTGTATAATGTAGACATGATAAAGGGACGGAACAGAAGACTGGACGGACGGAAGACTAAGACCATTGCGTTCGTCTCGGAAAGCATCCTTCCAACGCAGGTCAGCAGGATGCTTGACTGTGCGGCGGCCTACGCACAGGGGAACCGAAGCTGCTCCATACGGCTTGTGCTTAAGAAACTGTTGAGCCAGCAAGGCATTTTCGCCGGCTGCGACGGCATTTTGGCAGACGTCGATAGACAAGACACGATCGACCTGCTCAAGGCGACCGGGCTGCCGATCGTCGCGACGACGATTCTCGACGCCCCGGACATCCCTTACGTGGATTTCTCCCCGGAGGCCACCGGAAAGATGGCTGCGGAATGGTTCCTGCACCGAAGGTTCGCCAACTTCGCATTCTGCGGCGCCAGCGGCAATCTGTTCTACGACCGGCTTGAAAAAGCCTTTTCAGCGACTTTGCGCAACGCGGGATGCAGTTGCATCTCGTGCGACCCAAGGCAAATGAGTTTTGCGAGAATCTCGTCGAATCAGAGCCTCGTACCATCCTACCTAGACGAGTGGATTTCCACGCTGCCGACGAGAACGGCGGTATTCTGCATTCACGATCACCGGGCACAGCTCGTAGTCGACTCGTGCATTCGTCTCGGACGTGACGTTCCGGGCGACATAGCCGTTATGGGCCGGCACAACGACACCGCCATCTGCCTGTGCTCGCCAACAGCCATTACCAGCATAGACCCGGACTTCCATCTTCAGACTTGCACCGCCCTGCGGCTATTGGAGGGACTCATCGAGGACCCCGGCCTGGCGAAGGAAAAGAAATCCACACTCATCCCGCCTCTGTGCGTCGTACAACGCGAATCCACCAATGTCTATCCCGTTGATCCGCCGTGGCTTGCGAAAGCGCTCATGCTCATCGACGACAACCTTGACCGCCGCATCGCGCTTGGCGATCTCGCTGCCGCAGCGGACATCTCGCAATCGGCGCTCCAAAGCGCGATTCGCAAGGCGTTCGGCATGAGCGCGAACAAGTACATCCTCTCGGTCAAGATGCGCGAGGCGAAGCGCCTCGTCGACCATGGAGGCTACAGCGTCAAGGAACTTGCCGCGCGAACAGGCTTCT
>JAZSLQ010000054.1:0-2208 GCA_045535455.1 Kiritimatiellia bacterium | reverse complement strand
CCGACGTTCGGGCTCTTCAACGGCGGCTTCGGCTTCTACCACGGCGCGCGCAAGGCGGGGCTCTTCACCGTGCCCGCGTCGTCCGGCAACACCGAACGGCAGATCCGCCTCATGAAGGACTTCAAGTCGAAGGGCTTCGCGTCCGTCGTCTCCTACGTCCCGCGCCTCATCGAGAAGCTCGACGAGTGCCCGGAGGGTGAGCGCGACCTTCCGTACCTCAAGGTCGGCATCTTCGGCAGCGAGACGTTCTCGGACGAGACGAGGAAGCGCATCGAGTCCCGCCTCGGCATCGAGTGCTTCGACATCTACGGCATGACCGAAACCGGCGGCGTCGGCACGACGGGCCAGGACTGCAAGTGCCACTGCGGGCTCCATGTCTTCGAAGACCAGTACATCACCGAGGTCATCGACCCGGCGACTGGCAAGCTTGTTCCCGACGGCGAATACGGCGAAATCGTCTTTACCTCGCTCACTCGCGAGGCGATGCCGATCATCCGCTACAGGACGCACGACATTACGCGCATCCTTTCGCGCGAGAAGTGCGAGTGCGGCAGGACGTCGCTCAGGATCGACCGCATTACGGGCCGCACCGACGACATGCTCATCGTGAAGGGCGTCAACTTCTATCCGCGCCAAGTCGAGCAGGCGCTGAAGGAAATCCCCGGCATTGCGGACGAGTTCCAGATCATCCTCGAGGAACGCCATGGAATGACGGACGTCACGATCAACGTCGAGGCGGAACCGGGCGTCACGGGCCATACGGTCGCGAAGCACCTCAGGGAGCGCCTTGGCTTCCTCCCGAAGGGCGACGTCTTCCCGATCGGCGCGCTCCCGCGCAACGAGGGCAAGGCAAAGCGCGTCATTAAGAAGGTGCTGGACTGATGGACCTGATAGCGTCGTTTCAAGTCGATCACACGAAGATCGTCCCGGGAATCTACGAATCCCGCGTGGACGAGATTGGTGGCGACTATGCAACGACGTTCGACATCAGGATGAAGGCCCCGAACAAGGAGCCGGCGATCCACCCGAACGCGATGCACACGATCGAGCATGTCGTCGCGACATTCTTGAGGAACGATGCGGAATGGAAGGACAGGATCGTCTACTGGGGGCCGATGGGATGCTTGACTGGCAGCTACTTGATCGTCAAGGGGCGGCCGAAACCGCAGGAGCTACAGCCGCTGATGCTCCGCGCGTTTGAGCATCTGCGCGACTACGAGGGAGAGGTTCCAGGCGCGACGCCCATTAACTGCGGCAACTATCTTCTGCACGACCTCCCGATGGCTAAGTGGGAGGCGGCGCGATATGTAGAGATTTTGAAGACGAACGCCCGCTACGAGTATCCCGTGGCCGAGCGGCTTGTCACGAAGGACGGCGCGTTTTACGATTCATGATTTTCTGGACGATTAGCTCAGTTGGTTAGAGCAGGACCTTTACACGGTCAAGGTCGGGGGTTCGAGTCCCTCATCGTCCACCACTTGGAACAGATATGGTATAATACTGTTGATGGCAGAACAACAGCACATACCCCTGCCGCTAAAGTACCGTCCGATGACGTTTGACGATGTCGTCGGCCAGGAGCATGTGGTCAGGACCCTTCGTCACGCGATCGAGGCGAACCGCATCGCGAACGCATACCTTTTCATCGGCCCCCGCGGCATCGGCAAGACTACGACGAGCCGCATTTTCGCAAAGGCGCTCAACTGCACTTCGCCAAACGGCGTCGAGCCGTGCGGGAAGTGCGTCAACTGCGAGGAAATCGCTGCAGGCCGCTCCTTAGACGTCGTGGAGCTTGACGCCGCGTCGCACAACAAGGTCGAGGACGTGAGGCCGATAATCGAGTCGGTCCAGTTCAAGCCGGTCTCGTCCAAGTTCAAGATTTTCATCATCGACGAATGCCACATGCTTTCGACTGCGGCTTGGAACGCGCTTTTGAAGACGCTCGAGGAGCCGCCGCCACATGTCCGCTTCATCTTCGCCACGACCGAGGGCGACAAGGTGCTCGCGACGATCGTCTCCCGCTGCCAGCGCTTCGACTTGCGGCGCATCCAGACGAACGACATCGTCTCGCGTCTCCGCCATGTCTGCGAACTCGAGAAGATCGACGCCGAGGAGGATGCGCTTCTCGCAATCGCGCGCGGCGCCGAGGGCGGCATGCGCGACGCGCTCTCATCGCTCGATCAGCTCGTCTCGTTCAAGGGAGAGAAG
>JAZSLQ010000229.1:0-4139 GCA_045535455.1 Kiritimatiellia bacterium | reverse complement strand
GTTGCGGACGGCGGCACGGTCAGCGTGGGAGGGAGCCTGATTTTCTGCAACAGGGATGCTTCGACTTCGGGACGAGTCGATCTTGGGCGTGGCGGCGTGATTGCTGCGCAAAAAGCTACTCGCACCTATGCTGGTTCTGCGACATTCAACTTTGACGGCGGCACATTCAAGAAGTCAAGCGGAACAGGCGACATCTTTGGTGCCAGCGGTGTGGATGTCGTTGTCAGCGCGAATGGCGGCACAATCGACAACAACGGCCTTGCCATCACGATTCCCTGCACGATTACCGGCGTGGGCGGGTTGACGATTTCGGGGGCTGGCACGACGACCATTTCCGCAAACCAGTCTTATACTGGCACGACGACGGTATCGAATGGCACGACGCTTTCTGTCGGCGGCGGCGTTACGTTCGCCGGTCCTGTCGTATTCGCGGCTGGTTCCGCGCTTGACATCGCCGAGTATGTCGGCGGAGTCACGCCGCTTTCCGCTACATCGCTGACGTTCCCTGAGTCTGGTAACGTGCCGCTCACTTTCAATGGCGGCGCGTTTATAACCGGTGCATACGCAATCTGCCCAACTTATCTTGTATCCGTGGCGCAGGCCGAGGCGAAGTTCGCGCCTTCTACTGGTGGTTTGGACTGCTCCTGGGATGTTTCCGCCGCAGGAGACTTGCTGCTCCTCGTTGGCGACATCCACGGCTATTCGTGGACTGGACTTGCGGGCGACAACAAGTTCGCAACTGGCGGCAACTGGGTCAGCGGCATCGCACCGAGCGCAAGCGGACCAGTCGATTTCTCCGCTGTCACGTCTGACATCACCGTCGATATGGACGGTGTGACGGCTGGTACAATATTTGGCGCGGTGACGATGGGTACAGGCGTGATCACCTTCACGAACGCGATGGCAGCAACATCGTTCAGTGATACATCCAAGGTCGCGGTTGCGGCCGATTCCACCGTCACGCTTGACGGCGATCTCGTGTTCTCCGACAGCACCGAGAATAAGTACATTATCTACACTGTAGCGGAGGGCGGAGTGTTCCGCGTCACGGGCAGAATCGTGTTGACAAGATTCACTGGCGCTGCACATCTTGGCGGTAGCGTTGCGAATATATGCCCCGGGACAATCGCAGCAAAAGGGCTTTTCAATGACTGTATCAAGAATAGTTCCAATTACCCCAGATTCGTCCTCGGTCGGAACGTGAGCAACTACCATGGGATGTGGGCTATAGGCAGCGACGGCCTTGACGGCTCCGGAGGCTTCCAAATAGCTCAGGCGAGCAACGCTTCGGCAATGATTGTGGCAGAGGCGGATTTTGTCGACTCTGCAAATATTTGCAACCTCGGATCGCTCGTTATCGACGCGGCTGGTCACGAAGTCGCGCTTGGCACGAATACGCTTGCAGGTTCCGGCGGCATCTATGGCGGTGGAAATACTACAATCGTCGGCCGTAGGGTTGTCGCGAACTACGACGTTGACAACCTCACAAAGTACACCTTGAACAATCCGCTCACGGTCGATTCGGGTGCGACGCTTGCAATCGTCACAGGCGCAGATCTTGGCACAGGCGCAGTCACGGTTCAGGATGGCGGAACGTTCGAGGTCGCCGAATCTGGACAGGTTACGCTCAATGGCAATCTTACGCTTGATTCCGAAACTACGCTCGCCTTCAACTTCACCGAAAGGGCCAATCCGCCTGTCCTCGCGCTCGCCGAAGGCAAGTCGGTCGTCTTCACAGAAGGCGCGTCCACCAACATCGCTGTCAAGGTTTCGGGTGATGTCTGGCCTACGGGTGGTGAGAAGGTCCTTACGACTTGCGGCGGGTTCGACGCCGAGGGCGCGAGCGTCTCGCTCGCCGCTGGTGCGCCGAAGTGGGCGAGCGGCCTTACCGTCAACGGCGATGGCAACATCGTCCTCTTCGTCAAGCCGAAGCCCATGGTGATCGTTGTCAGGTAAGGCAAGCCGTTTGTCTTTGCCACGGCAGAAAGGACGCAGACAATGAGGACGATGACAATTCTTGCCGCAGTCATGGCCGTTTTGGGCGTCGCGTTTGCGGACACGCTGGACGACGTTCCAGTCGTTTGCGAGATCGACCGCTCGGTGATGAGCAACGAGTATTGGAACATCTGGAACGACGATGTCCAAAAGCGGATAGACGCCGACATCGAAAAATATCGCAAGGCGGACGCCTCGTTCGATATCCCCGCGCCAGACGGTGCGGAGGTCAAGGTTGAGCAGTTGACGCATGCCTTCTTCTTCGGCGCACACATCTTCAACTTCGACCAGCTGGGCAGGAAGGAGTGGAACGACCGCTACAAGGAACTCTACGACGCCGAGCGCGGGCTTTTCAACTCCGCGACCGTCGCGTTCTACTGGCGGGCCTTCGAGCGGTTCCCCGGCAAGCCGCGCTTCGAGGCGTGTGAAGAGGACGGCGAGGAATACTGGTGCCGCGAATACGAGCGCGACCCCGAAGGTGCCAAGCGCGAGCCGCACTGGAGGCGTCCGCCGACCGATCCGGTGATAGACTTCCTCGAATCGCACGGCTGCCGCATCCACGGCCACCCTCTCGTGTGGGGCAACAACACGTGGATGACACCGAACTGGCTCTGGGACGAACTGTGCCCCGAATCCGAAAAGGCCGCGCTTGAAAAGGCGACGGGCGTGAAGGTGCCGCGCTGGGACGCATCGGTTCCAGCGGGTGCGCCAGCCCGCAAGTTCGCCAAGGAATGGGAAAAGGCGTGGAAGAAGATATATGCCAAGCTGAACGGCGAGCAGATTGCCGCGCTCGTGCCGACGTTTGTCAAGGCGCAGAACGAGCGCTACGAGCGGCGTGTACGCGAAATCGGCGAGCGCTACGGGAACCGCGTCCATTCGTGGGACGTGGTGAACGAGAGCGCCACGGACTTCGACCGCTTCGGGCGGAAGGCCGTTCGCAACCGTCCGTTCGACGGCTCGCACTACGGCCCGATGCCGGCGGACTACGCATTCAAGGCGTTTGAATGGGCGGGGAAATACTTGCCGAAGACGGCATGGTTCAACCTCAACGACTACAACATGGGCGACGGATTTTTCATGCAGGCGCAAGACCTCGTCGCCAACGGCGCGCGCATTGACGTGGTGGGCTCGCAGATGCATCTGTTCAACCCGAAGGAGAGCGCAAGGATCGCGGCAGGCGCAGGGCCGGAGCACCTTCGTCCGGAAAAGATAGCCGAGCGTTTTCTCCGCGTCTCTAAGGCTGGTCGACCGATCCATCTTTCGGAAATCACCATTACCGCGCCCGACAACTCGCCGAACGGGCAGATGATCCAGGCGATCATCATGCGCAACTGCTATCGCGCATGGTTCGCCGTCGAGAAGATGAACGGCATAACCTGGTGGAACGTCGTCGATGGCTGCGGTGCGCCAGGCGAGCCGTCGATCTCCGGCATCTTCACGCGCGACATGAAGCCCAAGACCGCCTACTTTGCGATGGATGACCTCGTCAACCGCGAGTGGAAGACGAAGACGACTGTCAAGGCAAAGGACGGCAAAGTTTCGTTTCGCGGTTTCAAGGGCCGCTATCGCCTCTCGTGGAAAGACGCATCAGGCAAGGAGCGCGAGACGTTTGTAGAGGTAAAATGACTGCATAGGAGGATCGCAATAATGAAGTTCTCAATGCCGCGGAGCGTCTATAGCGCATAGTTTTCAGGGCGTTGCGGGCAAGATAACAAACGTGACGCGACATGGTTGCGGGTGTGTCGGGTTAGGGTCGGATAGCGTCAGATAGTGTCGGCAGTGTGTTAGGGGGTCGCGGCACATCTGCCATCGCCTCATGAATTGCGGTGGCCTTTTGCGTGGTTGAGAGGGCGTTGGAAGTAGGCTGTGCGAGGCGGGGCATTGCGCCAAGACTTAAGAATGTGGTACAATATGGGCGACTTGATAAGCGGCATAGGTGATGTGTTGCGGAGATCAATGTTCTTTCCGAGGCTGTCGCTATATGAGCAAGACGGATAGAACTGTGGGATGCTTGTATCCATTTCGTGCCTGACGCCTTGCCTAAGCTGAAGATGCTGGATGCATATATTCAGATGCGCAAGATTCTTGGATAATCAGCTCTGGCGGCTTTCATATTTTATAATCCACCTTTTGTATTTTATAAG
>JAZSLQ010000065.1:0-2454 GCA_045535455.1 Kiritimatiellia bacterium | reverse complement strand
ATTGACGAGTGGCGCAAGTATCTCGGCGAACTTTTCGCCACCCAGCCGGACGGGCGGCTGGTTTCGTGGGATTTCGCGTGGGTGGCGATCGAGGCGATGGCTGCGAAGGGGATGGACGAAAAGTCGCTTGCGAAGGAGACGGCGCGCGTTTTCAAGTATCTTCCCCAGCCGAAGGCGTGGATCGCCGAGGAGATGAATTACCGGCGTGATGCGCTCGGGCGTTTTCTCCGGCGTTTCCAGTCGGACGATGAGTTGGTGATGAAGATTCTCTCCGTGGCGCTCGATGCGAATAGAGACGGCTCCAACTATCTGGCGCAGATATTCGCCTACGCGCTCGGGCGTTGGTCGAAGGACAAGGAGAAATTCGGCAGATTTCTCGCTATCGCTTCGGATTATGCCGGAAGCGGCGGGGAAACGGCGAAGGGTGCCTTTAACTGGCGCATGGTTTCCACCATCAAGGGCTTTCGCGAGGATCGTGCGCTGTTCAGAATGATAGCGGATTTCAGAAACGAAAGCGAGCCGCCGACGGGGGCCGCGAAAGTGTCCGAGCGGGACTACGGTGCGCCACTCGTCTCGGGCGATGCGCTTGTGAGGATTTCCTCGAGCGGGACGGGCGATACGCCCGAGGACTACGCGCGCGTTTCGGACGCGACGCCCTACGACCCGAAGCGCAAGGGGCTTTTCATGACGAAGCCCGAGGATGCGCCGTGGGCCGTCGTCGAGCTTGCCGGCGATGTTGATGTGACGGGCGTTACGGTCGAGGGAGAGGCGAAGGATATTGTCCTCTGGCTCTCGGAAGACGGCGAGGAATGGCGCAAGGTCGGGGATGCGGCAACCGTGGCTGGCGATTTGAGGGTGGATTTGCGCAAGGATTCCCCGACGGCGAATTTCGTCAAGGTCGGCTTCGAGCCGGGCGGCGGCAAGAAACCGCTGTCGCTCAGCAAGATACTTGTGTACGGAAACAAGCAGTATTGACAAGCAGAACCCATTATGAAAACGAAAATCCTAAAGTTGCTGGCATTGTCCATTGTCCCCGCGTTGTCCCAGTGCGCTGCGTACGCCGCAGACGCCGAAACGCGCGGATTCCAGAAGCTTGGCGCGATGATAGACGTCTCGCGCGGACGCGTCCTCACCGTCCCCTACCTCAAGACGACTTTCGCGCACATGGGCAAGATGGGCTACAACGCCGTCATGCTCTACACGGAGGATACGTACAAGCTCGAGGGCGTGCCGAAGTGGGGCTACATGCGCGGCGGCTACACGAAGGACGACATACGGGAGCTCAAGGCGGCGGCCGAGGCCAGCGGACTCGAGCTCGTGCCCTGCATCCAGACCCTGGGGCACCTTGGAAAGTACCTCCGCTGGACAGACAGCGCGGGCGTGAAGTGCAACAGAACGACTCTGATCGTCGGCGAACCGAAGACGTACGAGCTCGTCGACAAGATGATCGCGTTCTGGCAGGAGACCGTCGGCGGCAGCAGCATACACATCGGGATGGACGAGGCGTGGGGCTTCTGGGATGGCGAGTACCGCAGGCGCAACGGCAGTCGTCCGAAGTTCGACATCTTCCTCGAGCACCTTCAGAAGGTCTGCGAAATCTGCAACCGCCGCGGCTTCACCGACATCATGATCTGGAGCGATATGTTCTACCGCATGGGGTCGAAGAAAGGCGAGTACTACGACATCGACGCGACGCCCTCGCCCGAACTCGGGGCGAAGATACCCGAAGGCGTCCGCCTTGTCTACTGGGACTACTACCACGACGACCCGGCTTTCTACGCCAAGATGATCGACGGACACATCGCGCTGAACGGCAAACCGATCCTCGCCGGCGGCATCCAGACGTGGCAGCACTTCCTGCACCACCGCGACAAGACGCTGCGGACCACCAAGGCGTTCATGGCCGCCGCACGCGAGAAGGGATGCGGCGAGCTGTGGTTCACGATGTGGGGCGACAACGGCGCCTACTGCATCCCCGACACGGCGGAAGAGGGGCTCTTCGCCTGCGCCGAGCTTGCCGCCGGCCGCACGGCCGAGCCCACGGACGACAACTGCAGGCGCTTCCGCGCCATCACGGGCAAGGACTACGCGGCGCTTGTGCGCCTGGGCGTCTCGTCCGAGCCGCTTCTCCGCGCCGGTTTCGAGCGCGAGGGCGACTTCTTCTACGACGATCCGCTCTACATGGCGAACCTGCGCAACGTCCTGACGAAGGAAGGCGAAGGGGCCAAGGCGAAGTTCGCCGCGTGGCGCGAGAAGATGGCCGCGGCGTGCGGCGCGGCGGGCGTGCCGGCCGCGGAGGCGTACAACCGCGCGCTTCTGACGCGCCTCGACTACGAGCTGGCCGCGCTCGAGGCATGGAAGGCGAAAGACCGCGCCGCGCTGGAAAACGTCGCCGCGCTGCTGGCAAAGGCTGTGGAGGCTATGCGCGACTACTGCCGGCTCTACCGCGAAGAC
>JAZSLQ010000119.1:0-20144 GCA_045535455.1 Kiritimatiellia bacterium | reverse complement strand
AGGCGGGAGTTGTTTGCGCTTCTTACGTCAATCCTGAAAACGTCAAAATCGAAAGCTGGATGACACCCCATGTTCGTTTTACGTTTTACGTTTTCAACTTTACGTTCTTTTGGCGACGGCGACTTCTTCGGTCCGGCAAATATTCTTCCCGAAGGGGCGAACACGAACGCCTACTGCACCGTTTCTCTCGTGGCCACAGGCCCAGACGCTCTTGTGACATTCGCGGGCGACAAGCCCTGCAACTATCCCGATCCGCGCTTCGTGGCGAAATCGGGCGTCACTAACGAGGTCGTGATCCTGATTGGCAAGACATACGCAATCTCGTCCGATTGGTCATTTTCCATAGTCGGCGTGTCCGATCCCGATACGGAAGTCTGGCAGATGCGCGGCGCGGCGCATCAGACCTATGTTTGCCGTCCTGTGACAATTTCCGCATCAGACGGCAATCCGTTCGCGATGTCCGTCATGCCGTTGAATCTCGGCGGCGCTTTCTTGTGGCCGACTGCGCAATGTAGCTGCTCGATTAGCGGGAGTGGCGACACTTTCATGTGGAACTGTCCGATGGACTGCACATGCTGCGGTTGTACCGTAGAAGGGCAGTATTCCTACGAGGGCTACTGGCTTTCTGTGGCGAGCTGCCTTTGCGGGTGCTACTACGACGGAACGGGTCCGACGTGGGAACCGTCATCCGCACCTCTCGCCGCGTCAGTTTCGGCTTCGTTTTCGAAGTCGGCAGTCATATTCGAGGACGCATACGAGAATCTGCCGGGGCAGTGGGTCGGCAAGAACTCGACGCGCACACGGCTCAACATCGTCGCCAATGGCGGCCCGAATGGAGGAACGCTCTCGGTGACGAGCGCGAACATTGGCAAGTTGAGTCGGATTTCCGGTCCCGATCTTCCACTTGCGTCTGTCGCAGTTCCCGCCGAGACACAAGTATCATACGCAATCGTATATGAAGGAGGCGAAGCGAGCGCAACAACGAACGACATCTGCGTGATTGCGACTTTTGCTGAAAATACCACTGGTGCCGAGACTTCCTGTACAGGCGAAGTAACTTCGGTAGAGGTCGAATTGGCCACGCTGAATCCAGCTCCTGCAAATACAAACTTGCATAGGCACGTCTTTGGCATTCTTGAGGAAGTGCACTATTGCGCTTATCCGGAATCAGTGGCAACAGATTGGTCTTTTTTCGAGGGGGAAGAAGAGCATATGCCGTTTTCGCCAGGAAGGATGATTCTCCCTGCCATGACTAATCAGTATACAAATGGTCTTTGCGAGTATCGTGTGATGGTGAATGATGTATGCTATACGAATCAGTATCTATTTGTCATGCCAATAATTGCGGCAAGAAATCCGCGATGTAACGAGGATATTCAGCCCGTCTTTGGGGATGCTGGATGGCTGTTGCTTCACATCGCTTTATATGTTGAACCAGCATTTGTGTCGTTCAAGGGCTTGCAGATGCGCGAGATCCCAGACGAGAGCGGAAACTGCCCACATGATGGTTACTATAACGACACGACTAAAGGTGGGCCTCTCTCGCATAGCGTGGCAGTTGGGGCGGGTGTTGTGAACGAGGTACGAGCAGATGGCTATTGGACAACGGATATGTGTGGAGTGGCGACAGGATATGAAACCCCGTGGTCCGACGGCTGGAAGGAATGGCCGATTCCGATCGGTTGGGGATATGGCAACAGCATAATGGGGCAGTATGCTTCGCCTCCAACTACGCAAAGGTTTACACTCAGGGCAAATGGCACATTTTCAATCAAGAAATTTGGCATCGAGGCGACAAGAGACATTCAAAACAACATAACCATACATGGTGCACAATGATATGAAAGGAAGGTAGACAATGAAGAGGCGAAGCTGGATGGCTGGGTTGATTGTGCTATTTTGTGTTGTGTCGGCAGGCACACTTGTCATAAGGTGCTCGAGAACGTATGAATGCATTGCCGAGTTCGATTTTGTGGATTCGACGTCGGTGACGCTATTACCATCGGAACGCCCGGCAGACCCAGATGCGGCTTTGGGATATGAGAGGAGAAAAGATGCTTTTGAGCACAACAGACACGTGATTGCCGACAACCGAACAGAAGACTTCCGCCGCTGGCTGTCGTGGCAGCGCTCGCGCAGCGAGTGGATGAAATACATTCACGATCCTTCGTGGGCATCTTGCCTTGGAGATGTCGGCACCAACTGCTTGGAAAGGGTGCTTTCTGGGGCTGTATTCGAGATTGTCAGGATGCCCTGTAGTAACTTTGTATATGGTTGCAGGATCAGGTTTGCGCCTTCAATTGACAGCAATATTTCCACCATTGCGCAGTCGTGCATTGATGTGTTGTCGAATTTTGTAGCCGACATGAACGAGGTCGGCGTTTACAAAGTAGCATACAAGGAGTTTCAGGATTTACGGAAACGCGAGCGTAGGATTGCGCAGTTGGGAAAATCCGCTGAGGCGAATGTGGTGGGAAGCGATGCGGCCCTTGAACTTGCCCGCGAGCGGGAGACCGTCAAAGAGCTTGAAAAGCGCATTTCCGTCATTCGCAAGCAGGTTCTCGAAACTGGCGAAAAGCGGATAACCAATGTTGTCGTTCGCACGACAACCTCAGTCAGATTACGCCCATTTGCAAGACAAGGCCGAGAGGCTGCGCAGGGAAAGTAACAGATATGGCGAGAGAGTGAGGATTCGACCAAGATGAGCGATGTGGTTAAAAAGGTGTTTGTCGTGTTGTTTGCATGTCTTTTGCAAGTTGCTTCGGCGACAACTGTTGAAGAGGCGCGAGTGCAGGCGCTGTCGTCGACAAACTTCTGGGGCGTTTCATTTGCGGAATATCGTTCGCGGATTGGCGAGTCTGTCCCTTTCCTCGCAACTAACGGAACGCAGTCGGCGCGTCAGGCCCTTTGCGATTGGTATGTGTCTCTTGCCGGACTTTCTTCTCCGACCAATTCAGTTGCTTGCTATGGGGCTTGGTTGGATGAGCAGGGCATGGCGTTGTCGGCATATTCGCGCTTTCTGGTAGATCCGCAGTTTACTAACGCATGGGTGGCGGTGGCCTGTCGCCTCGGTGCTTTGCGCGATGCGATTCCGTCGAAAGACGACCTCCGAATGGACATGAAGAACAGGCTTTTTGTTGAAGGGCGTCTTGTTGACGATGACACCGTCAGAGAAATTAGAGAGGATTTCCTGAGGAAACAGGATTTTGTATTTGCGCGGCAATCGGTTTCTGGCATCCTAGCGCGTCCTGTCGTGGATGTTTTTGGGCTGAAGGGGATCCCCAGGCTTCCAATTGGGGAAAGGGTGGCATTCGCTTCAAACTATGTCAGCGCGGCTCGCTTGTCTATGGATGAGGTGAATGCGGTTTTTCAGGAATTGATCAGGTGAGCCCCTTAAACCTATTCGCTGAATATTTAGTGACGCGGCTGGAAGCCGCGTCTCCATGGAGCGCGGCATATCTGCCGCGCGAGCTGCCGTTTCCGCACAACGGTTTTGGACAGGACGCGGAATGGGTGACGGCGAACTTCACCAACGCGACCAAGATCCTTGCCGTCGGCTACCCGCAGTGGGTCGATCAGCAAGTCGGCGTTGGCCTCACGAATGGGCTGTACAAATTCACGGCGACGATTGGCGACCACGAGCTCAATTCCTACCTCGACGGCTTTACCTGCGGCACGAACTCCACGCCACAGGTGCATTTGTCGCTGGATGCCCCCGATACTATTCTTGTTTATACGAATATATATACCAACGCCGTATCAGGATTGCTAAGTCTGAGCATGACTGTAGATCGCTTTCGGAAGATACAACCCGTGCGGCAAGGTTTGCGTTTTTGACTAACGAAGATTATGCTGCGTATTATGCCGCGCTTGCCGATGAAAAAGGGCGATGCGACATGTCAGATTTTCCCTTTGGCGGCGAGTATAGGGCGTGAAGAGGAAGATAGCTTTTCTTGCCTGCATCGTCGCCGCGCTCGCGGCGGTGTTTCTCGTCTGCTCGTGGATATTCATCGGCTGGAGCGACGAGGGGGCGGACGAATATCCCGGCGGCGCGATCCTTCGCGACGCGTCGGGGAGGATCCTGCGCGTTACGCTCGGGCCCGGCGATGTCGACTGCAGGCCGTTCTACGCCGCCTCTCCCGACGACTGGATCGTAAAGGCGCTCGTCGCGGCTGAGGACAGCTCGTTTTGGTCGCACCACGGCGTGAGGCCGATGAGCGTCCTCCGCGCGGCATGGCAGAACATCAGTTGCAGGCGGCGCATCTCCGGCGCATCGACAATCACGATGCAGGCGGTGCGGCTTCTTAGGCCCCATCCGAAGAACCTTTGGTGGAAGTGGAAGGAGGCGGTAAAGGCCGTCAAGATGGAGCGCGCGAAGTCGAAGGAGTGGATTATCTCGCAGTACCTGAACCGCGCTCCCTTCGGCTCCAACTTCGTCGGCATCGAGGCGGCTTCGCAGGGCTGGTTCGGCAAAAGCGCGAAGGAACTCGGGCTTGGCGAAGCGGCGATGCTTGCTGGAATGGTTCAGGCGCCGACGCGCTTTCGCCCCGACAGGTGGGGAAGCCCAGAGCGCCGCGCGCAGTCGTTCAAGCGGCGCGACTATGTTCTTGAAAGGATGCGGACGCTTGGCTATATCACTGACGAGCAACTTGAAGGGGCTCGCTCGGTCGAGCCGGAAGTCCGCCGTGCGCCGAGGCCGTTTCTTGCGCCGCATTTCTGCGACTGGTACATTTCGGAACACGGGCTCCGCGGTGGGCGAGGCGGAATGGATGTAACGACGGCGCTCGACGCCGACATCCAGCTTTTGTGCGAGCACGCGGTCTCTGCGGCGGCGGAGAAGGGCGGCTTTTCGTCTGCTGTCGTCGTGATGAAACCCGCGACAGGCGAGATAGTAGCGATGGCGTGTAGCGGCGACTATTTCGACGGCAAGGACGGACAGGTAAACACCGCCGTCTCACCGCGCCCCGCGGGTTCTACCCTTAAGCCGTTTCTCGTCGCGCTTGCGATGGAGCGAGGGCTCGCGACGCCCGAGCGCCGTCTCGTCGATTCGCCAATTTCGTTCAAGGGCTATAGACCTGCGAACTTCGACGGCAGGTATCGTGGCCTCGTCACTGTGCGCGACGCTCTCGTCCTTTCGCTCAATGTTCCGTTCGTCCGTCTTCTCGACGAAGTCGAAGTCGAGTCCTTTGCAGAAGAGCTTCGCGCCCTCGGATTTAAGCGTGTCACTGAAGATGCCGCATCGTTTGGTCTTGGAATGGCAATAGGGAATGTCGAAGTCTCGCTCCTTGAGCTCGTCCGCGCATACGGTGTTCTCGCGCGTGGCGGCGATGGGCGATTTGCGCCCGCATGCGCCTATCTCGTTTCCGACATGCTCTCTGGCGACGAGCGCTCGCATGCGGCCCTCGGGCATGTCGCAGATGTCGCGACGCCGCGCTTCGCGTGGAAGACAGGCACGTCGAGCGCATACCGCGACGCATGGACGGTCGCGTGGAATCCGGAATATGTCGTCGGTGTCTGGTGCGGGCACAAGACAGGCGGCTTTGGAGACAAGAGCGTCGTAGGGGCAAAGGCCGCCGCGCCTGTCGCGTGGAGCGTCATGCGCCAGCTTTATCCGAGCGGCACAGGTCCTTGGTTCGAAGAGCCCGATGGCGTGGCGAAGTGCGTCGTCTGCAAGAAGACAGGGCTTCCCGCCTCGCCTGACTGCCCCGAGACTGAGGCGGGAAGGGCCGTCAAGGGCCGCAGTTCGCCTCGGCTTTGCAATGTCCATCGGCGAGGGCCAGACGGAAAACTAATCGAAGAGAGCCGCCCAGCTCTTTCTCTCGTAAAGCCCGAGGACGGCGCGCAGTTCCATCTCGTGTCCGGCTCGCTTGAGCAGCGCATTTGCTGCCAGATCGGGGAAGTTCCGCCCGATACGCGGCTTTGGTGGTTCGTTGACGCTGCGCCCGTAGGCGAGCAGGTTGGGCGCGGCGCATTTGCCGCTGAGATGTCTCCTGGCGAGCATGTCATAACTTGCGCCACCGAGTCGGGCGAGGCCGCTTCCGTCACGGTGACGGTTTTAGCCGATTGACGCACTGCCTTATTTTTGGCATAATCTCTCCAAACGCCTTTTCTCGAAAAGCGAAGAGGGACAAACTGAAAGGACAACACAATGAAGAAGTACGTTTGCAAAGTGTGCGGATACGTCTATGACCCCGAAAACAACAACGGCGTTGCTTTCGAGGACCTTCCCGAAGACTGGACCTGCCCCATGTGCGGTGTGGGCAAGGACCAGTTCGAGGAAATGTGATTACTTCTTGAGGTAGGCGGAAATTCCCGCCGCGGCTTTCCGCCCCTCGCCCATGGCGAGAATCACGGTCGCGGCTCCAAGCACGATGTCACCGCCGGCGAATACGCCAGGGATTGACGTCATGTTTGTCTCGGGATCGACGACGATGTTTCCGCGCTTGTTGATCTCGAGCCCCTCGGTCGTCGTCGGGATAAGCGGGTTCGAGGCATTGCCGACCGCGACAACCACAGTGTCAACGTCGAGGACGAATTCGCTGCCCTCTATCGCGACGGGGCTGCGGCGTCCAGAGGCATCGGGCTCGCCAAGTTCGTACTTTAGGCACTCAAGTCCCGCAACCGCGCCCTTGCCGTCGTTTAAGACGCGCTTGGCGTTCTCGAGCATGTGGAACTCGACTCCCTCTTCCTTCGCGTGCTCGACCTCTTCCTTTCGCGCGGGCATCTCGGCTTCGCTGCGGCGGTAGACGAGGTAGACTTTCTCGGCGCCGAGGCGGAGAGCCATGCGGCTCGCGTCCATCGCGACATTTCCGCCGCCAAGGACTGCAACCTTCTTGCCGTGCCAGAAGGGGGTGTCGGCGTTGCCTTCGAGGTAGGCCTTCATGAGGTTTGCGCGCGTCAGATACTCGTTTGCCGAAAAGACGCCGTTGAGGTTCTCGCCTTCGATTCCCATGAACTTCGGAAGCCCTGCTCCCGTGCCGATGAAAACGGCGTCGAAGCCATCCTTCTTGATGAGGTCCCTGAGCTTGCGCGTGCGGCCGATCACGAAGTTGTTCTCGATCTTGACGCCGAGCTGCTTGATCGCCTCGATCTCGTGCCTGACGATCGCCTTCGGGAGACGGAACTCGGGAATGCCGTAGACGAGAACGCCGCCGCAGCGGTGAAACGCCTCGAACACCGTGACGTCGTGACCCGCCTTCGCGCAGTCCGCCGCGCACGTTATCGACGCGGGACCAGAGCCGACGATGGCGACCTTCTTGCCGGTCTTTGGCGCGCAGGCGACAGGCTTCTCAGCACCAGTCTCGCGGGCGAGATCGGCGCAGAAGCGCTCCACGCGGCCAATAGCAACCGCCTTGTCTACGTCCTTGAGGAGCTTGCCCATCGTGCAGAACTTCTGACACTGCTTCTCCTGCGGGCAGACGCGGCCGCAGACGGCCGGGAGGAGCGAAGTCTCCTTGATGATGTCGAGCGCGCCGGCGAAATCCCCCTCCGCGGCCTTTGCGAGAAAGCCGGGGATGTTGATCGCTACGGGGCAGCCCTGCATGCACGGCTTAGTCGGGCAGTTGAGACAGCGCGACGCCTCTGTCTTCGCCATCTCGGCAGTGTAGCCGAGCGCGACTTCGTTCATGTTGTGTGCGCGCACCGCTGCGTCCTGCTGGGGCATCGCCTGCGGCGGAATAGCCATCTTCTCTTTCGGTGTCATTTGAAAATACCTGCCTTGCAAACGTGTCCCTTCGCGGCCTGTTCCTGCGGCTTGAACGCGCCCATGCGCGAAAGCATCTGGTCCCAGTCGACTTCGTGTCCGTCGAATTCCGGGCCGTCGACGCAGACGAACTTCGTCTTGCCGCCGACCGAAACGCGGCATCCGCCGCACATGCCGGTGCCGTCGATCATGATCGTGTTGAGCGACACCGTTGTCTTGACACCGTAGGGCTTCGTGGCGAGGGCGCAGAACTTCATCATGATGGGCGGGCCGATTGCGATGACTTCGTCAACCGCGCCGGCTTCGCAGAGCTCCTTCAGGGGCTCCGTCACGAGCCCCTTGCGGCCGGAGCTTCCGTCGTCGGTCATGAGGATCAGGTTTTCGCCGGCGATTGCGGCCATTTCGTCCTTCATGACG
Organism: Kiritimatiellia bacterium; assembly: GCA_045535455.1. Taxonomy (GTDB): domain Bacteria; phylum Verrucomicrobiota; class Kiritimatiellia; order RFP12; family UBA1067; genus UBA1067. The sequence continues at coordinate 12,025 of JAZSLQ010000119.1, read as the reverse complement.
AAGAGGCTTTCGTTTCTGGCGCCCATGATAATCGTCACCTTGTTGCCCGCCGCCTTGAGCGCCTGGGCGATCGGGTGCATCGGGGCGACTCCAATGCCGCCGCCAACGCAAACGACATGTCCTGGCTTTTCGCCGTTTTCGCCGCGAATCGAAGTGGGACGTCCGAGCGGGCCGAGAAGGGCGGCGATGGAGTCGCCTGGCTCAAGGCGCGAAAGCTTCGTGGTCGTTGCGCCGACCGTCTGGAAGATGACTGTTATCGTGCCTTTTTCGACGTCGGCGTCGGCAATAGTGAGAGGAATCCGCTCGCCGAACTCGTCGTCAACCATCAAGATTACAAACTGTCCCGCCTTGCGCTCCTGCGCGACGAGAGGCGCTTCGAGCTGCATCTTGTAGACGTTGTCGGACAGCTGACTTTTCGATATGATTCTGTTCATGGTGCTTTTTGCCCAAAAGTTAGCCGCAGAATATACCAATTTTCGCTCGTTCGGTCAAGAGCGGGGATGTCTTTTCAGCGCGTGGAATCGCGTACGACAAGCGGTGCTGGAAGGAGTATCTTCCGCGCCGGGAGCGTGATGTCACGAAGCCGTTCTCGCAGCGTTCGGTACGCGACGAGGGCGATGTCTTCGCAGGGCTGGTGAATCGTCGTAAGCTGCGGCGTCGTGGAACAGGCAATGTGCATGTCGTCAAATCCAGCCACCATCACATCGCGCGGCACGGAGAGCCGGAACTTCGCAAGCGTGTTGATCAGCTGCGCCGCAACGTAGTCCGACTCGCAAACGACGGCGTCCGGCCGCATGCGTTTCTGCAAGAAGTGGCGCTCGAGGCTCTTCGCGTCCGACGGTTCGGCGACTATTCGCGCGACCACCCGGCCGAAATCTGCCGCCGCCGAGGAGACTCCATCAAGTCGCTCTCGGATGACCGACGCGCAGTTCGGGCGCATCAGAAAGGCGATTCGCTTAGCGCCGCGGCTCGCAAGATGGGCGCCGAGGGCGCGTCCGGCGGCGACATTGTCGATGCCAACGAAGTCGTAGCACGCGGTTTCTCCGTCCGGCAGATCCCTGTCGACGAGGACGAGCGGGATGTCCGCGTCGCCGAGCATCCGCATGATCTCCTTGGTGACGCGTTCCGGCGTCTTTAGAAAGGCAAGGGGCTGGAGCACTACGCCGGCGATCTTCTGCTTGACGAACATCCTTGCGACATCGCAGGCCTCGCGTGCCCTCCGGGCTGGGTCAGGCGAAGAGATGTCGCCGAGCACGAACGAGTAGCCGTCCTTCTGTGCGAGGCGCACTAGCGTCTGGCAGATGCGCGGGAAGATCTCGCCGACGGCGAGACTGGGGAAGATCATCCCGAGCTGCCCGGCCTCGCGTCGCGCGAACTTGGTCGCGAAGGTTCCGCTTCCGCGCCGGCGGTAGACAAGCCCGTTCCGGCGGAGCTCGTCCATCGCCTTGACCGCCGTGATACGCGAGACCTTGTAGCGCCGGACGATAGATTCCTCGGAGGGCAGCGCTACGCCCTGGGGGAATTCGCCGTCGCGGAGGCGTTTTTGCAGGGCGTCGTAGATTGCGACCCATTTGGGCTTCTTTTCCATACGACGCAAAGTATACCAAAATCTGGTGCATTTCGGCGGTGGGCGAGGTAAGAAATATGACATGTCAAAAGGGGACGTGGGGCTTGGGCATTTGGTATAATCAAAACATGAACAAGACAACTGTACTATGCGTCGCCGCGGCTTTTGCCGCCGCAGCTTTCGCCGACGCGAATCCATTCGCCAAGGCGAGACTTTCGTACACCTCCGACAAAGACGGCTTCTACGGCGTTGGCGAGGAGATGCGTTTCACGATCCGGCTTGACGGCGTTGAGGGCGACATCCCAGAAGGATGTTCCGTGCGCTGGTTTCGGCGCGGGGACGACAAGGGGGACAAGAACGACAAGTGCGTCGACCGTGGTTCCTTTCCGCTGCCGCTTCCAGAGCCGTGCGTGTGGACGACGTCGCTCGACCGTCCTGGCTTTGTCCATTTCGGACTGTATCTCGTAGATGGCAAGGGCGAGAAGATCAAGGACGCCAAGGGCCGGGCGATTGACTTTGACGGCGGTGCGGGTGTAGCGCCGGAGAAGATCGAGGGGGCTGGCGAGCCGGAGGACTTCGACGCCTTCTGGGCGAAGCGAAAGGAGCGCCTTGCGTCCGTGCCGATGGTCGTTGATCGCCGCGAACTTCCGTCAAACGACGGCGGGGTGAAGATCTGGGCCGTGTCGGTGCGCTGTGCCGGGGCGCGACCCATGACGGGCTATCTCACTATCCCCGCCGACGCCACGACCGAGAAGCGCTATCCCGCCGAATGCGTTTACGACGGCTATTCCGCGACTGACGTGGATCGTGCGCCGAAGGGCGGGCCGAAGGACTTCATTCGCCTGCACATCAACGCGCATGGCTACGAGCTTGGCCGCGAGAAGGAATACTACAAGGAGTTTTACGAATCCGTGAAATCCGGTGGAAGGGACTATGCGCAGGACGATGCCGTCAACAAGAACGCGGACTGGGCGTATTTCTGCGGCATGACGTACCGCGTGATGCGCTCGACGCAGTTCGTGAAGTCGCTTCCCGAGTGGAATGGGCGGGACCTTCGCGTGACGGGCGGCAGCCAGGGAGGGCTTCAGACGATCTGGGCGGCGGCGCTCGACCCTGACGTCACTTTCGCGCGGCCGAACATCCCATGGTGCTGCGACCTCGGTGGGCGCGGCAAGTTCGGGCGCATCGGCGGCTGGCGTCCGAACTACACGGAGGCGCTCTCCTACTACGACCCCGTCAATCTTGCGCGCCGCATTCCGAAGACCTGCCGCGTCCTCGTGACCTGCGGGCTCGGCGACTACGTCTGTCCGCCGTCCGGGATGTGCGTCCTCTACAACAACTTGTCGTGCCCGAAGAAGATTGTCTGGAACCAGGGGCAGAAGCACGGCGGGCCGCCGAATCCGCGCGTACAGGAATTTTCGTTCCAGTCTGAAGACTATACAGAGGGGGAATGGTGATGAATAGAAGAGACTTTCTTGTTGGCTCGTTTGCTGCAACGCTCGCGACGTCGGTTCGCGCGGCGGACAATGTGGCAAAGCCACCGGCGACGACTGCGCCAGTCGAGCTTTCCGAAGTGGAGAAGTTCTCGCTTCCCGCGGACGGTCTTTTTGCCGTGAAACCGCATCTCCAGTTGCTTGGCGAGCATTCCGCCGCGGTTGTGTGGCTTACCAGGCGCAAGGCGACCGGCTATGTCGAGTGGAGTCAGGACGGCGGCGCGACCTGGAACGTCGACTGGACGGAGGAGGATGGCCTGCGCGATGCGGGCTCTCTCGTCCATCGCACCGTCCTCACGGGCTTCGACCCGTCGAAGGGCGTGCGTTTTCGCGCATGCTCGCGTGAGACGCCGCACATCTACGCCTACTCCGCCGTGTTCAAGGGCGAGACGGAGAAGCTCGAGGGCGAGCTGAACCCGATCTTGCCGGCGGACGGGCGGGTCTCGTTCGCAGTGTTCAACGACGTCCACAACACGCTTTCGACATATCCGGCCCTTTTACGGCATCTCGACCGGCCAGTCAACTTCACGGTGTTCAACGGCGACATAATGAACAGCATCGATAACGAGGAAGGGCTGAAGAAGTTCCTTCTTGCGCCGCTCGCCTATGTCAGCGACCGGACCCACGCGGCGATGTGGTACCTGCGCGGCAACCACGAGACTCGCGGCGGCTTTTCGCGTCATCTCAGGGACTACTTGGCTCTTCCGGGCGGACATTTCTTCGGCGCTGTCACACTTGGCGCGGCGCGGATCGCCTTTGTCGACACGGGCGAGGACAAGCAGGACGGACACAAGGAGTATTCGGGGCTCGTCGACTTCGACCGCTACATCGCGCGCCAAATGGAATGGCTTTCCGACGAGTTTGCGTCCACGGCATGGAAAGACGCGCCGTTTCGCATTGTCGTCATGCACATCCCCCCTGCCGGAACGTTCCAGCTCGGCGGCGGCAGGTGGTCTGGCGGGACGGAGCGCATGGGCCGGCTGTCCGCTCTTCTCAAGGGAGCGAACGTCTCGCTCGCGCTCGCGGCGCACCTTCATCGTTCGGCGAACGACGGCCCGAACGCCGACCATCCTTATCCCGTGATTGTCGGCGGCGGGCCGCGCGAGGAGCCGGAGGAGCGCCGCAAGGCGTTTGGCGACGCGACGCTCACGCGCTGCGACTACGATGCGGACGAACTTGTCGTCTCGCAGACGAATATACGCGGCGAACGGCTTTTTGAACGGCATATCAAGGCGGCGGGCGCATGATTGCGGCTGTTTTTCTTGCGGTTGCATCGTCCCTGTCGGGGATATGGTCGTTCTCGAAGGACGGGGGCGAATGGCGCAACGTGCGTGTCCCTCATGACTGGGCTATCGAGGGCCCGTTCAACCGAAAGGTGCCTGGCTGGCAAGGGAAATTGCCGTGGAAGGGCGAGGGACGATACCGCCGGACTTTCGACCTCTCTGCTGCCGACCGCGCGATGCTCGCAGAAGGCGGACGGGCGTATCTCGCGTTCGACGGCGTCATGGCGTCGCCACGCGTCAAATTGAACGGGAAGGATCTCGGCGGGACGGACTACGGCTACATGAGCTTTACGCTCGATGCGACGGAGGCGATCCGCGGAGCGTCCAACCTTCTCGAAGTGGCCTGCTCTACGAAGCTCCATTCGTCGCGGTGGTATCCAGGTGCCGGTCTCTACCGCGACGTCTGGCTGAAGGTCGTCCCGAAACGCCATGTCCTCCCTGGGACGATGCGCATCTCCGCCGAGGTCGTGGACGATCTTTCCGCTGCAAAAGTGACGGTTCGCTATGTGTCTTCCGTTGGAGGCGAGCAGGCGTATTCCTTCAATGTCGACAAGCCGCGCCTGTGGCGTCTGGACGATCCGTTCCTCTACACGCTCGAGGCAGAGGGGGAGTCATTTCGCTATGGGATCCGCTCGTTCAGGTTCGACCCCGACCGTGGCTTTTTCCTGAACGGCGTGCGCGTACAGCTTCAGGGCGTCGACCTCCATTCCGATCTTGGGCCCCTCGGCATGGCCTACGACCGCGACGCCATGAGGCGACAGCTGCTTCTTATGAAGGACATGGGCTTCAACGCCCTTAGGACCTCTCACAACTGCCCATGCCCCGACGTCCTCGACCTTTGCGACGAGATGGGCGTCTTTGTCTGGGACGAGTGCTTCGACAACTGGTCTCGTGGTGCGACGGGACGCGCGGAGGACGCGAATCTCGAGGAGTATGTCGAGGCGAACCTGCGGGAGTTTGTCCGGCGCGACCGCAACCACCCGTGCGTGTTCGTGTGGTCGATAGGCAACGAGCTTCCCGGCTGGAGCGACAAGGACGACTGGCATCGCTGCGGGATGCGCCGTGACAGGTTCGAGCGCTTCTGCACGGCGATTCGCGAGGAGGACGCGACGCGTCCCGTCGGGATTGCGTGCTGCCACCTCGATACGCTCGACGAGCTTCCGGGGCTGTACGAGCCGCTCGACATCGTGGGCTGGAACTATGGCGAGAAGTACATTCCGTTCCGGGCGAAGTATCCCGGCAAGTGCGTCCTCTACACCGAGTCCGCGAGTGCGCTTTCGGAGGTCGGGTATTACGAGCTGCCCGTCGCCGCGCACAAGGAGGGCTACAGCCGGGACGTCCTGCGCGTCGGCTCGTACGACCATTGTGCCGCGCCCTGGAGCGACATCCCGGACCATGAGTTTGCGCGAATGGAGCGCGACGCTTTCTGCGGCGGCGAATTTGTCTGGACGGGGATTGACTATCTCGGCGAACCGACGCCGATAGCCAACGGGGCGACTTTCGGCATCTCGACAAACGAAGAGCTGCTGGCGAGGAGTTCGTATTTCGGCGCGGCCGATCTCTGCGGGTTGCCGAAGGACCGATTCTGGCTCTACCGCTCGCACTGGAACAAGGCTGCCGAGACCGTGCATGTCGTTCCCGACCATTGGAACTTAGCGCATGCGCACGGGCGCGAGGCGCCGGAACTGCCCGTCTACGTCTACACCTCCGGCGATTCGGCGGAGCTCTTCCTGAACGGACGCTCTTTCGGCGTCCGCCGCAAGGGCGACGCCCCGGAGCGCGTCCCTGGCTGCACGAACGACTATTACGACGTCTGCGCGAAGTACCGCCTTCGCTGGTTCGGCGTGCGCTACGAACCTGGCGAGATCAGGGCTGTCGCCTATCGCGACGGGAAGGCCATCGGTGAGGATGTGGTGCGCACGGCGGGCGAGTCGGCGCGGATGGCTCTTTCGGACGACCCGTACAACGCGCCGGACGCGAAGACGCGCTTTGTGCGCGTCGAGGCCGTCGACGCCGCGGGGACGCGGTGTCCCTTTGCGGCGGACAGAGTCGCGTTCGCGATTTCCGGGCCGGGCGAGATCGTCGCCGTAGGCAATGGAAATCCGAGGGGGTACGACTCGTTCAAGGACGTCGCGTCGCATCCTCTCCACTGCGGGCGCTGCGTTGCCGTCGTGCGGCGCACTGGCGAGGGGAAACTTGTCCTGTCGGCGTCTTCCGGAAATCTGGCGGGTGCTTCGATTGAAATACGATGAGCAAGGAGGTCTTGAGATGAAGAGATGGCTGCTGCCCATGCTTGCGCTCGCCGTCGCGTTCGCGGTTCCCGCGGCGTCGGTTGCGGACGAGCCAGAAGTCAGGGGTGAATGGTGGACGATGAACGTGACGAACACGATTGGCGGCGTCCATCGCCTTCGTGAGTATTCCGCAGAGCGCTTCGACGTGTGGGGGCGCCGCGGCAAGGCCCACCTCAAGTTCGCCCAGACCGACGTCATGCGGCGCGTCGACCGCGACTGGTGGACGCAGGCGGTCTTCATGTTCTCCTGCCGTTCGGCGACGGGGCGGCTCATTCGCGTTATGCCGCTCCTCGAGCTGCGCGACGGCTCCACGAACCGTCTTCTCCGTTCCGAGAAGATCATCTGGCGCGGCAACCAGTGGCGCAACTTCCAATTCCCGCTCAACGCCTTGTTCCCCCTTGGCGACACCGGCGTGCATGTCGCGCGGATGGGCTTTACGGTTGACGTGGAGAACTGGAATCCAGGCGAGCAGGGATGGGTCGAGCTCAAGAATATCCGCATCTGCAAGGCCGGCGAGGTGTCGTTCTCCGGCAATGTCGCGGAAGACCGCGTCACGGTCGTCCCGTCGCATCCGCTCCATACGTTCAAGTCCGCGCCGGATGCGCTCAGGATTTTCTTTGCCTTCGACAACGAGGACCTTGTCGATTCCGTCAACGAGCGCGATGGGACGCATGATTTGCAGCAGGACGGGGGCTTTCGCGAGCGGCTGCTTGAAGACCTCGGTGGCGCGGCGACATGGACGGACAACCTTGCCGACGCGCAGCTTGTCGTCTATTCGCGTGCGCGAAAAGACCCCGACCTCGCGCGGCAGATCGTTTCAGCCGTGGCTGAGGGTGGCGTCCCGCTCTACGCCGCGAGCATCGTGGCGGACCCTGAAATAAGGGCAATTCTCCCCTGCAATCTCGAAGCGCGCGACCCCAGGGGCTTCGCTCCTCGTCGCCGCCTTGTCTCCGTGGATGCGCCTCCGGGCCTTGCGGAGGGCCTTTCTCCGGCGACGTTTGGCGTCTATCGTGGCTGCATTGCGAAGGAGGGTGCCAAGACGCTCCTTGCGTTTGACGACGGGACGCCGGCGCTCGTGGAAGGGTGCGCAGGGAAGGGGCGCGTCGTCTATTCCATGACGGCGATCGGGCAGACCGTGATTCCCGGGCGCAAGGCGTACGACGCGTTCTTCGTGCGGGTCGCCGGAATGCTCGCCGGGCGCAAGCTCCCAGAGGACGTGTACGCCGGCTGCCCGTTCTCGCTCGGCGACGGATGGTATCGCGGCATCGGTGGCGGCGAGTTCGGGCGCTTTGGATGGGAAATCGGTTCCGGACTCCTCGTGGAGCGTCTTGGCAACACCTTTCGCGTCTCGCATGGCGACGACGAGTATTCGTTCCGCGCACATTCAGACCGCACGGCGACGCTGCGCGAGATGACATTTGCGGGCGACGCCGTTTCGTCGCTTTCCTTCGGCGGCCGTATTTCCGTCGGCGGAAAGCCGTTTGCACGTTTTGACGGCTCTCTCGCGTTCCCCGGGACGCGGTGGGATTTTTCCGAAGAGCACGTAGACATGGACGTATCGGGCCCGCTCGCCTACGTCGCCGTTCCGACAGCAGAGGGCGTGAAGGTCATCGACGCGAAGAAGGACGCGCTCCCGCCGCCGGCGGAATGGCGTGAGCCGTGGCTGCTTCTCTTCGAGGCGAAAGCGAAGGCGTCGCCGCTGATGGTCGTTTTCGCAAGGCGCCCCGACTTTGCGCGGATCATCGTCGAGGACAACGTGCCCGCCGCGATTTCGTTCGGGCGAAAGGGCGGCGCGGGTGTCGTTGTAACCGCATGGCCCCATGGGGCCGCGACGGCAGACGCCGCCGCGTGGCCTGCGTCTGGCGTCGACGCGGGGACGCTTGCGCGCGTTCGGCTCTGGTGCGGCCGAGCATTCGCCTATCCGTATGCGATGGACGAGAAGTTCCGCGTTTCGCCCGACGGACGGCGCTTCGAGATCGTCGACACGTTCCGCTATCGCGAGACGGAGGACGATTGGCGTACGCCGCGCCGTCCGTACGCGGCGGTTCCCCCGCTCGCGCGGTTCATGGACGACATGTTCGCCACGCCAGACGCCGTCGAGCCGCGTTTTGTCACGAAGTACGGCGACTTTGCCGACGTCGACGGGGCGGAGCGCGTGACATGGTCGCTGCCCGTCCCGGAAGTGGACCTCTCGCTTCTCCCGCATACGCTCGGCTTCGAGAAGTACGCCGCCGCCGCCAACGCCGAGTTCGCCCACGCCGTCAACTACTCGTGCGGCGGGAGGACGCCGCTTGACGGCCGCACCCTCGAGTTTCCGCGCGGTTCGCACAAGCTGACGACATTCAACATCGACATGCACTGCTTCCTCCTCGGCATGTGCCGCTGCCTGCCGAATCCGTTCGCCTACACTGCGGAAAACCGCGCGTTGATGCTGCGCCGTGCGCGGCTGCGCGAAATGGAGCCGCTCGAAGTCGCGCCGTACAAGATGGCCGTCCGGTATCGCCGCGAGCCGTTTACGGACTATCCCTACACGATCTACATGCACTCGTGGCGCGACCTGGTGACGAAGTACGACCCTCCGCGCCTCGGCTCCAGGACGATGTACGGCGACTCGAACGAGACGGTGCGCATGATCCTCGCCGCACTGCAGATGTGCGCGGACAGGCACGGACAGTCGGACGCCGTCCTCGCGAACTGGGAGACGCTGCGGCGCTTCGTCCCGTCCTATGCCTATGCGCTTGACGACTGGCTTGTCATGTGCGCGGGCTGCATCGAGGACTGGGCGGTTTCGGGCATCGACATGCTCAATACGGAATACGGCACGATGTGCTCTCTTGCGCGGCTGGCGGAAATCGCCGGCGATGAAGACCTGCGCGTCGTCGCGCTCTACCGTGCCGCCCGCCGCGCGGTCCCGTCTGTCGCTCGTCTTCGCCTCGGGCGCTATTTCCATTCGCGTGGGCTCGTAGACGATCCGGCCCGCTTTGCGTATTCCGACGGATTCGGCGAGGGCGGGCCGTCCATGCTGCCGTGCACGCCGGGCCGCCGTGTCTGCGAAGTGGATCTCTACGACATGTCGCAGGGTATTCCGCAGGACCTCATCTCCCTCTACGGGCGCTACGCAGGGAATGACATCCGCAGGAACTACATTCCCGTGGTGCGTGCGGCGACGCGAAAGGAGGGCTTCAACTACATCATGTGCGCGATCCTCGCGCTTGGCGGCGACGTTTCTGAAGCGGAGATGGTCGAAAAGCTCGACATGGTCGCGGCGGACGGGAAGTTCCACGACTTCCTCTGCTCTGACTGGCCGGGGATGGACTCTGGCAGCTTCCTTGAGTTCGTCTTTGCGAAATACCGTTCCACGCCGCGCATCACGGACTGCCGCGATATGGACGTGCACGACGCCGTGTTCGACCCGGCAACGGGCGTCTTGACAATCGATGCGACGAGCGGGCCGCGTGGCGCGATTGCCGTAGACGGCAGGCCGCTGGAGGGCTTTGCGCCCGGGAAGAGATTCAAGAAGGAGGTGAAGGCAAGATGAAGGGATTTTTGCTGTTTGCATGTGCAACCGCCATTGTTGCGGCGTTTGCCGCGCCGCAGAAGACGGATAGGTACTGGACGAAGTTCCCGCTCAACGGAAAGGGCGCGGAATTCACGCTCGAGTCCCGCGGCCCAGAGTCGTTCGTCATCCAGGGCATACGCACCGACAAGTCGGTGTCCAACCCCGGCTGCATCGCGATCGGCACACTCAACAAGGAGACGTGGACCAATACGCGACTTGCGTTAAGCGCGCGGAGCGTGAACGGACGCAAGGTGGACGTCACCGTCTCGCTTTCTTTCCGCAGCGGAACGAACTCGTTCACGAAGAGCATGAAGTCGTTTACCGTAATGGGCAAGGGCTGGCGCGAGATGTCGTGGTCGTTAGACGGAGACATGGGGCTAGGCGACGGCTCGATCAGGATATACCAGGCAAAGGTCATCGCCTGGGTCGGCAACTGGGCGAGCGGCGAGGACGGCGGTCTTGAGGTGCGAAACTTTCGCATCGCGCAGAAGTCCGACACGGCGGTGTCCGAGACCTGGCGGGAAGGCGACCGTTTCGTGAACGTCCCGCCGCGTCCGCTGCCGAAGCCGGAGAAGGCGTGGTTTCCTGTCCGCGTGTTCTTCGCATTCGACAACGACGACCTCGTCCCGCATCCGATCAAGGGCTGGAAAGGCGTCATGGACGAGCCGCAGTTCGGTGGCTTCAGGGAGATGATGCTTGAAGGGACGCACGGCAAGGCAATCGTCGAGGGAGATGTGTCCAAGGCGGACGTGATTGTCTATACGCGCTGCCGTCCCGACCCGGCGCTCGCATCGAACATTGTCGCGGCCGTGCGCGACCGGGGCGTTCCTCTCTATGCTGCGACCGAGGTGCACGATCCGGAGATCGAGGCGATGCTTCCCTGCGAAATCGGCCACGACGAACTTGAGGACCTGCCGCGCCGGGAGAAGATTCCGTCGGGTGCGGGCTGGCTTGCGGGACTGAACGAAGAGGCGACTTTCGGAATCTACCGCACGATCCATGCGAAAGACGGCGCGACGACGCTTCTCAGGTTCGCGGACGGCACGCCCGCGCTCGTGGAAGGCCGCTTTGGCAATGGCAAGGTCATGTACTCGATGCTTGCCGTCGGCTCGTCGCTCGTCGCAGGCATGGAGTCGCCGGATGCATTCTTCGTCCGGGCGCTCGGCCACCTCGTCGGGAAGTCGTTTCCCGAACGTGCGCGGCTGAACGAATGGGCTGCCGATGCGGACGGCTGGCGCAAAGGCGTCGGCGAAGGCAGCTTCGGCCACTTCGGGTGGAATCGCGGCAGCGAGACGCCAGTCGAAAACATTTCGTCGCGCTTTGTCGTGTCCAAGGGCGAGTCGTGGTACGAGATGCATGTCCCGCGCGCGGATGCGGAGAAGCCGCGGACGATGACGTTCGCGTGTGCCAACGTCGACCAGATGGCGTTTGGCGGTGAAGTTTCCGTAGACGGCGAGAGGGCCTACCGCATCGACGTTTCGCTCGCCTATCCAGGCGTACGCTGGGACATCAGAAGGAAGACGATCGAGATGCGGATGCGCAATCAGCTATGTTTTGTCGCGCTACCTGGCAAAAGCGGCGTGGAGACCATCGACCTGTCGTCCGGCGGCATAGGCGAGATCGCGTTTGGCGGCCTCGTGGAACCGTGGATACTCATCTACAACGGCGCGTTTCGCGACTCGCCGCTGCTCGTCGTCTTCCAGCGCCGCATGGAAAGGGCGGAAGTCATCAGAGAGGGCGATTCGGTCGAGGGGCTGCGCCTTGTCGCGCAGGGCGATGCGCTCGGCGTCGTCACGCCGACGCGAATATACGGCGCCGCGACGGTGGACACG
>JAZSLQ010000173.1:0-11170 GCA_045535455.1 Kiritimatiellia bacterium | reverse complement strand
CGGCGGGTGGCACCGCTCTGGGGGGGTTACGTGGCTTTTTTCCCCCCCCCCCCCCGCGATTCTTTCGATTATGTTTTTCATGTCGTTTCCCCCTTTGGTTGTTTGAATGGTTTGGTTGAAATCATGCAAAAGCACAGGTCTGTGCTTTCAGAAAAGTTTTTGGCGCTAAATACACCATGTTCAACAACACACGGGCCGGACCCTTCGGCCTTGCCTCGCAGTTTTCCCACTTTTGCATGGTGGGCGCCGTGACTCCCATTGCACTTGCAAAATCGCGCAGTGACATGTCAACTTCTCTGCGGATTGTCTTTATGTCGGGCGTACCGACGACAAAGCGGCGCGAAGGTTTCGCTTCGCCTCGCGAAATAGCCTTGGCTTCCTTGATGGACGCCTTGAGATCGTCAAACAATTTTTTGTCCATGTCAGTCACACCTCAATTAACTTTCTCAACTCCGCCTTCTCTTCTGCAGTCAAATCATCTTTCTGACTTTTCTCAATCCACCTCCGCCAGGAATCAAATCTCCAGAATCAGGATGACGAACCAAATGCTCTTGCAACCTGGCGTACTCGGCATCACCCATACACGACAGAATCGCCTTAGTGAACACTTTTGTCTCTATGAATATCATTACGCGGAATATTATATCAGATATTTCTAGAATTATGCAACAAGCGAGCGTTATCCCCCCGCGATTCTCTCGATTATGTTTTTCATGTCGTTTCCCCTTTGGTTGTTTGAATGGTTTGGTTTGCCTGCCGTTAAACCTTATTCCTTTTCGCTTTGCTCCCAAAGTGCTTCAGGCGCAACATCTTCGTCATTTGGCCATACGATGGTGCCGCGTTCCGTCTTGGCCAAAGAGAAGTAGCCAATGTCACGCAACCGTCTATAGCATGGATACCGGAGATAAGGCGTCATGTCGAAGACGCCGCGTTCTCCAGTGTCAAACGTAATGGCGAGACGGTAGTCCGCCTTCGGCACAACTGACGTTATCTGTCTCAGCAACTCCATTACGCCGCCCTCCTTCCGCACACGCCGGAGCGCCAGGCGGATTCGAAGTGCGCACAAACCGCCGAGCAGGACTGCACGGTTTTCGCGGCGGTTCTGTGCACAATCAGAGTCATATATAGTCACTAAAGTTTTGCGACGGGAACATTATAGCAAAAACAAGGACTGTTGGGCAAGTAGCGCAATTCAATCGTGCAACAAGCGATTTATGAGATCGCCCCCCCTACGACTCCGCAAGCTCGATAGATTTGGTCATCATACGCGGAATGTGGAACGGACCCTTGAAGAGATTGCCCTTCGCGGGCTGGGCGACCGTGCCATCGCGGTGGAGATAGCCATACCACTCGCCATACTTCTTGTCGGGCATGCGCTTATATGTCCATTCGCGCATCTTTTTGTGCCAATTTAGCCATTTATCCTTCTTGGTGAGGTTCCAGGCGTACTGCGTCGCGATGAGAGTCTCGCACTGCGGCCACCAGAACTTCATGTCCTGCTCGTAGCACTGCGGCGGGAAGTTTTTGCAGTCGCGGAAGCTTATGATGCCGCCGTACTTCTTGTCCCAGCCCCACGCGAGCGACCAGTCGAGAATCGTCAGGGCGAGCTTCAAGAGCTCCTTGTCGCCCGACTTCTCGGCGACTTCCATGAGGAACCAGCTCGTCTCGATGGCATGGCCGGGGTTGATCGTGCGGCCGATCATCGTGTCGATGAACTCGCCGTTCGGGCCGACCGTCTCAAGGAGCGCCTTGAACTCGGGATGGACGAAGTTGTCCTTGAGGAGACGAATCGACTCGGCGATCTGCTCGTCGAGGATCGGATCGTCGCAGACGTCCTTCAGACGGAGCGCGACATTGATGAGGATCATCGTGAGGGAATGACCCTGCGCCTCAAACGTCGGCTCGAACTTGGCCGGCATCATCTTCGGGTCGGCCATGAACTTCTTGATGCGCTTGAAGAGCGCGAGCGCCTTTGCGGCGTATTCCTTTGAGCCGGTCGCCTTGGCGTACTCGCTCATGGCGATGGCCGCGAAGCACTCGCTGAAGACATAGCGGCGCATCCGAAGAGGAGTGCCGTCGGCCTTCAGCGAGAAGTACGCGCGGCCGCGCTTGTCGAACAGGTGCGCCTCTATGAAGTCAAGGGTCGACTTCGCCGCCGCGAGGTACTTCTTGTCCTTCTTGACGGCGTTGTAGGCGTAGGAGCAGGTGAACGCGAAGCGCCCCTGGAACCAGCCGCTCTTCGTCGAGTCCATCAGCTTGCCGTCGCGGTCGACGCAAGTGTAGACGCCGCCGTTCTTGCGGTCCCAGCCGTACTTCAGCCAGAAAGGCATGATGTCGGTCGTGAGGTCTGCGCGGCACTTCGCCGCCCAGTTCTTCCAGTATGTCTTCGCATCCATGTGACAACTCTCCTTATGAAATTTCCAAAACCAGGCACATTATACCATAAAGGAAGCTCACCCGGCAAAAACACAAAACACAATTGTTCATGCCTCGGTTAATCGTCGCGTCCGTCCATACGCGTATCACAAGGCCCTGCCACTCCCGCACGCATCAACACACGACAGCGCAAGCGCGGCTGAGACCTGTTCTTAATCCGTCCCCATCGTGTCGTCCTCATCTTCCGCTCAACAGCGTCAATCGCACTCCGTAAACTGGCAACGGATTCTTTTGCACTCGCCAGTTCGTCTTTAGCCCAAAGCGCCGTCGCGGGGATTGTTCTTGAATACCGCTTGAGCGATGAAATCGACAGTCGCCTTTCGGCAGCGGAAACTCCATCCCGCTTCGCGACATAAGCAAGTGCAGAGCAAATATCATATCTGTCATGTTCGCGCTTAAGATTCCTATACATGATATCATTTGCAAGTTCAACAGCATTACTCGTTATACCGTCTATAAGGATAACAGCTGATACTGCCTGCGCTGCGAAGTCTAAATCATTCGTGTAGCTAAGAAGGAATGGCACGTCTTCACTTGACCCATGGTTTAGAGCTTCTTGACGACAAATTCCCCTACTGTGGTAACCCTGTCTGACCCCGTCGGCTCCCGTCGGCTCCCAAGCACGGCAGCGACAAGGTTGTTCGTGTCGCGGTTGATCGCCGCGTCAAACATGTTGTCTTTGCCATGTAGAACACACATAACTGAAAATTTGCTACTGGCTTTGCGGCGAGCGGTTGCCGTGCAGCCAAAAGCCGACGGGAACCATCTTCAATTCGTAAGGATAGTAAACAACGCCGGTGACTTCATTTGTCGCGACGCTCATTCCTACACCATAGACATCGCCGGCGGTTAGGTCGCATTCCGTTCCGCTCACGCCGCCATACATGAGAAGTTTCTCGATGAGGGTGGATTGCAGAACACCATTCTCGTATCGCCCCCAATCAAGCGGCATCCGTCCAGATGACGCTGGCCCTTCTACTGCGACTGTCACTTCCACATTTGCCGCGTTCGTGAATGTCTTTTGGACATAGACATCGTCCAATCCGCACGAATGGCCAAGCTCGTGCGCGATGGTATTTGCGCTGCACTGTCGACTGAAAATGATGCCGTGATCTCCACAGAAGGCCTGCGCACCTCCGACCACGTTTTCAACCGCAAACATCTTGATACCTCCTGTTGCGGGAATTTTCCTTCTCAATTCGTCTGCCGATTCACTCCCGTACACAATGGTTCGCCATTCATTGCTCGCTATTGTCTGTTGCGAGCGAAGATAAAACGACATGCCGACCTGCGCAAAATAAGCGTTAACAGTCGGGAGCAAGGCAGAAAAGTCATCACCGCTCATGACGGGATTGCTGCCATCTGAGTTGCAGACGATGTACAGGTCTATTGGCGCTGTAGCCGACGCAATTGCCACACACAAAAGGCCTACGCACAAAAGCAACGCCCTCATCGCCCATCCTCCTTCTTTGCAGAAAGAAAATCATGAGGAGCAAGATACTTGAAATCCTTGTCCAACAGTCTACGTCCCTCAAAGAAAGAGGCCAGCTTGGACTTGTCCGAGTTCTCGGCATCCTTATTTGTCTGGTTCCATAGCTTGCGTAATTCCTGATAGACGACAATCCGCGAACAATCGCCATGCCCAGATTTGAGGTCAAGTACCTTTTCGGCATAAAGCAGTTTCCTGTCCATGCTTGGCTCCATTTTAACGAGTTCCAGATATGCACATGCAACAACACCATCCCGCGCATCGTTTTCAATCAAGTATTCGACATAAGGCAAGGCGTTAGTGCCGCAATCTCCGCTCATGCAATGGACAATTCGTTCACAGGCCATTGTCTCATTTAGAGTGTCACCAAGCCCTTCAATGCAGCGACTAAACGCCTCAAGCATCTGGTCTTCTGTCAGTTTGTACTTTACCTTGGTGGCGGCAATCGTCATCCATGCGTCTTCTGGATGGCGGAACCCGACGCAGCTGTTGCTGATTGCAAAGCAAATCCCAGCCCAATCCAACCCCTCAACCTTGACCGCGTCTCTCCTCGCCGCAAGGAAGTCCTGCGGGGCAAGGTGCTCGAAGTCCTTGTCCAGCGATTCCCGCCGCTTAAAGAAGGATGCCAACTTTGACCTGTCAGAATGGTCGCCGCCATCGCCCGCCTCCTTCCAGAGCTTGCGCAGGTCCCGATAGACGGCGATCCGAGAGCTGTCGCCGCGTCCTGTCCCGGAATCGAGCAACTTTTCGGCAAAGAGCAGCCGCCTGTCCAGGTTCCTGTCCATCCTGATAAGCTGCCTATATGCCATGTATGCGACACCATCTCTCTTGTCGCTCTCGATCAGGTGCTCGACATACGGCAATGCGTTCGTACCGCAAAGTCCGCTCATGCTTTCGACAATCCGCTCGCAGGCCACCGCCTCTCGCGGCGTATCCCCAAGCCCTTCGATGCATTGTCTGAACGCCTTGAGCAACTGGTCAGCTGAAAGATTATGTTTGAGCTTTGTGGTGGCAATCGCCATCCATGCGTTCCCAGATTTCTCCTCTCGGACGCAGCTGTTGCTGATTGCAAAGCAAATCCCAGCCCAATCCGGCTCCAAAACCTTGGACACATCTTCGGCGAGCGCCGAGAATGCGACGGACGCGGCAAGGCAAACCACGTTTAACTTCTTCATCACTGCTCCTTTCATTCGGTCGGCCAGACCCTGACCGTCAGTTCGAGTTCTGGCGACGAACAGTCACCGACTTGGACGGCAAAAACAGTTGTATCGGCTCCCACCCGCGCCTTGACGTTTCTGCCCGCATTCCCTTCGGGGAACGAGGCGGACCCGGACTTGCAACGCCAGACGATGTCGGCGTCTGGGAACTGCGGCGGCAATACAAGAACACTCAGATAGACGTCGCTGTTTGTATTCACGCAGCTTGGGTTCACGACAGCGAACGGCGACACCTCGAACGTCAGTTCGTCGGTTATCGGCTCCGCCGTCCTTTCCACGACGGTAAAGTTCTTCGACAAAAGCGTTCGAACGCCGTAATCATCCTTCCACTGCAACCCCACAATCCCATTGTTGTGGCCGGGGCTCGGCGCAAGGCCTTTCAGGTAAAAGGTTCTCGTCAGGGATGTGCAATTCGTAACGCCGATCTCCTCTTGCTGCCCGGCCTCATCGGACAGGGCGGCATCCCGCCATACGCCTACCTCTTCGACTGACGCCCAGAGAAGAGACAGAACGCCGTTTGTCGGAGTTGGACTTGTGAACGAAAGAGAAACCGGCAAGGCCACCTCTCCCGGTCGCGCTACGTCAACCACCGACGGCCAGCCAAGCGACGCGACTATGTCGCCTTGCGGCTCAGGTGTCGCACAGGAACATTCCCCGCCGCACACATCCAAGAAATACCCCCCATACAAGTACGCCCCCCACGCCTGTCTTCCAGCGCATGAGCATCCGTTTGTGCATGAAAAGCCGAAAACAAGACCGCTACCGACGACAGGACAACAACAGTTCGTGTTCCACTCGAACACACCTCCGAGGTTGCCTGGCGAAACAGACATCGTAAACGGATTGCCGCCGCTGGATGTAATCGTCACAGGACGGCAAACATAGGTCTGGTGCGCCGAACCACGCATCTGCCAGACTTCCGTATCGGGATCGGACACGCCGACTACGGCAAATGGCCAGTCGGACGAGATTGCGTATGTCTTGCCAATCAGGATCACTACCTCGTTAGTGACGCCCGATTTCGCCACGAAACGCGGATCGGGATAGTTGCAGGGCTTGTCGCCCACAAATGTCACGAGAGCGTCTGGGCCTGTGGCCACGAGTGAAACGGTACAGTAGGCGTTCGTGTTCGCCCCTTCGGGCAGAACATTTGCCGGGCCGAAGAAGTCGCCGTCACAGACAGTGGGATTGACGTCCTCATCATTGGGGATTCCGTCGTCATCCCAATCGTCGGGGTTGACGCGGCGGCAGACTGTCTCGACCTCGTTCGAACGCGTCACGAAGTCGCCGTTCGGACAAAGGACGATCTGCGCGTTGACAGGCGCGTTTGTGTCGCCGCCGAGGAAAAAGTTTTCCCATGTGATCACACGCGCACCGTCTGGCTCCTCCGCCATCCAAAGTCGGCTTTGGCCTGGAACAGCGGACATTGGAACGCCGACGGCGCAGATTTCGCGCGCCGCGTCCTTCGGCGCAGGGCGGATGCGACCGTCGATGAAATACCAGAACGACGAAAACGCTGCGTTGTTCGTTCCAATCGGGAACGCCCAATTGGCAGGGACGAGCGTCCCGCTCGTCCGCACAACGCCAAAATCAACCACGTTATTGCCAAAGGACGACGCCGCTCCGTGGACATGCCAGTTCCCGACAAGCGTTGCGTTCGTCGGCATCGCATACAAAACCGCCGCGTTAGTCGCGACGCTCTCCACTCGCCACCCGCGAGAAATGTCTTCAATAGTTGTTTGGACAGGATTAACAAGATTTACAAGATTACCCTCCCCCACAAATCCTGTTAATCCTGTAAATCCTGTCTGAAAAGAACCGCCCCCCTGTTGCATCTGTGGCTGATTCATGTTCGGCGGCACATTGTTTGTCTTCTGTGCGGTAAGAGTTGCGACAGTCGCGGCCGTGGCAAAACCCAGCAGAAGCGAGCGCGGCAAACGGCGAAGTGCGCGGAGTCCAAAGGCGGCGGCGTAAGAAAACGCAACAGCGAACATCGCCATTACAGTGCAGTAGCCGATATAGAACCAGTTCA
The DNA here is from genome assembly GCA_045535455.1 of Kiritimatiellia bacterium. Lineage (GTDB taxonomy): Bacteria > Verrucomicrobiota > Kiritimatiellia > RFP12 > UBA1067 > UBA1067. The sequence goes on along the minus strand of JAZSLQ010000173.1, from coordinate 3,996 downwards.
CCATCACCGGATCCTGATGTCGAACCGGACGCGCTCTTTATCCACAATCACGTTTTCGTCTATCTCTCCAAATCCTCGCCGCACGACCTTTACGCGATTCCATGCAGGATCAAACTCGCGCTTCCCGATGACAAGCGCATTAGTCGTCGCAGTCTCAACCTCGCCCGTGCGGAGATCGGCGCGATACCATGCACCGCAGTCGCAGCCAAACACGATGTCGGCCTCGTCAACCGAAAGATCGCCACCCAAGTCCGCATCCGCGCCTATGGCGACAAGCACCTCGTTCGTCACGCACGATTCGAACTCCACAAAAAGCGTCAGCGTCCGCAGCCGCGCCGCATCGACATTCAGCGCAATGTTGGTGCTTACTTCTGCATCAGGCGAAGCCGCCTCTGGCAACGACGGCACAACGACCCGCGACGCCGCGAGAGCCGAGGTAGCGAGAAAAGCAAGGAGGATAGCCAAATCAAACTTCATGCCGTACATCTTTTACTTCATTACATGTCGTCATTCCTGTCGCTTCCCAGTCCTTATCCTATCCAGCCCACGCCGCCATTGGTAATCAGTCCAAGAATCCTGCGCAACATGCTTGACTTCAAGATATATTTTCATGCCATCTGTCTTTGAGACATGCAACGCCAGCTCTATCCAAACGCTTCTGCTCTTGTCAATCCACTTTAAGGCGCAGAAGTCGCGCTCTGCCCAGCAATTCCCCTCTGGCTCATAAAAATCCTGAATTTCCTGAGCCATGCCAATAGACTCTTCATAGTAATCGTCAATCCCATGCGAGAGCAAGAACTCTCGTGCCACTTTGTATTTCTCAAGCGCTTGCTCCGCACTCGCCATGATGTCAGATGCAAGGACAATCCTCGAAACTCGCCCGATGGAATTGGTCACTATGCCAATCCGAGAAAACACCCCCAGGAATTTCTCGGACAGCCGTGTATTGGTTTCCCGCACGTAAAAGACGCTCTTGCCAAATCGTTCAGCAAACTCAGCCGGAGGTATTAGCTCGCCCAGAAAATGGCCAGCGATCTTGAAGTCATCTGGCAGCAACGCTCTATCTTGGTTCTTTTTATATTCTGGCGAACTTTTAAACGCACACTCTTGGCACCATTCAGAAAAAGTCTTGCCGTCATGGTTTTTCTTGAAATCTTCTTCAAACTCCCGTTGACTCTCGGCTGCCAAAGCGTCATCCCTCACAGCAATTGACATGTTGAAATGATCAAATGCGACAACACCAAGCTTCACATTGACAAAGACACCGCCAATTCTCGTATTGGACACCGCAAATACATTCTTTGACGTTGCCCATTGGTTCTCATCAGCCACAAAAAGATCTGGGAGCGGCCCGCTCCATAAACCACACGGCCAATACGGCCAATCCGGAGCCTCGTACTTGAACGGCGCCAACTGATGGCCTAGCATTTTCCCAAGACTTTCAAGTACTGACGCACCTTCCTTCATGAGCTCCTCGCGGCCAGAGAAATTACTACGACACAACGACATCGAGTAAAGCCGTTTGCTTATCGGCGCAAGGCTGCAAGAAAGCATGTCCATGCCATGAAACTTCTCGGCTAGGGTGTAGTGCGGCGTAAAATGATGAACCAGATCCCCATAAATAACCTTCTGTCCAACCTCTGCAGGAGGATACCGGTGCCCGATGACATATCCGAACAACTTGAACTCGCTCCCTGGCGGAAGATCATAAATCAAAGGTTTTCTAGCCTCTTCAAGCGCCCTCAACCGATCCTCTCGCACACGCGCCCTTGCTTTGGCTTCTTTCATCCACTTCTGACGCTCCTTTTGTTCCGCTTCCTGTTCTGGCGTAGGCAAAACACCAAGACTTCGCTTGGACACCTTCTTGTTGTCATCAATTTTCCGGGTCTGCAATCCGACGTTTTGAGAACGAACACTTATTCGTGTGGGCTTCGTCCAGGATTGAATCATCTTGATGTCTACAGGGAACCTGACCGAATTGCCGCCTCCCGGCAGTGCCTCAACTTGTACTAATGAACTTGATTTTGACACGATGTCAAAGCCTCCCGCAGAACAGATGTCATACTTCTTGCCGATAAGCAGAATGACGCGATTCGTCTGCCCTACACAAGCCATAAACGCCGGATCAGGAAGATTCGACGGCCCGTCACCCCGGAAAACAAGCTTCTCGTCACGAGCCCTAGCCACTACATCTATCCAGTAATATGCATTCGTGTTTCCGTTCTTGGGAAATTCATTTCCGTTGACGAATGGGCCCCCAGGCATCGGGCATGCCTCCGCGCTGCCTCCCGAAGCATCTACTTCTAACGCAGTTGCGCTTTGCAGCGCAAACATCAACCAAAAACACACTATGGTCCTTCTCATGCCGCGTATTATACCAAAAACTCATTTGCTGATATTTTCCGCCTCAGAAATCTGTAAATTGCGACTCTGTGAGATTATGGTGCGGATGAAATCGCCACGGATGTGCCGCGGGGAAGCGGGCACCTCGGAGATGCGCCCCTGGCGGCGCGACGGATTTGCCGCGCGGGAGCGGAGGGGTGTTTCGGCGCAATGCGACGCGACGACGAAAAAGACGGAGGCGACCCGATTTCGACGCGTCGTCATTTTGCCGGGAGGCTTGACGGCACTGGCAAAATGTGAAAGACCGCGAAATCGATGTCGCCACCGGCTTTTTCGCCGGAGCTTTGCCGCGTATCCGCGGCAAAGCTAGCGAGCCCTAAGCCGAAACTCGCCCACCGCGGACGCGCTACCGCTATTCATCGGATAGCGCGGCGTTTTGCAAACTTTAGCCGCCTTACTTATAGCCGATCTTCTTGAGGCGCTTGACGCAGTCGGCCTTCTGCTTGTCGGTGAGCGAGACGTTCGGGAGGCGAACGCCGCCCATGTCGAGCCCCCACACGGCCATCATGGCCTTGCCGCCCGCAACGCCGCCATACTGCACGAGGATGTCGACGATGTCGCAGACCTTCTTCATGCCGGCCTGGACCTTCTTGAGATCGCCCTTCTTGACGGCGTCCCAGATCTTATAGTAGATCCCGGCCGAGTAGTTGTAGGTAGAGCCAATCGCCGACTTCGCGCCGAGCGCGACCGCGCCCGCGAACCACTCGTCGATGCCCCACGTGATGTCGTACTTGCCGCCGCACGCGCGGATGCAGCGCTGGTACATGTAGAGGTCGGGGTAGTTGAACTTGATGCCGGCGAGGTTCTTGATCTTGCCGTCGGCGGCCTTCAGGAACGCCTCCATGTCGAAGGTCACGCCGCTCATCGAGGTGTGGTAGTAGTAGAAGGGGAGCTTCTGCGCGTACTTGAGCGCCTCGTTGATGTAGTCGATGAGGCCCTGGATGGAGCCGGGGCGGAAGAAGCACGGCGGCACGATGCTCGTCGCGTCCATTCCGACCTCCTGCGCGTACTTCGCGAGCTCCTGCGTGTCGGGGAGCGAGAGCGAGCCGACGTGGGCGATGAGGAAGAGCCTGCCCTTGGCGGCCTTCACCCAGGCGTCCATCACGCGCTTGCGCTCCTCAACGGAGCAGTGCACGCCCTCGCCGGTCGTGCCGCTCACGTACACGCCCGTGACCTTCTGCTTGACGAGCATCGCGGCCTGCTTCGGGATGACGTCGTAGTTCACGCTGCCGTCGGCGTTGAACGCCGTGTGCGCGGCCGCGATGAGGCCCTGGAGTTTCTTCGTCTTGACGGTTCTTTCCGCTTTCATGGTCTCTCCTGTTTTTTCGTGGTGCGGTCATTTTACCATACCGCCCCTCTTGAAATCAACCCTACCAGCACGAAACTTTTTTGTCCGTGCAAGTATTTTGCGGCGGACGACGCGTGGAATGTGAAATTGTGGTATAATCTCCGCCGTGAAAAAGTGACGAGGAAAATATGAAAGCCGGAGAAGTCAAGAAGGCCGTCGTGCTGGCGGCGGGTTTCGGCACGCGTCTGAGGCCGCTCACGCTCGTGCAAGTCGGATCGTGGCCATGTCGTTCTGTGAGCCAAGGG
>JAZSLQ010000051.1:0-18697 GCA_045535455.1 Kiritimatiellia bacterium | reverse complement strand
GCTTCTCGCCCTCCGGCTCGGTGAGCTTCTTGCCGTTGAGCGCGAGCACGCACTCCCAGAGCCCCGCGTAGCCGAGCGAGATCGTGGAGTACCCGCCGTGCAGGTACTTGTCGATCTTCTCGCCCTTCTTGAGGCGGGTGAGCGCGCCGTACTGCCAGAGGATCGGCGCCGCGTCGGAGAGAGTGCCCGTAAGGCGCTCGTGGCGGCACTGCAGCGCCTTGTGGCAGAGCTCGCAGCGCTCGCCGAAGATCTCCCAGAACTTCTTCATGTCGCCGTGCGCCGAAAGCGCGATGTCGACGAGGTTGAGCGTCACCACGCCCTGGTTGAAGCGCCCGTAGTACTTGGGCTTCCCGTTCTCGTCGACGTACGGGGTGAGGAACGAGCGGCAGCCCATGCACGTGTAGACGTTGCCGTTTCCGTTCTTGTCGACCTTGTACTCGAGCATCTTCTTCGCGGAGATGTAGTCCGGCACCATGCGCTTGGCCGTGCACTTCGCGGCGAGCTCGGTGAGGTACCAGTACTTCGACTTCTCCGTGATGTTCTGCGGCTCGAGGACGTAGATGAGCTTCGGGAACGCGGGCGTGATGTAGACGCCCTGCTCGTTCTTGACGCCCTTGATGCGCTCGTTCAGAACTTCCTCGATGATCATCGCGAGGTCGTCGCGCTCGCGCTCGCTCCTCGCCTCGCCGAGGTACATGTACACGGTGACGAACGGCGCCTGGCCGTTTGTCGTCATGAGCGTGACGACCTGGTACTGGATCGTCTGAACGCCCTTCTGGATCTCCTTGCGGACGCGGCGCTCGACGATCTTCTCGAAGTCGGCCTTCGACATCTTTACGCCAGAGAGCTCGCATTCCTCCTTCACCTCTTCCTGTATCGCCTTGCGCGAGATGTCCACGAACGGCGCGAGATGCGTGAGGGAGATGGACTGGCCGCCGTACTGGTTAGAGGCGACCTGGGCGATGATCTGCGTTGCGATGTTGCAGGCGGGGGAGAACGACTTCGGCTTCTCGATCATCGTCTCGGAGATCACGGTGCCGTTCTGCAGCGTGTCCTCGAGGTTCACTAGGTCGCAGTTGTGCATGTGCTGCGCGTAGTAGTCCATGTCGTGGAAATGGATCACGCCTTCCTTGTGCGCCTGCACGACGTCCGCGGGGAGGAGGAGACGCGCGGAGACGTCCTTCGAAACCTCGCCGGCCATGTAGTCGCGCTGCACGGCGTTGATCGTCGGGTTCTTGTTGGAGTTCTCCTGCTTGACGTCCTCGTTGTTGCACTCGATGAGGGAGAGTATCTGCTTGTCCGTCGTGTTGGCCTGACGGAGGAGCTGCTGCTTGTAGCGATAGACGATGTAGCGCTTCGCGATCTCGCGCGCGCCAAACTCCATGAGCTTCGTCTCTACGACGTCCTGAATCTCCTCGACGTGCATCGCACGGTCACGCGCCGCGCACACGCCCGCGACTTCCTCTGCGATGAGCTTGATGCGACCTTCCGAAAGCGCGTCCTTGTAGTCGACCGCCTGCGACGCCTTGCGAATCGCATTCTCGATCTTCGTGATATCGAACGGAACTTCCTGTCCGCTGCGCTTGGTGATCTTCATCTCTTTCATCTTCATCGCGTGATCGCCTCTCTTTGTTTTGGACGTGGTTAATAAATGGATTCTACCTACTTTTGGTAGTTCGGTTAGATATGATACACTAAATCTTGTGTCCTGACAAGGGTGAATTTATAAAATCTTATCAACAGGTTGTGTACAGCCCGTTGACGAAACACAATTCCTTGGGGATTTCGGCGCTTTTTTAGAATCTGGGAAGCTTAGCAAGCGATTCTACGCGGCCCTCGGGCTCGAATCGCATGCGCCAGATGTGCCCGTGGAGGTCGCGGAGCTCGCGGAGACGCCGCTCGTCGCGCCTATGGCACGAACATTCGAGCAGGAGCGCCGCATAGGAAATCTCCTTCGCCCAGTCGTTACGGTCGACCCAGCGTTCGAGCGCAATCCTCACGCCACGCGCAACGCCAGAGACGTCATCGAGAACAAACTGCGTAAGACCAGGGTGGCGCGAGTAGCCGACGTCGCCAGCGAGTATGTTGAAATACTCGGAGGAGTCTGGCTTTACCGCGCCGCCACGGAGATAGAGCGTGCCAAGCTTCTGGAGAAGCCCGCCGACTGGGAGGTCCATCACCGAACAGAGGTCTTTCTCCAAATCCATCTTCGCCGCGACGCGACCCGCTGTCATCATGTTGCCAGCCAAGATGATCGCGGGAAGCGACACGCAGAGCGGATGCCACGCATATCCGTCGGAGAAGTCTGTCACGACGAAGCGCGTTGCCTTTCGCTCGGAACCCGCAGCCTCGGCGCGTTCCATCGCCTCGCGCATCTCCTCTATGCGTCCGCAAAGCGAGCGAGCGGCAAACGTCGGAGCAATCACTGTCTTTGCTTCCGCCTCAATCTCGCGGCGATAATCCTCGCCTACGACCTTGAAGCCAATCCCCTGCATGCGGCAGTAGGTCTCGGTCTTCGCCGTATCAAGAGCTTCCTCCCGTTCCTTCGCCGTGTCGTAAAGGCAGAATTCGGTATAGCCGAAGCGCGCGAGCACGTCCACGAGCTCCTGCATCGACCGGCGGTTTGGGCACCGGTCGGTCACGTCCAGGAGGTAAACCCTCGTCTCGAATCCGTGCCCGCCTTTCATGACGGCAGAAACCAGTTACTTCGCAGCGTCGTAGTGGCGGGCAATGGCCTCGTAGCCCTCGATCATCGCGCTCGGGAGCTTGCCGTAGAGCTTATAGTAGTCACAGACGACCGGGAGGCACCGCGTCTTCCATTTCGCGATCGTGTTGAGCGCGATGGACTTGAGCTGGTGGTGGGCGAAGGGATTGGCGAAGCGTTCGAGGACGCTCTCGGCGTATTCCTTCTTCTCCGCATCGGGAAGGTTCACCGTCGGGAAGATTTCGTCGAAGATCACCTGGCGGACGAACTTGTTGAACTCGGGGTCTGCGATGCACTGCGCGACCTCGGTGAAGCCCTTCTCGAGCCCGCGGTACACCATCGTCGTGTGGGTCGCGTTGAGGAAGCGCACCTTGCGCGTGCGGTAGGGCTGCATGTCGGGCGTGTAGACGACGTTGACGCCGGCCGCCTTGAGCGGAAGTTCGCTTTCGAGTTCGAAGCCAACGGGCGTCTCGACGACGAAGAAGTGAAACGGCTCGCCGCAGACGAGGACATCGTCCTTCTCGCCAAGCTGCTCGGCGTAGCGCGCCGCGGACTCGGGATCGGGACGGCCCGCGACGATGCGGTCGACGAGCGTGGAGCAGAAGACACATTCCTTCTCAATCCACTCGCCAAGCGCGGCATCCGGCTCGTCAGCAAGGTGCTGAAGCACGCATTTCTTGAGGTTGTCGCCGTTGTGCTCGATGAGTTCGCACGGGATGAAGACGAGGCCGGGCAGCTTCGCGGCAAACCGGGCCCGCAGGAGACGCAGGACCTTCGCCGGGAAGGTGTTCTCCCCCTTGACGTACTGGATGCCCGCTTCGGTCGTGTTCGAGACGACGAACCTGAGCGACGGAATCGTCGCGTACTTCTCAACGTTCGCCGGAATGTCGACACCCTTGACGCAGGAAATCTCCTCGATCTCTTCGACGGTCTTGCCGCCGATAATGCCGCGAAGGCAAGTGTGATACTTTCCGCCGCGGTCGTTCAGGATCTTCGCCGGCACGCACAATTCATCGCCGATCGGCTGGATTATCTGGACCGCGCCATCAAAGCCAGCCTTGTCGTTCATCTTCTGCACCATCCAGTCGATGAAGCACCTGAGGAAGTTCCCCTCGCCAAACTGTAGTATCTTCGTTTCCATCTTATTCTTTCTTTGTTGTGTGAAAATAGTAGCAGATTCTTGCGCCGCGGCTACTTGCGCTTTGCAAGCGCTTCGTGGTACTCCGAGTAGCTTCCCTCGAACCAGGTAGTCTTGCCCTTCCCTTCGAACGCGAGGATGTGCGTCGCGATTCGGTCGAGGAACCAGCGGTCGTGCGATACTACCATCACGCAGCCGCCGAAGTCCTGAAGACCCTCTTCCAAGGAGCGAAGAGTCGCGACATCGAGGTCGTTCGTCGGCTCGTCGAGGAGAAGGAGGTTGCCACCAGAGGTGAGGAGCTTCGCGAGGTGGACGCGGTTGCGCTCACCGCCCGAGAGGACGCCGACTTTCTTCTGCTGCTCGGGACCGCGGAAGTTGAAGCGGCTGCAGTAGGCACGGCCGTTCATCATCGTAGTGCCCGCGAGCTTCACGAACTCGCCGCCGCCTGTTATCGCCTCATAGACGGTTTCGTCGGGCTTGAGCTCGCTTCTCGTCTGGTCAACATACGAGAGCTTCACCGTATCGCCGACCTTGAAAGAGCCCTCCACCGGCTTGAGCTGCCCAGTGATGAGCTTGAAGAGCGTCGTCTTGCCCGCGCCGTTTGCGCCGATGACGCCGACTATGCCGCCGCGCGGCAGATCGAAGTTTAGGTCCGTGTAAAGCACCTGGTCGCCGAACGACATCTTGACGTGCTCTGCGCGGACGACGAGATCGCCAAGCCGAGGCCCCGGCGGGATGCGGATGACGAGATCGTCCTCGCGCGTCGACACCTCCTGCTTTTGCAGCTCCTCGTAGCGCTCGACACGGGCCTTGGCCTTCGCGTGGCGACCCGAGGGATTCGTCTGAATCCACTTGAGCTCGTTCTCGAGAAGCTTCTGCCTCGACTTCTCGACCTTCGCCTCGCGCGCAAGCATCGCCTCTTTCTGCTTGAGCCATTCTTCGTAGTTGCCCTTGTAGGGATAGCAGATACCGTGGTCAAGCTCGAGAATCCACTCGGTGACGTCGGAGAGGAAGTAGCGGTCATGAGTGACGACGATAAGCGTTCCCTTGAACTCCTTCAAATACGCCTCGAGGCGGAAGGTTGTCTCGGCGTCGAGGTGGTTTGTCGGTTCGTCGAGAAGAAGGACGTCGGGATTGGAGAGAAGAAGCCGCGTAATCGCGACGCGACGGCGCTCTCCGCCCGAGAGGACGCCAACCTGCTTCGACCCGTCGGGGCATCCTAGGTCCGCCATGCGCCGTTCGACGAGGTTCTCGAGATTCCAGTAGTCGTTCGCGTCGATGATCGCCTGGAGCCGCTCCATTTCCGCCGCGGCCTTCGGGTCGTCGAGTTCGCAGCAGAGGTCCTCGTAGCGCGTCACCATCGCCTGCGCGTCCGCGACGCCTTCCATCACCGTTTCGAGGACGGTCTTGGAGTCGTCAAGCTCCGGCTCCTGTGGGAGATACCCGACCTTCGTCCCCTTCGCGACCTGCACCGTCCCCATAAGGTCGGTGTCGAGACCCGCAAGGATCTTGAGGAGCGACGACTTGCCCGCGCCGTTCGCGCCGATGACGCCGATGTGCGCACCGTAGAAGAACGAGAGGTTGACGTCCTTCAGGATCGTCTTGGTGCCGACCTGCTTAGTGACGTCGATTAAACTGAACTGATATTCACCTGCCATAGCAATATTAGAAATTTGAAAGTTACGAATTAAAAGGCATTATACACTATTTTATCGGCGAAAGGCAATGCTCTTGATTCGACACATTAACGTTGGAGGGTCTCAGCCCGCCCGACCTATCGCGTTCTTGACCTCGCCCAGCACACGCGAGGCGGTGCCAATGGCGAACCTGTCCGCGACGGCGAGAAGGTCGTCGTCGGTGATCTTCGACTGCTTGCCATTGACCTTTATCGCGTGGAAGCCGTGCCAGCCGCACCAGGGATCAAGAACCTCCTCGGCCTCCTCGGGTGCACCGCCGTTGATATCGTAGGCAGGTGCAAGCTCCCATCTTCCGTTTTCCCGCATCAGGAATGAGAAGTTCTTCGTGTGGTCATCGCTTTCATCCGCAAGGACGTTAAACGCCATGCGCCTAAACATCTGCTCCTTCGCCTCGTATCCGAGCGCAAGATCGTCTATCGTCGAGAATATGTTATCGTAGGAGCAGACCTCCGAGCCCATGCCCGTCGGGAGATGGGCGATTGCAGCAAGGGTCTGGACATGATGCCGCGTCTGCCCTTCCCTGTCAAAGCGCTTCGTCATGAAGTGCTCGATTCCGTCTATCTCAAATAGGCGGCACTCACTTGTTTCGATTCCGGCAGCGCGCGCCTTCTGCATGATTTCGTACTCGCACCGGCCACGATAGGGATACTCTGGTGGCGTGAACTTGATTATCCAATACTCGAACCCATCGGGCAGACCGCGATCCCCCGCGAGGAACTGGTCCGTTTCTCGGTTCCAGCCAACGACCGCCTTTGCCTTTCCGCCGCCAGCGGAAACGCCGACCCGCAAGATGCTACGAAGCGCGTCTTTACCAGACATCTTCTCCAACGACCCATTGAGCACCTTCCGCGCCTCTTCCGTCAGCTCGCGCATGTCAAGGGCGAACGGCTTGCCTCCATGCGGATTGCGCTCCGGCTCATAGCAAAGCGCACCCATGCCGCGCGCACCAATGTACGCGAGCCTGTCGAGAGCCGTGATCGAATCGGCAGGTACGCCCTGCCTGCGCAGATATTCGTTTATGAGCGTGTTGCCAAACCCATCTGGCAGCGAATCGGCAAAAACTCCAGGCAGCCCCATGAACACGCCCTGCCCGAAGTCGTTGAACACATACGGCCCTGCGCCGTTCGAAAGCGGCATCTTAAGCGGCGCAATGTCAAGCCCGCTGGAAAGGAACTCCTGATCATACTCGAAGGCGCAGTAGCCGGCCGAATAGGGAACGATTGCCCCCACAGTCCTGTTCCAGAGCGAGACCTTAATCGCCCTGACAGGAATGTATCTCGAAGCCCTAGCCATTTTCAACCTTCTTTCTGACGGCAGACGCCCTTTGCCTCGCAGGACGGCTCTCGCGCCTTAGTATTTCCATCGGGCTGATCATCGGCGGCGGCAAGGTGCGCATCCAATCCGTCTTGCCCAATGTGCGGCAAACCGCGAGAAACGACCTGAGAGAGACCCCCTGCCCCGACTCAAGATTGCGATACGCGCCGAATGAAATGCCACTTCGCTCGGCAACGACACTTTGCGACAAATTGCGCTGAAGTCGAAGTTTGCGAATGGATTCGCCAACTTCTGCCAGCATCTGATCTATTACAGCACTCTCCACAACTTATTCTTTTATGGCAATTGACAGGCGATATTATATTCAATTATCATAATTATGTCAATAGCATCGCCAAAATTACCGGAAAGTTGCACAATCTCGTGGGTCAAATTGGAAAGGCAAGCTGTCAAGGTGGAGGATCTTGTCGTGGACCGCGTCCGTCTTCTACTCGTCGATCTTGGCCGTGACGATGCCTGGTTCATAGCGCCTGACGCGAAGACGAACTCCCAGGCGTGTTGCAATGGCCCTGCAACGCTCCTGTTTCTCCAAAGAAGTGACGGGCTCGCCAACAACCGTCATGACCACCTCAGGGACGTATCGCGCGGCCTCCTCGGCAAAGCGCAACATGGCCGGATATGCGGCCTCTCCGAAACGCGGTCTGCATACGGCAAGATACTCGGCGGGATCGTCCGTATTGAGCGATATTGAGATGCAGTCAACCTTGCCCGCGAAACGCCGCGCCGTGGGTTCACCCGCGATAAGATCGGCAAGTCCATTGGTGTTGACGCGGATGCGGATATTCGGATGCGCGGCTTTCATGTGCGCAGCGGCGGCGAGAAGCACATCAAGACGTTCGGTCGGCTCACCGTAGCCACAGAACACGCACTCGCCGAAGCGCTTCCAGTCCCATGACTCAAGGGAGGCGACGACTTCGTCTAGTGTCGGCTCGCGCTCAAGCCACAACGACGGCGAGCCGTACACCGAGTCAGCATTGTTGCGCAAACAAAATGTGCAAGCGCAGGGACAGCGGTTAGTGAGGTTTACGTATACCGAATCTTTGACCTGATATGTGATTGTCATAACGTTGCCGAACGAAGTTGCTTTGAGCCAATGTTTACGGACCATAGTTGGCGGTGGCATTCATACGCCTTTACAGTCAGTACGTCCATGGGGGTAAGGTCATTTTTCTTGCAGCATTACATGTTCGCGAATCCAGGCGAGGAGTTCGTCGTAGCCCATGGAGCCTTCGGCGAGCGACAAGCCGGCGTGGACGATCTCCTCGTCGGTGCATTGAAGTCGAATCCCGTTCACTTCAAGAAACGTCAGCATCACATACATGCCGATTCTCTTGTTGCCGTCGAGGAACGCGTGATTCGCGACGAGCGACGCGCCGATGCGAGCCGCCTTCTCCTCTTTCGTTGGATAGAGTTCCTTCCCTTCGAAAGTGGCAAACGCGCTTTCAAGCGCCGATTCGAGAAGCCCCTCGTCGCGAAGTCCAACACTTCCGCCCGTTTCCGAGGCGATGTATTGGTGGAGCAGGAGAACCTTGTCTTTGGAGAACTTCGTCATTTCGCCAGCTCCAGAAACGCAGCCTTGTGTTGCTTCATGATGCGCCTTGCGACAACGTCAATTCTCTCGTCCTCGGTGAGGTCGAGATACTCGCCGCCATCAAGGTCGATTAGAATGTATTTGGGGCGGTTGTTCTTGAATATCACGGACTTGCCGTCCCTTTCCGTCTGCCGAGCTACAGCGGAGAAGTTTTGATTCGCCGCTGTCATAGTGACAATCTTGTCGGTGTCAATATACATTAGAAATATCCTATCTATGTGTCTTGACAGGTATTATAGGATATTTTAATCCTACTTGTCAACGCCCACAATGGTGAGTCCTATCAACGGAAGTCGCGCGCAATGCGCTCACAAGTCTCCACTCTTATGGTATAATACCACTACGCAAGGAGACGCAATATGAATAAGTCATATCTGATTGCCGTAGTAGCATTGTTGGCTGGATGTGTGACCGCCCAAACGGAAAAGGACTACACTGTATCTGCCAACGCCACGCTTAAAGACGGCTCGACGGTAAAAGGCGAATTCTGCACTGAGCAGATCAGCGGCTCGACCGTCTTTTTGGAAAAGCTCAAGCTCGACCCATCCATAGTAAAGTCACTTGCCTTTAGTGGCACGAATGGGGAGTCTAAAGTTGAACTCACAAATGGCGACAAATTCGCGATGACCGTCGCCAACGATAGCTTCGCCATAAAGTCACTTCTTGGCGAGCTCGCGATTCCGCGCACCAATTTCAGGTCAATCGCGCTCACACAACGCAAAGTCACGACAAGCGGGGACGATGGACTTGTTTTCCATTGCACATTTGACGACTCGACCGCAATCACCTCGCCAGCTGTTGGTCCCAAAGGCACATACTTAAGAGGTTCTTTCACAGAAGGAAAATCTGGAAACGCGCTACAAACAACAGTGTATGCACAGAATGCGACATTTGAACTTCCCTCAAATTTCTTTGGCACCTCCGGTTGCATCGAATTCTGGGCAAAGATTCTCAAGCCATCTTCTTACATTGGAAACGGCGGCGATCCAAGACTCTTCACTATAACCCAGAAGATCACAAATCACACTATCTGCACCTTAGACATAGTTTCGAATAATGGCTGTGGAAACTCAGGCTTTTCGACCTGGACATTTCTCGGCAACATAGCCAGCCTCCGAGGATGCAGGTCTCTTCGGTATGAAGACTTGTTCCCTACGAGCAACTTCCGCGACTGGCATCACTATGCCATCATATGGGACAAAGACGGTATTTCCGATCTTACTGGCTCGCCAAGGATGGCGCTGCTATTAGACGGACATCCCGTCCCTGACATACAGAATCACATCAGAAGTACCGAAGATGCCTCCGCCATTATTTCAACTCCGACCTTACTGTCGTTTACACACGACCCGAAACTCGATCCAGAATTTTCGACAAAATCCCCTTTCCTGATCGACGAATTCAAGATCTGGAACTACGCAAAAACAGACTTCAGTTTGTGATGTCTGCTATCTCCGTCATAATCCCGACGTTCAACCGCGCGGAGATGGTCTGCCGCTGCGTTCAGAGCATACTGGACACGGAATGGCCCGAGCTTGAAGTCATTGTCGTCGACGACTGTTCGCCAGACGATACGGGAACAAGAATCAGGGAGCGATTTGGCGACAAGGTAAAGTATATTCGTAACGAACGAAATTCCTTTCAAGCGGTGTCGCGCAACAACGGCGCGAAGATTGCGACTGGCGACTATCTTTTCTTCCTTGACGACGACAATGTAGTTGACAGGCGAATCTTCATTGAGATGACTCAGGCGTTCAGCGAGAACGCAAAACTTGGGCTCGTCGCGCCAATGGCAATCCACATGCGGCCTGGCAAAAACAACGTCATCTGGTCTCTCGGAAGCAACTTCAATAGATGGACATCTCAGCCAAAAGACCACTGCCCAAACCTTCCAATCGCCGAACTTCCAGAAAGTCCAGCGTCATATCCGACGTCTTATTATCCAAACGGCTTCATGGTCCCGCGAAAGGTCTTCGATGCCGTCGGCGGATTTGATGAGAAGTATGTCCAGATATTCGAAGAATCCGATTTTGGTTGGAAAATCGGCGAGGCCGGCTACGAGGAAATCGTCCTTACAACGGCACGAACAGCACACCACGGCTTTCTTGAGCCTGGATGCGTGCCAGAGCTGCGACAACTCGGAATCGAAAAACCCTACCGCACATACTGTTTTGCCTGCAACCGTCTTAGATTTGCGCGCAAACACTTTTCGTTGCTGCAGATTGCTTCCGTTGCACTAGTCTTCGCTCCGCTGTCTGCCGTCTACTACGGACTTGTCGCGTTAAAAAACAAGCGCCCAGACATTGCCTGGTCTTACCTGAAAGGCACAGTTGTCGGCATCCTAAAGCTATTGCTTCCGGCATAAAATAAGCACACGAAATCGCTTTCGTGTGCTTCGTGTTTTTCGTGCCGCGCGTTAGCGCAATCCCCTTCTCCTGTTTCTCCTGTCCTTTGTGGCTAAACCTATATTCGGCAGTTGGGTGGGGAAGCGTTTAACGCAGAGTCGCAGAGACGCAGAGAACGCGGAGAGTTTTATGCATTTTGGGAAGATATCTCCTTGTAGGTGCTGGCAACATCATTCACCCAATTGGTGATGGCTCATGCTCTCGGACAGAGTTTGGAATTCAGCATTTTTACAGCAAATTTCATTCTCTGCGCACTTTGCGTCTCTGCGCCTCTGCGTTAAAAAAATGAACTGCCGTTTTTAGGCTAAACAATCAACCGCAGATCGTGCGGGCGGTCCTGCGGCCCTCTACAGCGAGGAAATCGGTTCGAACATCACCTTATACCTCGCCGCGAGGTAGGTCTTGTAGAACTGGCGCTGGAGGTCGGTGAGGTATGGCGTATCATCGATGAAGGCGTTGATTGCCGCAAGGTCGATGCGCGGGACAATGCGCTTAAGCGACGGCGCGAGAACACCATCGCGGTTTTGCGCAATAAAATCAACATAACCGATCTTCTTGCCCTCTTGCTTTAAAGCAGAGGCCGGGAAGTTGTAGATGCGAGCATCAAGTTCCGCCTTGTCCTCGATGACGCGGCGCATGATGTCGTCATCTGCCTGAGGAAGGAGGCAACTGCCAAAATCGAACGCCGGGGCAATCTCCGCCTTTCGTGTAGTGGGATCGACGAGAAAACCCCAGTTGCCGTTGTGTCGGTCGAAGTTGCCGAGAAACGCGTCAACTACGAACATATCCCAGAAATGGCCCTTGAGCACAACCGGGTCAACAAACGACTGGTGATCGATTGTTTCAAGGACGTCGCCGAGCTCAGTTCCTGTGCCGCCAGTCTCAGAATCTATCACCGTATTCTTTATCGAGCAGAAGTCGTAAAGCTGCTTGCCGTCCGCAGTGAAGTCACGGCAGGCGCAAACAACCTTTGTCTTGCCATTGGTGAACGTGCCAAGCCGAGTCTCGTGAGCCCTAAAGCCGATCATGTTGGCGATGGTGCTGGCAACATGCTCGCTATAGCAGCTGTTTGAATAGGAAAGCGTCGTTGGCTTTTCAGCCGTAGAAGGAGGGAACTTAAGAAGCCACACGTCGCCATCGTACCGCACGGCGATCTTCTTTCCGTTCGCGCCGTTGTAGGCGCGGCCGGGAAGTCGTTCGCAGCTAGTGAAGTCAACAGGTTCCATCATACGTCCTTTCCCCAGAGGTACTTGTCGCGGAGATACTGCGCCTGTTCGTGGGTGATCAAGTTGTCGTTGATTTCGGCGATGTTGATGGAACCGTAGAGCTCACCCCAGAGGCAGTCGAGCAGATGAGACTTCTCCTCGACGCCCTTCTTCCAGGCCTCAAGGTCGTGCGCCAGATACGGCGGCAGGTTTCGCTCGAACATCTCGTTGCTCATGCGGATATTATAGCAAATTAAGCGCTCATTCGTGTTCACGCAACGCGACGTTCGCAGGGTTCGTGGTCGCGCGTAGCGCTCTTTTGGCATAAGACAAAAACACACGGAATTACTTCCGTGTGTTTCATGTATTTCGTGGTCGCGTGTTAGCGCGACCCCATCTTCTGTTTCTCCTGTCCTTTGTGGCTAAACAATCAGTCGCAGATCGTGCGGGCGGTCTTGCGGGACTCTTCCGCGAGGAAGGCAATGCGGTGCGACTCGAGAGCGGCGTCGAGGACTGCCGAGTAGCGGTCGGGAGACGCGGTCCTCACGAGCTTCACGAACTCGGTCATGATCTCGCGGTCGCCGCCACCGTGGTGGCCGTGCTGCTGCGGGACGATTGTCGTCGAGTCGCCGAGGAACGGCAGAATCTCGATCTTGTGCTCGTCCGCAATCACCTCGCCGCGCGTACCGTAGAAATGCGTGACGCGCGTGCGCTGCTGCGAATAGCTCTCCATCTCGAGGATGATCGTGAGCCCACCGTCGTACTCCATGAGCACCGTCTGGTGGTCGACGGAGTCGTTGCCGCAGGCATAAACGCAGCGGCCGTAAGGCGACTTCTCGATCATGTTGAGGATCGCCTCGTCGGACTCGTCCGCGAAGTGGTACCTCAAGTCGGTGCGGTCGTAGTAGATCTTGTACGCGTCGAACGGACAGTTCTCGCGGACCCGCTCGGGACAGTCCTGGCAACGTTCCGCCGCGCCCGCCGGCTTGTTCTCTGGCCGCCAGTGCATGAGCGAGCCGAAGCTCGATATCTTCTTGCAGCGCTTGCCCTTCGTCCACCACTCGATGAGGTCGAAGTCGTGCGTGCACTTGTTGACGAGCATTCCCGTGCCCTTCGCCTCTACCGACCAGTTGCCACGGCAATAGGCGTGGGCCGCCTTGCCGTAGGAAATGGCCGCAAGGTGATGGACGCTCGTCAACTCGCCTATCGCGCCCGACGCGATGACCTCGCGGAGCTTCTTGTAGAACGGCGCATAGCGAAGGACATAGCCGGTAAGGACGAGGCGCTTCGTGCGCTTCTGGGCCTCCGCGATGTCGACGCACTCCTGCCAAGTGCACCCGATCGGCTTCTCGAGAAGGACGTGGTAGCCCTTCTCGAGCGCCTTAAGGCACGACTTGTGGTGAAGCCGGTCGGGAAGGGAGATGACGACGGCGTCTGCGTCGACGCCGGCGTCGAGGGCCGCCTCCCAGCTCTTCCACGTAGGATAAGTCGCATTTTCGGGGAACTCGGCCACAGGGTCGGCGAGACCCGCGATCTCAAACTCGTCGGGATGGGTCTTCGCGTACGACGCGTAAGCGCGGCCGCGGATGCCGTAGCCGAGGATTATGGCCCGCACAGGTTTCATCAGACGACGATCTCCCAGCCGTTGCGGTAGACTTCGCGCTTCGTCGAGATGCCCTTCGTCTCACCCTTGGCGAGCTGCATCCTCTTGGGATCCCAGTCGAAGCCGGTGTCGTAGACATACGACATGTTGCAAAGGAGGCACAGCGTGCAGCTGCGACCGCCAACCTCGGCGGGCGAGATCGTCATCTTGCGGGAGTCGAGGCACTCGCAGAAGTTCTGTATCTGGTTGGGGCTCACGTAGAGCCCGGCCTTTTCGATCTCGGCGGCATACTTCTCCTCGAGGAGGTCGAGCGCGGCGTCGAGGCGGTTGTCCTTCTTGACCGCCGCGTCGGTCCCGTAGTCCTTGCCGACGGACTCGGCGACGATGTTGTCCTTCATGAACGACACGTCCTGAAGCGCCTTGCGGATGTCCTCGGTCGGACGGACCGCCGTTGCGTCAAAACCAGACCAGACCGCGATCTTGCCGCGGTTGACGGCGACGATGCCCTTTGTGCCGTAGAACACCGTTCCCCACACGCCGAATGGGCCGTGGTAGAGTTCGACGTCCTTGCCGTCCTGTTTTGACTTGAAGAGCATCCTCATGCCGAACTGGCGGCGGCCGCCGTGGTAGAGGTCGGTCGAGTACGGCTCGTCGGAGCGGATGATCTTGTACGGGCCGGAGTCGTCCATGTCAAGGCCCCACTGCGCGATGTCGAGGTGGTGTGCGCCCCAGTCGCCGTTATAGCCGGAGCCGATGTCATCGTCGAAGCGCCAGAACATCGGATAGAACTTGTTGACGCCTACAGGAGCGAGCTGGTTGGAGTAGGGACGCCACTTCGCGGGCCCGAGCCACATGTCCCAGCCCTTCTCGCCGAGAAGCTCATAGCCCTCGGCCTCCTTCGCGGCGTTGTTGGGCTCGTCCCAGAAGCGGATCGGGTGCGAAGGCCCGCCGAGCTTCTGCCCGCCACGGCCGTAGTTCGCATCGACGTACCTGACGGTGCCGATGACGCCGCCACGAACGAGCGCTGCCGCCGTGCGGAAGACGCGCCAAGAGCGCTGCATGGAGCCCGTCTGGAATACGCGGCCATACTTCTTCTGCGCCTCGATGACCTTCTTGGCCTCGTCGATGGAGAACGTGAGCGGCTTCTCGCAATAGACGTCCTTGCCGTGCTTCATCGCCTCGACGGAGATGTATGCGTGCCAGTGGTCCGGCGTCGCAATGCAGACGGCGTCGATCTCGGGGTTGGAGAGGACGTCACGGAAGTCCTCATACGTCGCGCACTTGGAGTCGTCCTTGTAGTAGGCGTTGACCTTACCGGCGCTGTCCTCGCGGCGCGTCTTGTCGACGTCGCAGATGGCGACGACGCGGACGTTGGGCTGCTTCAGAAACTCGGTAAGCAGGAAGCGGCCCTGAATGCCGATGCCGATCATGGCGACGTTGCGCTTCTCGCCGGGCTTGAGCTCGCGAGCCCCGACCTTGGAGGTCGAGCAACCGGCGAGCGTAGCGGCCGCGGCCGAACCAAAAAGAAAACTCCTGCGGTTGATGTCAATCATTTTATTTACTCCTTAGGTATGCGCTGTATGCGCGGTAAGTTTGCCAGCAATCGAATTTGGATGCAAGCTCCCACGGGGCATGCATGTTGAGAAGAGGCGTGCCCATGTCGAGCACCTTCATGCCAAACCTCGCCATGTACTGGGAAATCGTGCCGCCGCCACCCTTCTCCATGCGGCCAAGCTCGCACATCTGCCACGTGACATCGCCCTCTTCCATTATGCGGCGAATCTCCGCAACGAACTCGGGGCCGCAGTCACTCGCGCCGCCCTTGGTCGTGCCGCCAGTGTACTTAGAGGCGACGGGGCCAGCGTGGAAGCGCGCGCGGTTGCCGGTCGAGTCCACGTCGGGGAAGTGGGGATCGGACGCGGCCGACACGTCGGCGGAGAGCATCGAGGAAAGCTCGAGCGCACGGCGCACGAGGATGTCGCGCGCGTTCTTCTCCTGGCGCTCGATCATCTCGGCGACGGTGTTCTCGAAGAAGCTCGACTGCATGCCTGTGGAGCCCATCGAACCAACCTCTTCCTTGTCGCACATCAGGATCGACGCGGTGACGTCGGGAACGTCGTCGGAAGCGTCGATGAGCGCCTGAAGCCCCGCAAACGAGCAGACACGGTCGTCATGGCCGTAACCGGCGATGAGCGCACGGTCGAAGCCGACTTCGCGCGGCATGCCGGCGGGAACGATCTCGAGCTCGGCAGAAAGCAGGTCTTCCTCGTCGATCTTGTAGGTCTTCTTCAAGTAGGCGACGAAATCGGACTTGCCGGCCTTCGGCTCGTCGCCGGGCTTCGCGTCCTTCTCGGGCTTCGCGTAAGTCGTCCACGCGATGACGTCGAGATCCTCGGCGGGGAAGAACTCGTCGCGGGTGAGCTTCGCCTGGTCCTTGCCGAGATGCGGCAGGATGTCGCTGATCATGAAGACGGGATCGCCAGGCGCGTCGCCTACCGCGATGTCGATTTTCTTGCCGTCCTTGCGAACGACTGTTCCGTAGAGCGCGAGCGGGAGGACGAGCCACTGGCACTTCTTGATGCCACCATAGATGTGGCAGTCGAAGTAGACATAGCCGCCCTTCTCGTAGAGAGGCCTCGGCTTGAGGTCGAGGCGCGGCGCATCGGTATGTCCGCCGACGATGCGAAGGCCGACTTCGGAAATCTTCTTCTTGCCGATTACCGCGGCCATGACGGTGCGGCCTTCGTAGCCGCGGTAAACCTTGTCGCCAGGCTTCAGCGTCTTGAACTTGGAGATGTCCTTGAATCCCCTCTTTTCGAGAAGCCGGACGCTCTCGGCGTAGCTGCGGCGTTCAGTTTTCGCAATCCCCAGATAGCGCACGTACTCTGCGCAGTAGTCTGCCATCGATCTATATTTAAGTTTCATTTGTGTAATTATACCATATAGTTGGTCATTCTGTCATTATGATAGTCAAGGCCTCGGCGGCTCCATGACCCAGCTCCCAAGATCTTTGTAGAACTTCCCGAAGCAGTTGTGAGTCATCCCGATGCCGTGGACGATCGCCTTGTCCTCAACCTTGATCTCGTTGTACGCAGCGTACACGGCGCACGGAGGGCATGTCGTGTCGGAAAAGCCAACGGCGACTCTCACAGGGCACTTGATGCGCGACGCGAAGTTCGCGCCATCAAAATAGGGAGCCCACTTCGCCGCGGCGGCGCGGCGCTCGGGCGTTGACGAGTTGTTCTCGACGATCTTCGGCCAGCCGCTCACGCGTCCGGTGAGATAGCCCATCGTGTCGGTAATCGCCGGGACGTAGAACGCCGCGCGGGTGAAGCGGTGATTTAGCCCACAGAGATAAAAGCCAAAACCGCCGCCTTGCGAAGTTCCCTGGTAAGAGAAACTGGCCTCTTCAACCGGGAACGTCCTCGCAATCCAGTCAATCGCGCGGTCTATGCCAAGCACAACAGGATAATAGAAGTATTCTTCGCGCGACTCGGCGATGCCCGACGACGCATAGTCGCAGGAATGCTTCGCTCTGCACGCGTTGTTCATCTCATTGTACTTCTTCTCGAGCCCCTTCTCCTTCCACTTCCAGTCCATCGGCCAGTCGTACACGGCAAACTGCGCGCATATCGCGTCGGGGCTGCCCTGCATGTTGTTCGTCCAGTCGCCGAAGCCGGCGGCGTTGACACCAACGCGAACCGGGAAAGGCGCCTTCGACTTGTCCTTAGGCACCGAGAGAAGACCGTAGACCCTGCGGCCGAAAGTCGCAAACGAGATGCGGTAGAAGTCGAACTTGTCGGTCGAGCGTTCTTCGACGCGCTCGAGTTGCGGATCAAGCGGAACTTCCTTTGCGAGTTTCGCTTTTGCAGTCGCCCAGAACTCGTCGAAGTCGGCAGGGGAAGGACTGCCCTTCCTGATCTTCTCCGGCTCAAAGGCAGCACTGAAGACGAAAGGATCGCTGCGACCGTCGTTCGTCTGCGGAAGCTTCAGGCGAAGGAACCCCGGCTTCGAAAGCGTGCCGGAAATCCTGGTCACGACCCCGGTAGCCATGTCAATCGACGTCCTTGCGACAAGCTGCGTTCCGAAGTTGTCAAGCGTCGCGCACGGCGGCTCATCGCTTTTGCGCAAGTTCGCCGCGTCGAGCAGCGTCACCGAGAAAGTCGCCGTCTCGCCGCAGCGATATATGCATTCGGGCTTATCCGTCTCGACCTTGTAAGTCGCCGCAAGCGACGCAAACGCCGTAAGCGCAAAGAACGCTACAAGAATAGTCCAGCTCTTCATTTCGCCTTCATTGTGTAGCCGTTGAAACGACGAGTGTTGTAAAGCTTCTGGCCTTTGACAACCGAGAGCCCCATCGCCTTGCGGATGGCGATTATGTCCTTGATAAACTTAGGTGCAAGCTGGTTAACCTTGCCGCCGTGACCAGCAGCGAGCAGCAGCACCTGACAGTACGCGTCGGCGTTCTCCGCGAACCACTCGGCCTCCTCGATGTCGCGCCCGCCGCAGACGATGCCATGGTTGGCCATGAAGACTACGTTTGACTTCTTCGCGGCCTCGGCGACCGTCTTCGCGACTTCGTCCGTGCCGGGCGTCGCGTAGGGCGCAAGCGGAATCTGCGAAAGGAAAATGTCGGCCTCGGGGTTGATTCCGTTAGGAGGCACGAGCCCCGCAAACAGAAAAGCGTTGCAGTGCGGCGGATGGCAGTGCATGCACGCGTTCATGCCTGTCGCCTTCATCATCGCGATGTGCACCTTGACCTCGCTGGTGCGCGGGCGGTACCCGCAGAGCTGGCCGGCGTTCATGTCGACGAGGCAGATGTCCTTCGGCTGCATGAAGCCCTTGCAGCACAGCGTCGGCGTGCAGAGGATGAGGTCCTCGCCGACCCTGACCGATATGTTGCCGCCGTTGCCGTCGGTGTAGCCCTTGTTGTATATGCGGCGGCCCATCTCGCATATCTGCTCCTTGACGCGCTCGATCGGCGCCGACTTGAAGAACCTGTCCAGGTCCCTGCGCGTC
>JAZSLQ010000226.1:0-8507 GCA_045535455.1 Kiritimatiellia bacterium | reverse complement strand
GCAGTCAAGCGACGTCCAAAGCCTTATCCTCTGCTGACAAAACCGCGCTCGGAGTATCGCCAGGAGGAGGTCATATGAGCCTTAAGTTAGCGGCATTCGGGTCTGATGATTTTGCCACATGGGAGGAACTGGACTCGCAGTCGGACCAGTCGTGGACGATGGGCAATTGGAATGAATACTACATTGGTAACACGACGGCCTACAGATACTACCGCCTCAAGGTGACGGCAGTTACCGGAACGGGGGCTGACGCGACCAAGCTGTATATCGCCGAAATCGAATTAAAGCATGTCACGACAAGCAGTGTGGAGATTGTGGGAGGGGTGGCTTCGGACTTCTCCGCGTTGTCGTTTTTGCAGGGTACGCCTGTGAGAGTCGCGGGCAATGTCACACTCACGGCGGACGCAGATTTCAGGTCTACGTCAGCCGTGCTTTCCATCGACGGCACGATAGACCTTGACGGACACGAGTTGTGGCTGAACGGGCTTGACGGCACAGGAACGATAACGGACTCCTCTTCGTTCGATTTGACGAATCCAAGCGGCACGGTTTCTTCGACAAATAATTATTTAAATAGCAACACCGTTGCTGCAAAGGCGTTTTGCGACGCTGCCTCATACGATTCCACTCACCGTGTCATTGCGAACATAAGCACGCAGTCGCCAATACAGATCGACTACACCTTCCCCGCTGCGACGGTAGTGAACGCCTATCGCGTCATGAGCAATGGCAATTCTTCTTCTGCCGAAGAGCGTGCGCCGAAGTCGATCAAGTTCTACGGGTCGAACGACGGAATCGAGTGGACGGAGCTTGACGACAGGTCTCATGAAACCGGTTGGGTGATGAACGAGATGCGCCAGTACGAATTCACGAACGAGACGGCATACACGAGATACCGCATAGAATTTTACGAAAGCAACGGAGGCGAACTTATAGAATTCTTCAAGCTTGAATACGGGAACACAGGACGTTGCGGGCGGCTGCATGTGGCAGTGCCGTCGGGGACAAAAACGAACTCCGGCGTGACGCTTTCTGGAAACCTCCGTCTCGTGAAGGAAGGGGAGGGAACTCTTGTCGTGGCGAAGACCGAACAGACCTACGCTGGCGGCACGGAGGTCGCCGGGGGAATTCTCAAGCCTGGTGCGGCAGGAGGTGTTTATCCGTTTGGCGCTGCGGGGCGCGATATCGTCGTTCGCGAGAGCGCGGTGTTGGATGCGGCGGGGCAGGTCGGCTTCGGAAAATACGAGATCACGCTCGATGGCGGAACTCTGAGGAACACGGGAAACGATGCCGGCACCGAAGCAAAATCGCAGTTCCGCAGAGTGCGCCTTACGAAAGACTCTTCGCTGACGTCCACATCCGATATGTTCTTCGGAGTAAGTGGCGCCGAAGCCTCGACCATCTATCTCGGCGGACACAGGCTTGCCGTGTCGATTGCAGCCGGCAAGTATTTGAGGTTCTACGATACGGCCATACTCGACGGAACATTCGACATTACGAGTGGAGGATTCTTCGTCGCCGGCGGGAATGTCGGCATCGTCGCCACGAACAATGTGGATTTCCTCGCGTGTTGCGCCCTGGTTGTTGCAATGCCAATCAAAGTCGCCAACTACACGGCAAATTGGATATCCACCACCGCAAATGCAAATAGCACCAGACCGATAGAGGTCTATGGCACGTTCACCCCGGCCACAACACATTTCCACGGCGTTGAAATGCAGGACGGCTCGACAATTGACCTCACGGGCTGGAGCGGCGGATGGCCGCTTGCCTCCGATCTGAAAGCGGGCGTGAAGGACGTCCTGTTCGCGTCTGGCGCGACCGTCAAGATCGACATCTCCGGCCGTACGGACATGAAGGCGCTCGCAAAGTCGGCCTCGCCCTATCTGCTCACATGGAGTGCTGTGCCGTCGAACGTGACGTTCGCCATGGCCGATGGCAGCACATACGTGGATGGCGTCCGCCTGCGCTACGACGAGACCGGCCTCAAGGTCGAGACGATGCGCGGGCTGGTTATATGTTTTGAGTAGAATACAGTCGGAAAGACGCGACAAAATCGTCATGGAGTCGAAAATGGGTAACCAGCGTAAAACGGCATTGACGGCAGTCGCGGTGATGGCTTCCGCCTTGTCCGTCGCCGCAACGCACGACTGGGAGAATCCCGCCGTCAACTCGCGCAACAGGATGCCTGCGGCGACATACGCCATGCCGCTCGCGGACGAAAAGGTCGCGCTCTCGGACGCGCTCGAATTCGATACGCCGTGGAAGATGTCCCTGAACGGCGAATGGAAGTTCCGCTGGTCCGGCGATCCGGCGCGAAGGCCGTTCAAATTCTGGAAGGACGACTACGACGTCTCCGGCTGGGAGACGATAGACGTGCCGAGCTGCGTGGAGTTGCGCGGCTATGGAATGCCCCACTACCTCGCTCACGGCTATCCGCACAAGTTCGCGTGGCCGAAGATCCTCGACAAAGAGACTGGCCGCCCCGACTACAACCCCGTCCTCTCCTACCGCCGCAAGTTTGCCGTGCCGGACGGCTGGAGGGGGCGCGAGACGATACTGCGCTTCGAGGGAGTGTCCTCGGCGTTCTACGTGTGGATCAACGGCAGTGAAGTCGGCTACGCCGAGGACTCCAAGCTGCCGAGCGAGTTCAATATCACGGAGTTCCTGAAGGATGGCGAGAACGACATAGCCGTGCAGGTGTTCCGCTGGTGCGACGGAAGCTACGTGGAGGACCAGGACATGATGCGCTTCTCCGGCATATTCCGCGACGTCGCGCTCTGGTCGCGCCCGAAGTCCGGAATCGCGGACTTCGCCGTGTCGCAGACGTTCGCGGCAGATTACACGAAGGCAGAGGTCAAGGTAGAGGTCTCAACGTATGGGGCCGCGAAGGGTGTGGAGGCCACGCTTTACGACGCGCAGTTCAAGGAGGTCGCGACTGCCGCGCCTTCTGCATCCACTTCCTCACTTTACACTTTGCACTTTACACTTTACACTCCTATTCTATGGAGCGCCGAGAAGCCGAATCTCTACACGCTCGTGCTGAAGTGCGGCGAGGACATCCGCGCCAAGCGCATCGGACTCAAGGAGCAGAAGATTGTGGGCGAGGTGTTCTACGTGAATGGCAAGCCCGTGAAGTTCAAGGGCGTGAACCGCCACGAGACGAGCCCCTGCAACGGCCGCTCCGTCACTCTCGACGAAATGGTGCGCGACATAACCTTGATGAAGCGCTACAACATCGACACGGTACGCACGAGCCACTATCCGAACCACCGACTCTGGTACGACCTCTGCGACAGGTACGGAATCTACCTCGTGGCGGAAGCGAACGTGGAGGCGCACGGTGCGGGATACGGCAAAGACGGCTTCGGCCCGATCAAGGAATGGGAGCACACCATAGTCGAACGCAACGAGAGGCAGATCCTCTTCTACCGCAACAGCCCGTCGGTCACGATCTGGTCGGTGGGCAACGAGACGAAGCACGGCGACTGCTTCCGCGCCGCGATTGCGGCGGTCAGGAAGATTGACCCGTCGCGTCCGATTCATTGGGAGTGCGGAGCAGGCGACGCCGACATGGATGCCGCGATGTACAAAAGCGTGGAAGAAGTGGAAGCGTTTGGCGCGAAACACGACGCTGCGAAGGACAAACCGTTCTTCCACACCGAATATGCGCATGCGATGGGCAATGCCATCGGCAATTTTCAGGAATACTGGGACGTAATCTACGCGCATCCGTCGCTCATCGGCGGATGCATCTGGGACTGGAAGGACCAGGCGATATGGGCGGGCACGGGGCGCATCGACCCGAAGACCGGCCGCGAGGAGCGCTACCTTGCCTACGGCGGCGACTTCTACGACAACCCGCACAACGGCCCAATCTGCCAGAACGGCATCGTCGGTCCGCTCGCCGAGGTCACTCCGAAGCTTGTCGAAGTGGGGCATGTCCACCGCAATCTCGTGGTGGACCGGGGAACGGGGTTTGTGTTGTGGAACCGGTTTGCGTTCACGTATGCTGACGAGTTCGACGGCAGCTGGCGGCTTCTTGAGGACGGCGCCGAAGTCGCGTCTGGGCGCATCGCCATGCCGCATATTGCGCCGCTTTCGCGTGGCGAGGTGGCGCTCGAAGGTCTCGACGCGGCGCTCGCTAAGGATGCGGGCGGCAAGGAGCGGTTTGTCAATGTGTCGTTCGCGACGAAAGCCGACGCGCCGTGGGCGAAGAAGGGGTGGGTCGTCGCCCGCGACCAGATCGCGCTTGGCGTGGGGGATTTTAACACAGAGGCACTGAGACACAGAGACGGTGTGGGAGGGGAGGGCAATGGTAGTGTGGGTGTCAAAAAGAATGATAGATCAATTACGGTGGAACGCGGCGGGACGGTCGCCGTGTTCAGCCGGAAGAGCGGGCTTCTCACTCGGCTTTCCGTGAAAGGTGTCGCCGTCCTCGAAGAAGTCTCGCCCGGCGTTCCCGCAGGGCCTCACCTCACGTGCGTGCGCGCGTTCGTCGACAACGACAAGTGGCTGAAGGAAAGCTTCCTTGCTTCCGGGCTTGTGCGTCTCGGCTACCATCCAGAACCGATCGTCGTGGAAGGCGACACGGTGAAGACCGTCATCGACGTGACGGGAACGAAGGGGTGCGGCTTCAGGCACGAATGCGAGTACCGCTTCGGCCCCGACGGCGCCATCGAGATGGACAACAAGGTCGTGCCATACGGCAGAATGCCAAAGGCGTTGCCGAGGCTTGGCCTCACGATGCGCCTTGTGCCCGCGCTTGAACACATAAGGTACTATGGGCGCGGGCCGTGGGAGAACTACATAGACCGCTGCACGGGCAGCTTCGTGGGAATCTACGAATCGACCGTGGCGGAGCAGTATGTGGACTACGTGAGGCCGCAGGACAACGGCTTCAAGAGCGGCGTGAGGTGGGCTGAGTTCACCGACGGCTCGAGAAAGGGCGTTCGCTTCTCGGCATCGGAGCCGATGTTCATGCAGGCGCTTCACTTCGGATGGGAGGACATCTTCCTTTCGCGGCACGATGGATGGCAGAAGGACGCATTGCAGATCCGCCGCTACGCGCCGCCAGTCGCGCAGCGTGAGACGATTCTCAACTTCGATGTCCGACAGACGGGCCTTGGCGGGGCGAGCGTCGGCCCCGCGCCGATGGAGAAATACAGGTTCGACACTTCCGCGCCGGTCGCATGGAGCATAGACATTTCGCCTGTGTCGGCGGCAAGGTAGAATGAAGTAGAATGAAGGGTCAGACCGTCAGGCATGGCAAGTATGCTCCATCTGCGGGGGAACTTGTGTTCACGCCGGGTTCATTGAAAGTCTCCGTATCGTCGGCCGCATCCGGCAGAAGAAACGCAGGACTCGAAAAGGTCGAATCCGAGCAGCACGAATTCGAGATGAAATAGACAAAGGAGGCGCACATGGATTTGTCGAGACGGGATTTCATCACGGCCATTGGCGGACTGGCCGCGACTGCCGCACTTGCGGAGGGGGCGGATTGCGACCCCTCCGCATCGGCTTCGGCCTGCAGGAGCGAGGAGCTGCAAAGCGAGTTGATCACGAAGTGGAACTGTGAGACGGAATCCGTCTCGCCGCAAGTCTACGGAAGGTATATGCTCGACGGCGATACACGCGGCTTCAGGGCGCTTGATGCGCTAGAACGTGCGTTCGAGAAAGTGATGCGCGAGGCGAATGGAACAGTAGTGGCGGGTGATGTTCCTGCGGTATGGAGCGTGTACAACATGGGCTACATCGTCAAAACGCGCAAATCGCTGTTCTCCATCGACCTTGTTCACAGACGGGATGCGGAGTTCGCACCACTGTTGGATTTCGCGCTCATCACGCACAACCACGGCGACCACTGGCGGCAAGGCTTCTACGACACGATGAACGGTGCGCACAAGACTGTCGTATCAAACTTCAAAGACAACTATGGAGTGAAGAATCGGAAGAAGGACGGCGGCTATATCCGAGGGGTAAAGACATTCAGAATCAAGGACGTGGAGATACGCACTTCGCTCACCGACCACAACGACTATCTCATCGACTTCACTACAGCGTTCGAAATCAAGACAGGCAACTTCATTATCTACCACACCGGCGACAGTGGACGCGGAACGGAGCCGAAGCTCGGAACGACACGGGGTCGCCCGGACCCGTGGTTGTTCTTCCCTGGATGCGGAGTAAATACCGCAAAGGCTGTTGAGAAGGTCAATGCGAAGCGCATTGTATTCGGACATTTGTGGGAGTTAGGACACCTGCAGGGGCATCGCGGCCGCCTTGACGAACGAGATATACGGCCGCGCCTCGCGGCGGCAAAGACGGCTGGGTGCGAGGATGTTTCTGTCGCATTCTGGGGCGACAGGATAATTTGATGAGAATACAAAAGGAAATAGCCATGTTGGAAAATGCCATATATGGAAAGCGACGTTCGGGAGATCCCGCTCAATCTTGCAATGTCTCGCGACGTGAGTTGTTGAAAGGCGGAGCGGCCGTGTTTGGCGGACTCGCCGCCGCGTCCGCGCTGCCAGCGTTCGCCGATGATTCTGCGCTCTTTCCCAGTCGCGGGCGATGGGAACGGCTTTCCATCGGCTACCAGCACATTGACGCGGGGGCGGAAAAGCCGTTCTCCATCCTGCACATTTCAGACACGCACCTTACGGCGGCGTACAGCCACGAGAGCGAATGGACGCGGAAGTTCATGGAGCGGCGCAGCAAGACGTTCGGCGGGCGACAGGAGGAGGCGCTCAGGGATTCGCTCGTGTGGGCGAAGCTGCATGTCGATTACGTCGTCCACACGGGCGACATGATCGACGCCCAGAGCGAGGCGAACTTCGATCTCGTGCGCAAATACTTCGGCGAAGGCGGTACGGCGATGCTCGGATGTCTCGGCAACCACGAGTTCTACTACGGACAGGGCAAGAATGAAGAGAACGAGGCGGGCAAGGACGTGACGAGGGCAAAGGTCGCGGCGGCGTTTCCGTTCGACAACGCGCTATCTTCAACGGTCGTGAACGGGGTGAACTTCGTGACGCTCGACAACGTGTACAACACCGTGACGGCGGAACAGGCGACGCGTTTTGAGGGGGAAGTCAAGAAAGGCCTGCCGATCATCCTCTGCATGCACTGCCCGATCAATTCGGCGCGCATCAGCAGAGCGGCGGACAGATACTGGAAGCGCAACAACCTGAAGGCCGTGCAGGACGTGAGCAAATGGAGGGATCCGCACTGGGAGCCCGTGACCCGCGACTTCATCTTCTATCTCAGGTCGCAACCGCTTCTGAAGGGGCTTCTGACGGGCCATTACCATTTCGACGTGCAGGACAGGTTCTCGCCCACGGCAAGCCAGTATGTCGTCGGGGGCAACTTCCTCTTCCACGGACAGGAGATTACCATATCGTGAGTGGAACGATGATGCGCGGCACGAGAGCGTCAGGCGGTTTCAGCCGCAGTCGCGGCGGGCGGAGCGGGAATTCCCCGCTACCAGTTCGCGGGCTTGTGGATGGTGCCTGTTGCGTCAGTAAGGATTACCGGCAGTTGGCTTGCGGCGAGGTCGGACGTGCGGATGCGCTTGTAGAACGATGCCGCGCTTCGAAGAACCTTGCAGTCCACCTTCTGCGGGTTGATGACGCCGACGGTCTTGGAAAAGTCGTTGCGAACCATCTCCACAGGGGCTTTCAGGTCGGAATCGCCAGAAATGAGAACGGCGCAGTCGTATTCGTTCCTGAATGCGTCAAGAAGCATGTGCGCGGCAATGTTCACGTCAGAGCCTTTTTCCTCCGTCTTGATGACGCGGACGAATGGCTTTGTGGCGTTCGGGTCTGCGACGCGCATCATGACCGGATGGGAAAGGTAGCGACCAAAGATGCAATCCGCTCCGAGCGAACGGAGGGCGCGAAGGTAGATTTCCTGACGGAGCGGCTGGCCGGGATTGTCTGGGCGCGGGAGAACTCGTGCCGTGAAGTACTTCATTCCGACGATTTGGTTTTTCGGCGAAAGAATCTTCCTCGCCATTGCGAGGATGTCCAGCCATCTGTACGGCGTTCCCTTCAGTGCGCCGTAGTAGAGGTTGAAGCCGTCAACATACACAATCGTTCTCATTTGTTCCTTTCAAAAAGCGAGAGCCGTCCCGTCAGGGGCGGCCCTGCACCCGTTCGCCGAAGCTATTCGGGGGTTAGATAGCGCAAATTATATCAAATCCCGCTGTCAGAAACAAGGAGGCAAATTTCGGAAAATTAAAAATTAAATTAAAACGAGGTGAAATTATGGGGAAATGCGCGATAATCAGGTTTGCCGCGTGTGCGGCGTTTGTGTTCGCGGCGAGCGAGACACTCCAGGCGGCGGAGCTGACGCACCGCTGGAGTTTCAACGGCGACTACTCCGACTCGGTTGGCGGGGCGGATGCGGTGAAGTGCGGCACATACGTGTCGCTTTACGGCGGCAGGGTTCACATGGGCTATGGAGCGTGTTCGCATGGCACCGGCTATGTCGATCTCGGGACGAAC
>JAZSLQ010000152.1:0-13833 GCA_045535455.1 Kiritimatiellia bacterium | reverse complement strand
ACTCCTTGGCTCACAGAACGACATGGCTACGATCCGACTTTTGGAGAGACCGTCTGCACGTCCTTCACCGCGTCCTTTGTGATTTCCTCCATGAGCCGCGCAGACGACGAGAGGTCGCCCAGCTGCGCGAGCTCCACAACCGTGGAGAGGCGCTCTTCGAGTTCCGGGTGGTTGCGCTCTATGAGAGCCGCGATCTCGGCCGCCGTGAACTTGCGCCTCATCGGCTTTATGAGCGCGAACCAGCCAACCGCCCCCGTCGCTCCGACACAGCAGGCCCACAGGAGCCAGCGAACCCACGAGACATAGATCGTCACCATCGCATCGATCGCCATTATCGCGAGGACAGAGGCGACGAACACGGCGAGCGTCGCACATGTGCCGCGCACAAGAAGGATGCGGCGAACCCTGGCCACGCTTTCGTTGAGCTTGGCCGCTATCTGAGGCGGTATATTCTCGTATTTCATGGCATCAGGCGAGCGACACTCGTTTGCGAAGTATCCACTCGGCGGTAAGAAGTCCGATGATGAGAAGGAAAAGCGGCGGCAGACACCAGAGATGGAACTCGACGCGGTCGGATATGCGCTTCGAGCCGCCGCCGAAGTCGCTGTCGAGGGCAATGTACTCGGAGGGCGTGAGGACCTTTCCACCCGTCGCGGACGCAATGCGCTCGACGTGGTTGCGCGAAGACGTAGTATCGACCTTCTCCGCGGGCTGCTTCGCCGTGACAACGACAAAACTCGTCTTCAGACTTTCCGACGGATAGCGGCAGCCAAGCATATCCTGCGCCTTGGGGCAGTCAAGCCGCAACTCGTAGAGCCCCGGTGTCGTGCAGCCGTGTATCTCGACTTCGTAGAGTCCGTTGGTGTCGGGGCGCTTCTTCGCGTTGAACACGGCGAGGCGAGCTCCGCTGTTAGGCGCCCGGACGAGGATGCGCGGATCGAGGCCGTCGATTCCGTTGTGCTTCTCGTCGAGGAAACGGACAAACGCCTTCACGGGCTCGCCAGCGCCGTATCTAAGCTGGTCGGTGCCGAGACGCACGTACATGTTGCCGCTCCTGAGCTTCTCGCCTGCGCCCCAGCGCATGATCTGCCCCCAGAACCTGTGGTGCATATGGTCGCCAGTCTTCGAGCGGAGCCGCCACATCGAGTCGGTCGTAAGCATCAGGACCCTGCCCTTGCCTTTCGCGCCGGCGATGACGAGCGCGTTGCGCCCCTGCTCGCCGCGCATGTCCTCAAGACGCTTCAAGGCGGCCTCGGGGTCCTCCTCGATAGTCGCGGCGATCGACTCTGCGACCGCACCTGCGACCTCGGAGCCGGACTCCTTCTTAGTCTTCGCGTAGGCAAGGATGTCCGCGCCCGGCTTCACGCCGGCAATAGGCAGCCGCCAGTGGAAATCTGGTATATCTGCCCAGATGTCCTCGTTCTCCGACGAAGACGAACTCTGGTTCATGACAGGGTGGCCGCGTCCAGCAGCGGCAAGCTGGAATACGAAAGCGTCCTCGGGCGCGACACGGTGGCTTTGCGGCGACGGCTCGTACTCTATCGGCATCAAGTCGCGAAGCTTCTTGTTTGTTATCGCGTAAGGCATGTATTCCGAGCCGGAGATAAGAACGAGCAGAGCGCCCCTGTCCTCGACGTTGTACCTGAGCTGCTCGATCACGTCTTCCGTGAGCACGTCCTCGCCTATGTCGCCGACTATGATGACGTCGAACTGGCGCCAGTCATTGTCCTGTATAGGCCACCCTCCGGCCTCGGACTGCCCGAACGGACGCGACGCGCTCGCGTATTCAAGAAGCTTCGGCTGGATGCCGTCGATCGAGTCGGGGTGGACGAGCCAGTCCTGCAGGTGCACGGACTTGTCGCGGCCGTAGAAGAGGTTTCTTAAGTAACGGTACTCCCAGCGCGGACGTCCGTCGACGAGAAGCACGTTCGTGCGGTCGTCTGAGACGGCGACCTCGAGCTGGCGGTCGTTGTTGTCCTCGAAAAGCTCCCCGTCGACGTGTGTCACCGAGAAGCCGTAGCTGTAGACGCCCTGCTCCTTCGGAATGTCGGTGAACTTGAATTCCTTCGACCAGTCGTCGCCCTCTACGGTAAACTCCTTCTCGTCCAACTGCCCGTTAGCGTCGGTGAAATGAAGTTTCGCCTTGCGCCCGTTGGCTCGCGTAGCCGCGACGCGCACGGTAAAGCGCACCTTGTCGCCGAGGAAGACGGACTCGGGAGAGTCTGCAGTCGCTATCGCGAGGTCGAACGGCTTGACGCTCCCGCCGACAAGCACCGTGGAGACCTGGATGCCGTATCCGCCGATCTTGCGGGAAATAGACTCGACGCCTGCGTCGCCGTTGTGGATGCCGTCGCTGAAGATGATTATAGAAGTTATCTCCTCTGCGGGAACCTCCCTAAGCGCGAGCTCGAGCGCCTTGGTTATGTCGGTGACCGAGCGGAAGTTCGCCTCCTTTGCGTCGACCGGCTTCTCCTCGCCAATCGACTCGTCGCGCAGAAGCCCGTTTCCAAATCTGAAGACATCGACCTCGTACTTTCGGGCGGTGCGCTTCAAGAAGCTCGAGTCGCCTCCTGCGGCAAGGAGCATCCTGACCATCTCGGCACGCGTCATCCCGGCGTCCGGAAACTTGTCGAGCTTAAGGGCGGACACGATGTCCTTCTTCTCCGCGTCCGTCAAGAGCGTGTCCTTGAAGTGCATCGACGCGGAATCGTCGACAAGCACCAGGACGCGCTCTTTTACGGTGCGTTCGCGCTCGCCTACTATGACTGGCTGCATCAGGACGAGAAGCGTAAGCGCCACGGCCGCCATTCGGCACGCGACGAGTATCTTCGCCGTACGCGGCGGGACACGGGCGCATTCGTGGCCGTAGAAGGCGCTAACGGCCTCGATTGCGACAGCGCCAAGGACTGCCGCGAAGAACAGCGACCAGGGCGTCGCAAGGAACATCATGCGACCAAGAGTCTGAAGAACGAGCCAGCACGCAATCGTCCCGAGCGGCACGCTCAAAAGACCCCTGTACCATACGTTGAGCTTGTTCGCGGCGTAGCGCTTGACCGACAGATGGCAGGCGACCCATGCCGCCACGCCAAAGACGGCGAGCAGCGCGATTATCCACAGCGCCATCGTCTCGGGGAGCAGATCCGTGCGTATTACGTTCTGATCCATGATCCCTCCGTGTCGATTATGTCGCCTGTACGCCTGTTTATCGCGATCCAGCGAGCAATCGCGGGCTCCGCGACGAGGAACAGGAACGCGACGAACGCGAGGACGCGCCAGACCTCCTTGCCGAAGCTCTGGCCGCCAATCGCCTTTATGACGTCTTCGTCCTTGATGGCCTGCGATATCTGGACGTAGTTGCAGAGGTCAGAAAGCTCGTTCTGAGTGATGGCCGTCATCGTAGACTCCTCGACGCCCGACGAAACGGTGAAGCGTATCTTGCCCTCGAAGTCAATTACGCCGCGGCAGGCGTCCTTGAGCGTCTCGGGGACGGCGTTTACGGCGTAGACGCCTGGGATGACGCTTTTCGTGATGCGAAGGAAAAGACCCTCGTCGCCCTGGAACATCTCGGCATAGAACGTCTCGCCGTGCGGATCGGTCATCTCGACGATCTCGCCCGCGCCCTCGACGCCGGCTGCGCTCGTCGTAAAGGCGGACTGCGGAATCGACTCGCGCTTCCCGCTCGGCGTCACCCACTGCAGCTTGACATACGCCTCGCCTCCGTCCTCCTCGTACCGACCCTCTATGGCACACGGCTTGTCCTTCTCCAACCGTACCATCGACCTCTGTCGGACGTCCCTGCCGCCGATCTTTAAGAAAAAGCGGTCGTCGACATCCCACCAAATCTTGTAGCTGCCTGTTTCTGGAACCTTGAGAACGCCTCGCCAGCGCGCAGACCAGTTGTCCCGGGGAAAGTCCGGCAAAGGACCGCCGCCACCCCAACCGAACACTATCCGACTATCTACGCGCGAGACTGGCTTGCCAAGACATCCGAGCTTCGGGAAATAGTAGCCCATGAGACCCGGCTCGCCCGCGACTTCCGTGCCGGACGCACCGCTCGCGACGAGCAAGGTAAGTCCCTCGGCGGGGCGGACGTCGAGAGAAACGGACGCTGGACGCGCAAGAGAGTAGGCAAGCTCATGCACCATCGGCACGAACCCACGCTTCGAGACGAGCCCGGAAGCAACATCGAAAAGAGCGGCCGTCTCGACCACCATGCCGCGGCCGAAGTTGTGGGAGAGGATAAACGGCGAGCCGTCTGCGAGCTTCGCCACCACGACGGCGTTCGACGACCACCCTTCTCCAAAGCCCAGCACTCGCTCGGGCGTCGCCGAGCCAAGATCGGTGCCTGTCCTGAACTTAGAGAACATATCGCGGAAAGCATCGGGGTCAAGCGGAGACCGGTTCTCGCGCCACTTGTCGAAGGGCGCGGGGAGGGCTTTCCTGTCTTCGAACTCCCATTCGTCGAAGAACTTTCCGTCAGTGCCAGGCGCAGGCATGACAAGAAGCCCGCCGCCGAGCGAGACAAACCGTGCAAGCGCGTCGCGCGTCTCGTCTGAAAGCCGCCTGACGCCAGCGAGCACCACCGCGGAAAACCCGCCGAAGCCGCGGCGTCTGCCGGCGGCCGTTACGTCCTCGACGACCGTCTCGAGAAGGAACTCCCTATCCTGCGCCTCCCCCGTTAGAGCCGCCATCTCGGGACGGAGAGCAAGCCCCGTGTAAGTTGCGGAGCGCTTCATCAGCGGTGCGCCCGGGCTGCCTTCGATGAGAAGGACCCGCAGACTGTCGAGAACCGGCATCGCGTACTTGTAGACGTCGTCGGCAGGCAGGTCGTCGCCAGAGTCGACCTTCGCCGAGACGATCGTGCCGCCCGGCTTGGAGAAACGGTGCGTAAACGTGAAGGTCTGCGATTCGCCGGGCTCGAGCTGCCTCAGGTCACGCGCCTTCTTCACTTCGCCTTCGGCCATGAGCGACACGCCCTTCGGCGTCACGGCCTCTGTACCGGCATTGACAACCGTGACCTGGAGATTCACTTCGCGGTCGGTGCCAACAAGGTCCCTCGACGGGCGCACGGAGCCAATGGCGAGGTTTCTCATTGAGGTAGGAAGCGGAAGCGTGCGCCACGTGATAATCGGCTGCGTCTTCAGCGACGAGAAGACGCGCCCTATCGTCTTCCACCGCTCCTTGTCATCGAGCTGCCAGCCGACGGTCTGGCCGTCGCCGACAATGACGATCTGCTTGACGGCGTTGTGCCCGGCTGCGAGAGTGACAGCCGCCGCAGTGAGGTTGCCCGCGATCTGCATGGTGCCGTTCGCCGGATAGAGACGGTCGAGCGTCGAGAGGATAACGCGCTTGTCGGCGATCGGCACGGGGTTCATGACCTGTGGCACGGGACCGCCTACGATCACGGCAAACGACGTGTTGCGCGGCGCGAGCTCTACGTACTTCTTCGCCTCCTCTATCGCGCGTTCGAAGTTGGACTTCCCGTCGTTCATGATAGACATCGACGCGGACCCGTCGATTATGAGGACGACGTCCTTTGTCGCGCCGAGACCGAAGCGCTTGAGGTTCAGCTGACGCTCGAACACAATCGTCGCGATGGAGAGGACGAAGAGGAGTATGCCAAACGCCATCATGTAGAGACGGTGCTTCGGATAGCGCCAGAGCGCGAACGAGATTCCTATTGCGACGATGGAGAGAAGCATCATGGGCATCGTGACCACCCACGGTACAGGCGAGTCCGGCCGCACGAACGGACGCGCAAAGGCGAGCGCAAGAAGCCCGACGGCAAGGCAGCGGCTCGCAAGCAGGAGGATGTCCTCGAGAAGCACCTTCCTCTTGCGCTTCTTCATCGTCTTGTCGAGAAAGAGCCACGCGCCCCACTGGACCTTCCTCGCGTTCTTGCGGGTGAGGAGCTGGATGATGATCGGTATCGCGACGGCCGAGAGCGCGAAGAGCATCGCCATGTTTATGAACTGCATGGCCTACCTCCCCCCGCTACGCCTGCGCGACAGGTACTCGACGAGCGCCTTGTCGAACGGTATTTTCGTGTTCATCGGCGCATAGTCCGCGCCAGTCTTCCTGATGCCGTCGCCGATCTTCTTGAGAAACGCGTTGACCTGCTCAAGGTAGCTCGCCCTGATCGACTTCGCGTCGATCATCATCTCGTCGGGCCCCTCGAGGTTCTCGAAATGGACGTGCCCGTCAAAGCCGAAGGTGAGCTCCTCCTCTGCCATCACGTGCAGGACTACGATCTCGTGCTTGCGGTACGAGAAGTGGTGGAGCGCCTTTACGAGAGCGTCGGCGTCCTCGGTGAAGAGGTCGGAGATGACGATCACGAGCCCACGCGAGGGAATGCGCTCCGCGATGTCGTTGATGACCGGCGCGGGGTCGGTCTCGCCGCCCGGCTTGGACTTGTCGAGAAACTCGAGGATGCGCCGCGTCTGAGACGCAGACGATCTCGCAGGAAGGTACTCGCGTATCTTCGTATCGAAAGTGACAAGCCCTATCGCGTCCTGCTGGCCGGCGAACATGTAGGTGATGCCGGCCGCGAGGTATCTCGCGTAGTCGAACTTCGTGAGCTTTTGCCCGTCGAGCTCTGCCGCCGCGTCGCCGCCGTAGGCCATCGACCCCGAGCAGTCAAGGAGAATCGTAGTGCGGAGATTAGTCTCTTCCTCATACTGGCGGATGTAGAGACGGTCCTTGCGCCCGAGCACCTTCCAGTCGAGCGTTCTCAAGTCGTCGCCCGGCATGTACTGGCGATGCTCCGCGAATTCGACAGAGTTGCCCTTCTTGGGCGAACGGTGACGCCCGGATATGAATCCGGACTTCATCGTGCGCCCGAAGAACTCGCAGCGCGAAATGGTAGCCGTCGTCTTCGGCGGCAGCCACTTCATATACCCTGGACTTTTCATCAAATCTCGAGATCGAGAGTCGGCTTGAGTTCCTTAAGGAGCATGTTGACGAGGTCGTCGGACGTCACGCCCGCCGCCTCGGCCGCGAAGGTCGTGATAACGCGGTGGCGGAGAACAGGCATTGCGACCGCCTCGACGTCTTTCATCGTGCAGTGGTGGCGGCCATGAAGAATCGCCCACGCCTTCGCAGCGGTGATGAGCGAGATGCCGGCACGCGGGCCCGCGCCCCAGCCGACGAGCTCCTTGACAAAGTCCGGAACGTCCGGCTCCTTCGGGCGCGACATCCTTGCGAGCGTCGCCGCGTACTGGATGACGTGCGGCGCAACGGGAACGCGCTTCACGACGTCCTGAAGCTTCTGCACAGTCTCGCCGTCGAGAACCTTCTCGAGCTTGACCTTGCGGTTGGACGTGACGTTGCGGATGATCGTCTCCTCGTCCGCTGCGGACGGATACTTGACGATGATGTTGAAGAGAAAGCGGTCCATCTGCGCCTCAGGCAGCGGGTACGTGCCTTCCTGCTCGATCGGGTTCTGCGTAGCCATGACGAAGAACGGCTCGGGCAGGTTGTACGTCTTGGTGCCGACGGTGATGTGGTGCTCCTGCATCGCCTCGAGAAGCGCAGCCTGCGTCTTCGGCGGCGTACGGTTGATTTCATCGGCGAGAAGCATGTTCGTGAAGACAGGACCTTCGACGAAGCGAAACTTCCTGCTGCCGGACTCCTTGTCTTCCTCGAGAACGTCGGTTCCCGTGATGTCGGAAGGCATCAGGTCGGGCGTGAACTGCACGCGCTTGAACTTGAGGTCGAGGACCTGCGAGAGCGTCGAGATGAGCAGCGTCTTGGCGAGACCGGGGACGCCCATCAGAAGAACGTGTCCACGCGCGAAGATCGCCGTCAGGACGAGCTCGATGACGTCCATCTGGCCAATGACGACCTGGGAGAGGTTCTCCTTGGCGAGCTTGAACTTGTCGTTAAGGAGCTTGATCAGCTCGACGTCGTCGGCACTCATCTCGGGAGGGGGCGTGTTGTCGACCTTGATCGCCGACTTCTGTGGCGGCGGCGCGGCGGGAGCGGGCTTCGGGGGCGCGACGATCTCCTTCTTCGGTTCCCCGATCTCGATCTTCGCGCTGACGCTCTCGCCAAACTTGATGCGGTCTCCAGACTTGAGCCCGACTGTCGTTATCTTGTCTCCGTTAACGTAAGTGCCGTTCGTCGACCCGAGGTCCTGGAGCATCCATGCGCCGTTCTTGCAGCACATGAAAGCGTGGAGCGACGAAACGTCGGGGTCCTGTAGCGTGAGCTGACATTGGCCGGGATCGCGCCCGATCTTGACTCCCTGTTCCGGGAGCGCATACGCCTTTGTCTGGTTGTTGCAGGTTACCGTGAGCTTGGCTTTCATTGTCGTTTCCCTTCAAAAATATCAGAGCCCCGCGACCTTCGGGAGTTTAGCGAAACTGCGCTCTAAGTCGTCGTCTGTCGGCTCGTAGTCGCTCATCGTGCCGTCGTTGAACGCCTCGTACGCCTTCATGTCGAAGTAGCCGGTGCCGGTGAGCCCGAAGAGAATCGTCTCCTCCCTGCCCTCGGCCTTGCACTTGAGCGCCTCGTCGATTGCTGCGCGGATTGCGTGGCTCGACTCTGGCGCGGGGAGAATTCCCTCGACGCGAGCGAACTGCTGGGCGGCAGCAAACACGTCGGTCTGCTTCACGCTCACCGCCTCCATGAGCTTCTGGTCGTAGAGCTCGGAAAGGGTCGAGCTCATGCCGTGGAAGCGAAGCCCGCCGGCGTGGCTCGGAGACGGGATGAAGTCGGCGCCGAGCGTGTACATCTTCGCGAGCGGGCAGATGCGGCCTGTGTCGCAGAAGTCGTAGGCGTACTTGCCGCGCGTGAACGACGGGCAGCTCGCTGGCTCGACGGCGACGATGCGGTAGTCCGCCTCGCCGCGCAACTTCTCGCCCATGAACGGCGCGATGAGGCCGCCGAGGTTCGAGCCGCCGCCAGCGCAGCCGATAATAACGTCGGGCTTCACGCCGAGTTTCCTGAATGCGGCACGCGCCTCAAGGCCGATGATCGACTGGTGCAGGAGAACCTGATTCAAGACAGAACCGAGGACATAGCGATAACCGGGCGTCTTGACCGCCATTTCGACGGCCTCGGAAATAGCGCAGCCGAGCGAACCGGTCGTGCCGGGATGCTCGGCGTTGATAAGACGGCCGACATCGGTCTCCATCGACGGCGAAGGAGTCACGCTCGCGCCGTAGGTGCGCATCACCTCGCGGCGGAACGGCTTCTGCTCGTACGAGCACTTCACCATGAAAACACGGCAGTCGAGACCGAAGAAAGCGCACGCCATCGAAAGCGCCGTTCCCCACTGGCCAGCGCCAGTCTCGGTCGTCACGCCCTTTAGCCCTTGGGCTTTCGCGTAGTACGCCTGCGCGACGGCGGAGTTGAGTTTGTGGGAACCAGAGGTGTTGTTGCCCTCGAACTTGTAGTAGATCTTGGCGGGAGTACCAAGCGCCTCTTCGAGGAAGTAGGCCCTCACGAGAGGCGACGGACGGAACATCCTGTAGAAGTCGCGGATCGGCTTCGGTATCTTGAAAAGCGGAGTTGTCTCGTCAAGCTCCTGCGCGACCAGCTCGTCGCAGAAGACGTGCGAAAGATCCTCTGCCGTGCAGGGCGCCCCAGTCGCGGGGTTCAAAAGCGGCGCGGGCTTCTTTTTCATGTCCGCGCGCACGTTGTACCAACATTCAGGCAGCTCGCTCTCTTCGAGATATGTCTTATATGGAATCGTATTCACAAACTTCTCCTTGTAGTATGATTATACCAAAAACAGCCCTGTTCTACACGGGGACTTTTGCGTCAAAACCGTTGTAGGCATTCATCGCCTTGTCGGGTCCCTCGGCGATGACGGCGGCCGCCGCTTTCGCCGCCGCCTCTACGACGCGGTCAATGACTGTGCGCGTCTCGGGATCGAACTTCCCGAGCACGTGCCCGACGACGTTTGACTTGTCCTTGCCAACACCAATCTTGATGCGCACAAACCCTTGCGTGCCGAGGCGCTCGATTATGTTTCGGATGCCGTTGTGCCCGCCACAGGAGCCCGCCTTGCGGATGCGGAGCTTGCCGACCGCGAGGTCGATGTCGTCCTGGATTACGAGAAGATCGGCCGCATTCGCGTTGTGGTATTTCACGACAGGCGCGACCGATTCGCCCGAGAGATTCATGAAGGTCTGGGGCTTAACAAGAAGCACGCTCTGGCCCGCAAGGGTCGCCCGCGTCATGAGGCACTTGAACTGCCGCTTCTCCTCCCAGACCGCACCGCACTCGGCGGCGA
Organism: Kiritimatiellia bacterium; assembly: GCA_045535455.1. Lineage (GTDB taxonomy): Bacteria > Verrucomicrobiota > Kiritimatiellia > RFP12 > UBA1067 > UBA1067. The sequence continues at coordinate 3,593 of JAZSLQ010000152.1, read as the reverse complement.
TGCGGTCAACGACTTCGAACCCTACCGAGTGCGGAGTGTTTGCGTACTGCGCACCGGGGTTTCCAAGTCCGACTACGACCTTCATTCGATCATTCGTGGTTGAAAAGATCGTTGATCGACTCGTTCAGGTGCGTGCGGCGAATCGCCTCGCCGATGAGCGGCGCGACGGAAAGCTGCGTGAGTTTGAAGGGAAGTTTCGCGGGGTCAAAGCCCGCGCGGAGCGGAATCGAGTCTGTCACGACGAGTTCGTCGAGCTGGACTTCCTTCATAAGGCGCTCAACGCCCTTCTCGGTAAGCGGGAAGTGCGAGACGAACGCGTGCACCGACCTCGCGCCGTTGTCGCGGCACATCTTCGCCGCAGCGGAAAGCGTGCCGCCGGTCGCGGTCATGTCGTCGATCATTATGACGTCGTGACCCTTAACGTCGCCGACGACCGAGAACGCATCTACCGTGTCGCCGCCCGTGCGCTGCTTCGCGACAATCGCGAGGCCGCACTTAAGCTTGCGGCTGTAGCCGTAGGCCGTCTTCGCCCCGCCAGTGTCGGGCGCGACGACGATCGGGCTCGCCCAGTGCTGGTCGCGGATATACTTGAGGATCACGGGCTCGGCCTTGAGGTGGTCGAGCGGGATGTCGAAAAATCCCTGGATCTGGTTCGCGTGGAGGTCCATCGCAATCACGCGGTCGGCGCCCGCCTTCTGGAGCAGGTTCGCGATGAGACGCGCGGTAATCGGAACGCGCGGCTGGTCCTTGCGGTCCTGGCGTGCATAGCCATAGTAGGGAAGAATCGCCGTGATGCGAGCGGCTGAGCCGCGCTTCAGGGCGTCCATGATTATGAAGAGTTCCATGTACGCCTCGTTCGGCGCGGGCGACCCTGACTGGATCACGAACACGTCGCGGCCACGGACCGAATCAATCACCTGGCAGAACGTCTCGCCGTCAGGGAAATGCTTGATGTCGATCTTGTCGAGCGGGCGGCCGAGGTAGTTAGCAACCTTCTCCGCGAGCGGCAGGTTTGCCGTTCCGGAAAACACCATGAAGTCATTATTCATAAAGTCGTTCCTTTCAGAAATGCGTACATTATATCAAAAATAGCGTGGCGCATAAACCCAGCCCGTACAAACAATATGCTATACTATGCCCAATGCAACGGCTTGACAAGAAAATCCTTGAGCTCTACCCCGACTTCTCTCGGTCGCGGATAGAGGGGCTAGTCAAGTCCGGACACGTAACGGTAAACGGCGCAACTGCAGACAAGGCGGGGATGAAAGTTTCAGATTCCGACGAGATTGAAGTAGAGATTCCGCCACCAGTTCCTGCGATTCCCGAGCCAGAGGACATTCCGCTCGACGTCGTTTTCGAGGACGACGACATGATAGTCGTCAACAAGCCCCCGGGGATGGTCGTCCACCCGGCGCCAGGGCATTTCTCGGGGACGCTCGTCAACGCCCTTCTCCACCACTGCCCCGCGCTCGCAGGAATCGGCGGCGTCGCGCGCCCTGGCATCGTCCACCGACTCGACCAGGACACTTCGGGGCTCATCGTCGTGGCGAAGTCGCAAAAGGCGATGGAAGGACTCACCAAGGCGTTCGCGTCGCACGCAAACATAGAGAAGACATACCTTGCCATAGTCCACGGTCGCCCTCGGCTCGACTCAGGCCGAATTGAAAACCTCATCGGGCGACACCCCGTAGACCGCAAGCGAATGGCAATCGTCGAGAAGAACGGAAAGGTCGCCATAACAAACTGGCAAGTCCTCGCCAAAAGCGCACCCGCGCCAAGCACCAGGTACCAGGCACCAAGCACCCCCATTGTCTGCCGCATCGAGACGGGGCGCACGCACCAGATCCGCGTTCACATGGCCTCGCTCGGCTGCCCTGTCGTAGGAGATCGCACCTACGGGAAATCCGCTCTCGACAAGCGCCTCGAGCCACCGCCCGCACGGCAGATGCTCCATGCGTGGAAACTTACGCTATGGCACCCGACCAAGGGCGAGAAGCTTTCCTTCGAGGCGCCGATCCCCGAAGACATGAAGCCATACTCGAAGGCAATTTTGGTATAATATCGAATCAATGAACGAAGAGATAGAACGCCTAAAGAAAAGCCGCAACGCGGTAATACTCGCGCACAACTACTGCCGCGCAGAAGTACAGGACGCCGCAGACTTCACCGGCGACTCGCTCGAGCTCGCGCGCAGGGCGACGCAGGTCAACGCCGACGTGATAGTTTTCTGCGGCGTCTACTTCATGGCCGAGACGGCGGCGATACTGAATCCCGAGAAGACTGTCCTAATTCCCGACCCAACGGCCGGCTGCCCAATGGCAGACATGATAACAGGAGCGCAACTTCGCGAGCTCAAGGCGAAGCACCCCGGCGCAAAGGCCGTCTGCTATGTAAACTCGACAGCCGAAGTCAAGGCCGAGTGCGACATCTGCGTCACCTCGGGCAACGCCGAGCGGGTAATGGCGACCTTCGCGCCGGACGACGAGATAATCTTCGTTCCCGACCAGCACCTCGGCTCGCACATAATGGGACTTCTCGGGCGGAAGTACATCCTCTGGCCCGGTTACTGCCCTACCCACGCCGCGCTTACGGCAAAGTCGATAGCAGACGCGAGGGCCGCGCACCCAGGCGCCCCTGTGATGGTTCACCCCGAATGTGCACGCGACGTGCGCGACGCGGCGGACGAGCGGCTCTCCACTGGCGGTATGTGCAAGTTCGCACGCGAATCCTCCGCGAAGGAAATAGTCGTTGGCACTGAAGTCGGCATCCTACACCGGCTCAGGGCCGAAAACCCCGAAAAGACTTTCTACCCAGTAAACGACCGACTCGTCTGCCCGAACATGAAAAAGACGACGCTCAATAACCTCACAGATGCCCTGCGCGAGATGAAAACGCGCGTCACGGTGCCGGAAGAAATGTCTGTCCGCGCACGCAAGGCGATCGAGGCAATGCTCGCTATTGCATAGCCACGTGAGCACGGCACGCCAATTTATGGTATACCCCGAGTTTGCCACTTTGATTTGGCGAAAAGGCGTTTTCAGCCAATGGCGATGCGGGTTTGGCGCATGTCGCCTTCATAATAATTTGGGGATACGCCTTAGAATGGGCTTGCCGTCGCCTTCATCTCGCGGATTTCGCCCCTGGTGTAGAGCTGGGGCTTGAGCTCCATGCCGAACGCCTTGAGGATCGCGAAGATGTCGTCGCCTTTCGGCTTCAGCACCTGGTAATACTCGCCGGGAAGCTCGAGGGCCTGCCATCCCGCGAGCGCCTCCGAGACGCGCGCGCCGGGAATCCCGTACGACCATTTCGACTCCCCCTTCGCGGGCTTGGCCGACAGGCGCGTCTTGCGCTGGATGACCCTGATCATCGTCAGCGCCATGAAGCAGACCATCAGGTGCGCCTTGATGTGCTCGGACGTCTGGACGAACACGGGCCGCGTCTCCAGCGTCCCTTTCATCTCCCGGAACTGGTCTTCGATCTGCGTGAGGCCGTGGTACTTCTCGATCACCTCGCGGTCGCCCATTTCGAGCTCGGAGGTGACGATCTGGTAGTAGCCCATGAGATCGTTGAACTCGTTGAGCTTCGCCTCGTCG
>JAZSLQ010000025.1:0-13099 GCA_045535455.1 Kiritimatiellia bacterium | reverse complement strand
CCGACTTGTATCGCCGCGAAGACGACGGGAGCGGTGGCGCAGGGAGCGGGAGGGAGGCCGAGCCCCCGAGCACCGCGCCGAACTCCCGAGGGTGCCATGCGCGGCTTGCTTCGCCGCCGCCAGCGGGGCGGAACCCGCGAAAATGAGACGAGTCGCGCAGGACTGCGACCCGACGGCGTATATGTATACGCCGAGCGGTCGCAAGGACGCGCGAATCGGCCATTTCTCGCGGGCGAGCACCGTTGCGGCGAAGCAAGCCGCACGATGTCAGGCAAACCAAGACAGCACGTCTTCTCATACACAAATTATGCCACGTGACAATCATTAAGCGACGGAGGGTTGCGGCAGAGGAGGGAAGAGGATATCAAAGGTGGTGCCGGCGTTGGGGGTGGAGCGGCAGTCGATGTCACCATTGTAGAACTCGACGATCGAGCGAACCATCGAAAGCCCGAGACCGGTGCCAGGCAGCGTACGCGCCTCGGCGCAGCGGTAGAAGCGCTCGTAGATGCTGCTGATTTCATTTTCGGGGATGCCGATCCCTGTGTCGGAAACGGAAAGCCGGATGCCATCGGCGGCGGCGGAAAGCCCGACGCAAATGGAGCCGCCAACGGGCGTAAACTTTATCGCGTTGTCGACAAGATTGCCCACAAGCCGCTGCAGCTTGTCGGCATGTCCCATCATGAAAACCGCCACGTCCGGCATCTCCACCTTGAGGCAGACGCCCTTCTCCTCCGCCACCGCCGCATACACGTCAACCGCGTCGCGGACGATGGCCGACATGTCCTGCGAGGACGCGGGCGCATCTGCACACCCGCTGTAGTTGCGCGATATCTCCGCGTTCGTGTCGATGATGCGCAGCACCGAGCGGCTCGCGGACATTATCGCGGCGGACGCCTCGTCTGCGCCGACGAGCGAATGGGCGAGCCGGTCCGCTTCGTTGTAGATGTTCGTTATCGGCGCGCGCAAGTCGTGCAGCACGTTCCTTGCAAGGTTGCGTATCTCGTCGGACTGGCGAGCGCGGACAGACTGGAGGCGGTTGAACGCAGCGGCCAGGGCGTCGATCTCGGCGATTCGCGTGTCGGCGTCCACGGGATCCGACTTGTCGCAGCGCACGAGCGCGTCGACGTCTCTCGCAAACTTCTCTATCGGGCGCGTGAGCCGCCTCGACACCATCCTGAACACTACCACGCCGATCACGGCAAAGACCGCAAACGACATGGCGACCCACAGCGTCACCCAGACGTATTCCGCGATGACATACATGTAGCCCTCAACGCCGGTGCGCCGCAGGAGCAGCCCCGCGCCGAGGCAGAGCGCCACGCCCGAGGAGAGCGCCATTGCCGCGATAAGAAGCGGCACACCCGCCGCGTTGATCATCCGACGGATGCTTAGCTTTCTACTTGAAGACATAGCCAACGTCCCTTACTGTGTGAATCACCTCTTCCGCCCCGCCCGCGGCGAGCTTCTTGCGGAGGCGGCTGACATTCGCGGAAACTACGCTGCCGACGGAGTCGATGGGCCCCCACACGTGGTCGGCAATCGTGTCGTAGGTGAGGCACCTGCCCTTGTTGCGCATAAGGTAGACAAGGAGCTTCCTTTCCTTCGGGGTGAGGTCGATTGGCTGGCCGTTGCGTCTCACGGTCTGCTTGTCGATGTTCACCACCACTCCGGAGCACGAGAGCACCTCGGCTTCCTGATCCGGCACCAGGCGTGGCGCGATCGCCTGAAGCCGCAGCGAAAGCTCGTCGATGGAAATCGGCTTGACGAGATAGTCGTCCGCGCCCATCTTGAGCCCGGCGATGCGCTCGGCTTCGCTTGCATGGGAACTCAGCACAAGAAGATAGGTCTTGATTCCGCGCTTCCGCGCAGTGCGAAGGACATCAAGCCCGCCGAGCCCGGGCATTTCGATGTCGACGAGCGCAATGTCGTAGCTGCCCTTCGACAACAGCCCCAGCCCTTCTCTCCCGTTGCGGGCGAAGTCGCATTGAAAACCGCACACTCCAACGGCTGCGGCAGCGTGCTCAGCCGACATCTTGTCGTCCTCTATCACAAGAACCTTCATTTCCCCGCCTCCTCTTTTTTCCCTGTCTTTCGCTCTATGAGCTTTCCCGTCGCAAACTCCAGCTCATAGCGCTTGCCCTTAAGCGTCTCTAAATACAGCCTGTCCTTGCCTTCATCCCAGCGCGCCACGTCATCCAACAAGACGCGGCCATCAAAACGATGCGACCAAAAGTCGTAATTCGCCCATTCGTCGGCGAGCTGGTAGTATTCTGGTCCCTTATCGCCGCCCTCACGAGATATTCTGTAGTGGCCGTTGGCGAACGTCCACATCATCCGACGCAGATGGGGAATCTTCTTTCTCTCGTATGTTTTCTTCCCTAAGCGCTCCGCCTCTTTCTTCCGCTCAATATTCTCACGCGCGATCTCTGTATGCCCAATGTCGGCAAGGAGAATAAGGACGAGAATCACAACGTAAAGCACGAAGCCGATTGGCAGTGCGCAAATCGAAGCAGCAAGCATCCGTCTGCCTGCCGGGCGCGCGAATCTAAAGAACAGCAAAACAACAGGCAGGACAAACATCTCCACCGCAAAGCCAGGGGCAATAAAAACGGCAAGCCACCCGCCCGTGTTGCTAAGTGCCACGATCAGCTCGTCGGGGAATTCCGGCAGAAAACGATAAGGCGAATCACTGACGTTCGCAAGAAGCAGAACCCCTGATACAAGCGCCAGCAGCAGCGGCGCAAGAAACGCCGCCGCAGGAAGCCACGGACGTCGTATCAGCAATTCAACAAAGGACGATACCAAGCGCTTGATCTTCATCGTTTCCACCTCCCGCTCTCCTTGAAATGGACCTCCCACTTAAAAGGCTTTATGAAACCCAGATACTGGGAAAGACATGCAACGTCAACTCCAGCGACAACACCTAACGACTTGGCCATGTCATCTGCGCTAATGTGCGAAAGCCCCCACCACTCAAAATCGTATGTATCCGACACAGTAACGTTGAGGGCGACGCGATCAGCGCCACGAATGGGCCTGCAAACATAGCCGTCATACGATATTTCCACCTGATGCGCGGCGGCGAAAAGATCTCCAGTAAGGAACTCTATTGACGCCGATTCGTTGACGCTGCTCATCCCGGCTGGCAGCGATTTTATCAGGCGACGCAAATCTTTCTTGTATTCGGCGGATTCACGAATTTCCGCGATGACGGCATTTCCAATTTTGCCGCCCTCCCTGAATATCACCGGATATGTATGATCAATCCCCAACACTGACTCTTCAAGAAGCGTTGCTGCAAAATTCCACTCCATTTTCCCCCTGAAATACAGCACGGAAAACGCAAACCAGCACGTCCTTGGATCTGGCAGCATGTTGAGGGGATACATTGAGAGCCCCAGGTAGTCGCAGCTGTCGAGCGGGTCGTTTTCGCAGAACGCATACAAGTTGATGCCGCCTTCCTCCCCAATCGGATCGCGCGTCATCCAGCGGCCGAGCGCAGGCGAATAACACCTGTACTCGTAGAGCAGAAGCCCGGTCGCCTCGTCTTTGTACTTCGTCGAGAACCCGAATCGGAAGTCCCCCGCCTGTTCGCCAGAGGACGAAACCACGTTGCCGAAGCAATCGTAAACGTAGCGAGCGACAAGCGAGCCTGACGCATCGACGTATGCGGTTATGTTTCCGTTCGCGTCGTAGAGCGGCACATACGCCGCGCCATCGCGGACGAGACACACGAGGCCGCCTACGCCGCCCGCCCCATCGAGGGAGGAGGAGACGTCGCGCCCCCAGAAGTATTCGTCGACACCGACATTCTCGCCGCCAGCCATCCGCAACTCGCGCACGAGGCTCCATCCGTCGTAGAAGAAGAAAGACGTCAATTCGCCAGATGTCCTGACTACGCGGCGACCAAACGCATCATGCGCGAAGGCGGCGAGCTGCCCATTTGTAGTCGAGACAGAGTCAAGACGAAGCGCGGAGTCGTAGCCGAAGGAGAGTTCGTTAAACTCGGCAATGCAACCGTCGGAGTCCGTCACGACCGTTTCGCCGCCGAACGAGACGCATTGATTAAGGGCATTCGCAGCGCATGCATAGACGTTAGTGCCCTGCGCGAGCGAAACGAAGTTGCCCGCATTGTCGTAGGAGTAGGCAAACGATGCTGCGGGGCTTCCGCTCTCGCAGATCTCGGCGGCAACTGTCCGGCCAAGCGAGTCGTGGGCAAAGACGCTGTCGTTGCATCCGACGATTCTTCCCGCTGCATCGCGCGAGTAGTCGAAGCCCTCGACGGCAATGCCGTTGACGAAGTTAGTGACTGCAACGACAATGTTGCGGCGGAAAGCGTCGCGCACAACCTGGCGTCTCACGACGGCACCGCCGGAAAGCGTCGTGACATACCCCTCGTCCTGTCCGTCCTCGGAATACGAATAGACAATCAACGCCACGTCATTTGAAAGCGATGCGACCCTTCCGCGTCCGTCGTACGAAATAGTCTGCCAGCGTGCGCCGGGGATTCCTCGCCCGCACACCCTGCCAAACTCGTCGACTGCACGGGCGTAGGCGAATACATTTGTGCCGACAGTCGCAGTTTCGCCTGTGGCGACTCCTCCGTTGTTTCTGATGTAGGCGTAGGCCGCAGCCGAGTTTGACGCCGAAGACATGCGTCCGAACTCGTCATAGCCGAAAGCGGCGTCTCCCTTGCCGTCGCTTGACGACACGCCTACGAGACGGCGCGACGCGTCGTAGGAAGAACTCGACCAGGAGCCGGAGGGATTCACCTCCTGGAGAACGGCTCCGTCACCGGCGTACGAGTATGTCGCCTGGAAGTCGTCGGCATAGCGCTTTGCAAGCAACTTGCCAGTGTGCGGATCATAGCTCCAAGTTGTCACATCCCATATTATACCATCTCTTGTAGTCGACAGTGATGTGCGCCGTCCGGCGGTGTCGTATGTGAATCTTGCGGGCTGCGTCGCGCCAGAGCGCTCGATGACGTTCCCCACGGCGTCGTAGCGCGTCGTGACAGCGCCACCAAGCGCGTCAACCGATAAAACGCGGCGACCAAAGGCATCGTATCCATAACGCTCAGTCGCAAAGGAGTCGGCGTTCGTGTATGTATGCTCCGCCACGAGGTCGCCGGACGCGCCGTATTCATACGCACTCACGACCTGCGCGTCGCCCCTCGAAACGAGGACATTGCGCCCAAGCGCGTCGTAGGAGAAGAACCGCGTTCCGTCAGCCCCCGAGGTTTCCGTCGAAAGGCCTCCGAGCGTCGTTCGCGAACTGACGCCGTAGACGGAATTGCTTATAACCGTCACGCGCACCCCCGGCTCCGCGCCCGCGAACTCGCGCACATCGTCGACTATTCCCGACGAAGACAGGGAGACGACATGGGAGACAAGGCCGTCTTCGCCAAGCCCCGTAAGGCGGGTGCGCGTCTCGGAGACGGAATTGGTGACGCTGCCGAAGACGACGTTCCTTTCGACACGCCACCAGACGCCAGTGCCGTCAACGCAATATTCAGAATCCCTCGTTGTCGTCACGCCATCGCAGACGCCGCCGATGCGCTCGCCAAATGCGTTGTAGCTTGCGGTTGTCGTGCGGGAGACGCCGTCTGCCGAGAACACAGTCGCGCCGACGCGTCCGCTGGAGCCGATGTATGTCGTCGCCGTGTTGCCAAGCGGCGTCTCTACGAGAACCGTTCGTCCGAGGAAGTCGGAGTGGACGATCCTGTTGGTCACTACGCCGCAGTCGGAGGACTCGGAGATCTCGTACCTGACCGCGCATCCGTCCGCACCGTAGTCTTCTTTTGCAAATTCGCGCGTCCACTTCCCATCCCAGCGGCGCTCCACGACCGGCGGGCCGCCGCGCACGCGCGTCGTGACTGTTTCCAGGACGGGCGGCTGCGCGTCGCCGTCATACACGCGCTCAAGAGTCGTCGTCCTGTCTTCATAGTCGGACATCTCGACGACAGTCCTCTTGCCGCGCTCGTCAACCGACACCATGTAGTCGGAACTGCCGTAGGGATATGCCGATGTCGTCTGGCTGACGATACGCCCAGCCGACGCCGTTTTGTTCGTTGCCTCGCCAGATGTCTCCGCTACGTAGATGACAGTGTTTGTCTCGCGCCCAAGGCCGTCCATGAAGTGCTGCGTCACGCGGTGAAGTCCATTCGTAGAAATGTCGCGCAGCCATACGTTCTCCTCGGCGTAGTAGAGCCGATCCTGTCCAGTGACAGCAGACCGGAGCGACCTTCGACCATTACGATCCTCAGACCAAAGGAGCCGACAGCAGGAATATGCGTTGGTGAGCGACGTGCCGTCGAGGAAGGTCTTTGAGCGCAAACGGTTCTTCTCGTCGTATGTCGAGACCGTCTCGCCGACAAGCACATCTCCGTCCTCAAGGCACTCCGCTTCGCTCAGCACATTGCCAAACGCCGTGTCACGCACCGTTCGGTTGTAGAGAGGAAGAGCCACGCCGCCAAAGGAAGTATGCGCATCGTCCACTACCCTTCCGTCCGCGACGGTGAAATCGTGGCTGCAAAGCATTCCGTTCTCGTCCTGGCTCTCTGCGACGCTTCCGCGAAGGACAAGGGGAACCCCCTGTGCCGTCTCGCTGAAGGTCGTGACCCAGGAATAGGCGTTGGACGCATCGTTTCTAACCGAGGTTGGCCCTGCGGCACGCCATGTCTCGTGCTTGATCGCTGGCATACCATTGTGCATCACATGCGTGTAGCGGTGCCAGGTGCGCCCTATGCAGACCGCCGCGCCACCGCGAACTACATAGCGCGTCTCGCAGCGCGGCTTACCGGCATCCTCGACTTCCCCATCGTCGCCGTCAAACGGCTCGTAGCTGCGAACCGTCGCCAATGCGTCGCCCAGGCCGCCCGCTTCGGAAAGGCCGTTGCCCGAGACCGTCGGGAATGCCTGCGGCCGGGGCGAACCGTTGCGCTGTTCGACGATCAATGTCTCGAACCCGTTTTCGTCATAGTCGTGGTAAGACCACGAAAGACTGTTGCCGTAAAGGAGCCTGACCTTGCCATGCCGCGCCGAATGCGCCGCGTCATCCCAATATTCGGCACGCCGCCAGATGGAGCGCCTTGCAGACGTCTCGCACCAATACGTCTGGCGCAGCACCGCGTTGACGCCTATTCCGATTCTCGACGACTCCACGACCGTGGAACTTACGAGACCGCCAGCGGCACTTGAGACCGTCCTCGTCTCGACAAGGCGACCGTCCTGCGGATCGTTCAATCCGTCAGACCGTGAAAGCGTCTCGACGACGCCAGAGATATGATCTGTCGAAGACCACTCGCCTTCGTTAAAGCCGTACGTCTCGTCTCTCATCACGTTTCCTATGCGGCTTATCTGGCGAATGCGTATCTGCGAGGCAGCGCCATTTTCATTTACAAGCTCCCATGTGTACTCAAGGGCGCCCGTGGCATGCGTTCGCGCGACTACGCGAGCGCCGTTAGGCATCGGCTCCACTGTCACGTCGCGCCCTCGGTCGTCCAAGCAGGAGTATGTCACGGATGTGCCGTTCGTAGCGACCGACACCTGCGCGTCGCTTCTCGCCAGAAAGCTGAAGCAACTGGGCGACACCAATACCGGCGCGTCGGATCTGAAATAGACGAAGCCGCTGTGCTGCCCGAGGCGCGGCGAGCCAAGCGAGACGCGGAACTTGACCGAGCCGAGCTCCGCCCCGTCGGCAGAATCGCACTGCCCGTCGGCACAATCGTCCTCGCATGTCTCGCATTCGCCAAGCTCAGTAAGAAGTTCGGCATCCGAGAAAATCAAGCCGTCATCAAGTCCAAGCATCTGGCGAAGCGCAGTGCCAGCCCACACCATCTGCCCAAACACTCTCACAAAGCCCGTCGCCGAATCATCCGTCTCTGTGCAGGACGTGGTGACGTATTCCAGCTCGTCCGCGCCGGAAGTCACGACAGGATCGCTTTCAAACGACACGCCCCCGTCGGCCGACATGAACCAGTTTCTCCACAGGCACCTGCTGTCTACCGGATATCTGTTGGTTACGGCATAAACCTCGGCGTGCGAGTCGTAGGCAAGCCCTACCACAGAACTTTCGCGGCGCGTGCCAAAGAACACCGAAGGATCGAGCGCGATGAGCTTTCTTCCACGGCTACCGCCCCTCATGAGCCCTGGCGCCGGAGCCCCGGAGCTTGGCCAGGTCTGCGGCAGATAGCACTCGCCTGTTTTCAGGATTTCAAGCGTGCCGCCAGAGCTGTTACCCGCAAAGCGCAGCTTGCCGCCAGAGGCTGTCTCTATGTCCTCAAGTCCCGGAAGATTCGTTTCGGCTTCGTAAAGGGGCGCAGACGACGGACGCGCAGACCTGTCGAATGTCACGCGTATGGGATTTGCCGCGTCTCGAGTTGCGACGAGGGCCAATTCTGTGCCGTTTGTTGGATCGCATATTGAAGTGCATCCAGAGAAGTCGACTACCGGGGCGTACGAGAGGAGATAAACCGGAGTTGCCGACATTATGCTCGTCTCGTTGGCGCGAAGCCGTATCGTGACGGAACTGGCGCCGTTGGTCAGCGGAAGGTAAAGCGTGTCGCCAACCTGCGATAGAGACGCCGTGCCAGAAGAGCCGCAGCCATCATCCCATTCAAGTGTCAAGCCGCGAAGAAGCCAGTCGCCAGCGGCGTCAGGAAGCGACGAGAGGAAGAAATGACGCCAGCCGTTCATCGCATTGACGTCGAGAGTCCGCTCATACACAAGATTCGTTTCGCCGAAATCCCACTCTGCCGCGAAACCGTCCCACAGCTTTATTGCGGAAAGAGATTTCGCCGCAGTTTCGACCTCAGTCTGATACACCTCGTTCGTCGCCGATCCGGCCACGCGATCGAGTATCTCGCCGTTAGGAACGCTGCGCACATTCGGATCGGTTCCGCCAGATACTTCGTCTCCGTCGAATATTCCGTCACCGTCAGAATCGGCGAGACCAGGGTCCGTGTGGTAGACGTTGATTTCATCCCATGAGGAAAGTCCGTCGCCATCGCGGTCGGGGCATGTCAAGTCGTCAGGCCGCAACCGATAGAACGAAACGGACGTAACGTTGGGCGAAAGCCCGACAGAGACAGTGCGTCCGCAGCGAGAGACCGATGCCGTGCAGTTGCCGGCGCAATCGCCGATACGCGAGAAGTCGTACCGAAACGACACGTCGCCACCGCGCGACAGTTCTGCCGCGACGGAAACAGGCGTGTTGGTCGAGCGGCCGAAGAGAGCGTTTATCCACGCACAGGCAAACGACTCCCAAGCCGTCGACATTCTCCACGAGAGCGAAGTCCCCTCTGGCAACATGAAGCAATTGTCCGCCGGGACAATCGACATCTGCGTTCCAATCGACGAGAACAGCACATCTCCGACGGCGATGTCGCCAGAAGACGTCATGTAGGCGCGATCGTCTTCCTCCGCAAACGGAATGTCCGACCGCGCGATGGCAATCCAGTCGTCTGCCGCGCCGCGCTTCTGCCATTCAGCGACTTCATGCGCACCGGCAGGCGTTTCCACCGTCCACGACTCGTTTGTGCCGACGCGCCAGAGGACATAGCCGACTGATATCTCGTCCTCGGTAAAGCCGCTGACGAAGGACTGGTCCTGAAAAGGCCGCACGATGCCAAGCAAGTTGTTTGTAGGATTCTTAACGGAACCGAACAAGATCATCTGCGCGGCAAAAAGCACGACGACGATGCGTCCCGGCCACGGCAGCCGGCGGAAGCCGGCGAGGAGCCGTGCAAGCGGATGGACATCAAGCTGATTGAGCCACAGCGCAATGCATACCGGGATAGAAACGGCGATTCCGGCAAGACACACGTACATCAGGAAGTTAGAAAACATGCCACACCTCCTTCAGCGAATGCGTATCTTCATTGCATCGATAGTCACCGCCGCGCGGAAAGAGTCGCACGAGCCCTCCGCGCCACGCACCACAAGGCGCACCATGTTCCAGCTGGGGTCGAACATCCACGCGGGGAGAACCCCTTCCATTTCCCATTCAAGCGGGACGTCGTTTTCCGTGGCGGCAAATCTTTTCGCACGGAATCCAGATACGTGCATGGCGAAGTCAAGCCGCTTCTCCTCGTTTGTCGTCGCTGCATCGCAGAGAAACGGCTCTTCGCCGAGACTGCGGATGAACCACTCGCCGCAATCCCACCCGACGGAAAGCCCTCGCTCGGAAATGTCAAGGACGCCGTTGGTATTCGCGTCAAGGCCAAACGCAACCTCGACGTTGTTGCTTTCGCAACTCAGAAACTCAAGCGAGAACTTAAGATCCTCCGCAGGATTTCTTGCGAGACGGAGAGGGAAATTTGTCGAGACCTCCGTGTCTGCATAGACCCAATGCGGCATTACACCAATGTCAATGGCCGCAAAACACATTTCCGCAACCACAGCGCAAGCTGCGAAAACACCATATTTTAAACTGCTTTTCTTCATCGCGTTTTCCCTTTTTGGTGGAGCAACGCGATGATTCTAAAAAAGATTTCCTACAAATTTCCTACAAAATTCCTACAATTTTGTAGGAAATGGCCCCTAAGTGATAGAAAATTGCGATATCCAGCGAAAAAGCAGCATTAAAAAAGAAGGCGCACCCTGTGCGGATGCGCCCCTTTTTTGCCTCGTAAGGCAGGCATTACATCATGCCGTCCATGCCGCCGGGCGCGCCATGGCCGCCGCAGCCGCAGGAATCCTTCTTCTCAGGGATGTCGGTGACCATGCAGTCGGTCGTGAGCAGGAGCCCCGCGATGGACGCGGCGTTCTGCAGCGCCGAGCGCGTGACCTTCGCCGGATCGACGATGCCCGCCTTGAGCATGTCGGCGTACTCGCCAGTGCGGACGTTGTAGCCGTTCGTGCCAGTCGCCTTCTTGACGTTGGCGATGACGAGCGCGGCCTCCTGGCCCGCGTTGTTGACAAGCTTCCTGAGAGGCGCCTCGATCGCACGGGCGATGATGCTCGCGCCAACGGCCTCGTCGCCTTCGAGCTTGAGCGCCTCGATCGCCTTCTGGGCGCGGAGGTACGCAACGCCGCCACCGGCGACGATGCCTTCCTCGACTGCCGCGCGGGTCGCGTGGAGAGCATCGTCGACGCGGTCCTTCTTCTCCTTCATCGCGGCCTCGGTCGCGGCGCCGACCTTGATGAGCGCAACGCCGCCGGCGAGCTTGGCAAGACGCTCCTGGAGCTTCTCGCGGTCGTAGTCGGACGTGGTCTCCTCGATCTGGCGCTTGAGCTGCTCGACGCGGGCCTTGATGTCGGCGGACTTGCCGAGACCCTCGACGACCGTCGTGTTGTCCTTGTCGACAACGACCTTCTTGGCGCGGCCGAGCATGTCGATCGTGACGTTCTCGAGCTTGATGCCGATGTCCTCGCTGATGAGCTTGCCGCCGGTGAGGATCGCGATGTCCTCGAGAATCGCCTTCCTGCGGTCGCCGAATCCCGGCGCCTTGACGGCGCAGACCTGGAACGTTCCGCGCAGCTTGTTCACGACGAGCGTCGCGAGCGCCTCGCCCTCGACGTCCTCTGCGATGATCATGAGCGGACGGCCGGACTTCGCGACCTGCTGGAGGAGCGGAAGCATGTCCTGAAGGCCCGAGATCTTCTTCTCGAAGAGGAGGATGAACGGATCCTCGAGCTCGCACTCCATCGCATCGGGGTTCGTCACGAAATAGGGCGAGAGGTAGCCCTTGTCGAACTGCATGCCCTCGACGACATCGAGAGAGCTTTCGAGGGTCTTCGCCTCTTCAACGGTGATCGTGCCTTCCTTGCCGACCTTGTCCATCGCCTCGGAGATCATCTTGCCGATCTCCTCGTCGCCGTTGGCGGAAAGCGTCGCGACCTGCGCGATCTCGTCGGCGGTCTTGACCTTCTTCGACTGCTTGGCGATCGCGTCGACGACGGCGGCAGTCGCCTTGTCGATGCCGCGCTTCAGCGCCATCGCGTTTGCGCCGGCGGTGAGGTTCTTGAGCCCTTCGCGGTAGATCGACTCGGCGAGCAGCGTCGCCGTCGTCGTGCCGTCGCCTGCGACGTCGTTCGTCTTCGAGGCGACTTCCTTCACCATCTGGGCGCCCATGTTCTCGAAGGGATCGGGAAGCTCGATCTCCTTGGCGACAGTCACGCCGTCCTTGGTGATCTGCGGCGAGCCGAACTTCTTGTCGAGAATGACGTTGCGGCCGGACGGGCCGAGGGTCGAGGTGACGGCGTTCGAGAGCTTCTCGACGCCTGCGAGGATTTTCTGACGCGCTTCGGCGTCGAACTTGATTTGCTTAGCCATAATGATTTCTCCAATTCCTTTTGTGGGGGTGCGGGGGAGACGGGTCTCCCCCGTCCGTTGTCTTACTTCTCAATCACTCCGAGCAGGTCCTCTTCGCGGACGAGCTGCAGCTTCTTGCCGTCGAGCTTGACTTCGGTGCCGCCGTACTTCGGGAGCAGAACGGTGTCGCCCTTCTTGACGTCGAACTTGATCTCCTTGCCGTCCTTGTCGAGCTTCTTGCCGACGGCGATGACCTTGCCCTGCATGGGCTTTTCCTTCGCGGAGTCGGGGATGTATATCCCGCCGACGGTCTGTTCCTTTTCCTCGATCGGTTCTACGAGAACGCGATCACCCAGTGGTCTGATGTTCATTTGTTGTTTTCCTTTCTTTCCAAAATTATTTCATCGTGAAATCTGCGTCGACGACATCGTCGCCGCCCTTCTCCTTCTTGGGCTGGTCCGAGGCGGAACCCGTTCCCTGTTCCCCGTTCCCCGTTCCCTGCGCACCAGGCGCAGCCTGTGCGCTCGAGTACATCTCCTGCGCGACGGGCTCCATTGCCTTCATGAGCGCCTCCTGCTTCGACTTGATCTCGTCGATCGGTGCGGGCGGCTGCTTCGCGAGAGCGTCCTTGAGATCCTTGAGCGCGGCCTCGACAGGCGCCTTCTTGTCGGCGGCGATCTTGTCGCCTGCGTCCTTCAGCGTCTTCTCGACCTGGAACGCGAGGCCGTCGGCCTTGTTGCGCTCCTCGACCTCGGCGTGGCGCTTCTCGTCCTCGGCGGCGTGGGCCTCGGCGTCCTTGCGCATCCGCTCGATCTCGTCCTTGGAGAGGCAAGGCGGATCGTAG
>JAZSLQ010000022.1:0-10711 GCA_045535455.1 Kiritimatiellia bacterium | reverse complement strand
GGCGAAGAACCGCCGCGCCATGTGCTGGACGCTCTTCCACTTTCCGCCGTATTCTATCGAGCTCCACGACGCGACTGGCCAGTCGTCGTTCAGCTGCCAGAAGAGCGTGCCCATGCAGCGCGGACGCTGCGCGCGCCACCCTTCGCACGCCATCTTCATCGCCATGCCGTGCTGGAACTGCGACAGCAGCATCTCGCTCGGCGCGTCCTTCGGCGCGGGGAAGTAGCGCACGAGCGACTCGCGTATGCGCCGGTTCCCGCCAGGGTTCTTCTGGTGCCACTCGTAGTCCGGGCCGCGCGAGAGTATCTGCTCGACGGACGCGAACGTCGAGGCCACCTCCATCGACGGAAAGCTCTGGTAGCCGAACTCGCTGCAAAAGCGCGGAGTGTAGTTGTAGTAGTCCTCGAACGGCTTGTTATCGTGCCAGACGTTCCAGTTGTGCATGTCGCCCTTGGAGTCGTCCTTCCATCCGTCGCCGAAGTCGCCAGGACCGCAGCACGGAGAACTTGGCCAGTAGGCACGGCCAGGGTCGTATTTCGCGACCATCTCGCCCTGCATTTTTGAGCGCCTTATCCACTGCTCGCGGTAGAAGTCCTGGTCGTTTCTCGTCTCCTTGAACCACTTGATCGCGCCGAGGCACTCGTTGTCGCCGCACCACATCGCGATGGACGCGTGGTCGCGAAGCCGCCTAAGCTGATGCGCAAGCTCAGCGCGTATCTCGTCAAGGAACCAGTCGTCTCCCGGATAGACTGCGCAAGAGCACATCATGTCGTGCCAAACGAGGATGCCAAGTTCGTCGCAAATGTCGTAGAAGCAGTCGCGTTCGTACTGTCCACCACCCCAGACGCGTATCATGTTCATGTTCGCGTCTCGCGCGGAGGCAAGCAAGTCGCGGTACTTGTCCGGCGTCTGGCGACTCTCGTACGCGTCGCACGGAATCCAGTTCGCACCCTTCATGAAGAGGCGGCGGTTGTTCACGCGGAAGACGAGGGAAAGCTCGTCCTTGCCGTCCTTGGAAACGCTGCGCTCGTTCAGCACCTCGATCTTCCTAAGCCCGATGCGGCGCGTCACCTTCTCTCCGTTCACGTCGACCGTGAAGGTGTAGAAGCGCTGCTCGCCCACGCCGTTCGGCCACCAGAGCGGAGGATTGTCGATCTCCACCACGTTCGTGACGCACGTCCCGTCGCTCAAGTCAGCGAAAACAGCGAGTGTGCAGTGCGACATGTCGTCCGTAAAGCGCTGGTCGGTGTACACGTAGTCGATGCGCGGAGCGTCCGACGCGATCAGCGCGACCTTGCCGCAGAAACCCATCGTCTCGAGTTCCGGACCCCAGTCCCACCCTGCGCTGAACGCCGGCTTGCGGATAAGCGCCTGGTTCTTCGCCCACGGCGCATTGCTCATTGGATATGCGCGGCCGATTTTCGCGCGAAGTTCGTCCGCCTTGCGAACGGGGCTTTCGAAATGCGCGGCGATGGCGTTCTTGCCTTCCTTGAGGAACGGCTTGACGTCGAACGTGTAGCGCTGGAACCGGTCTGCCGTCCTGCCTACCTCGCGTCCGTTGACGGTTATCGAGCAGAAAGTATCGCAGTCTTCGAGGCGCAGCACGATTTCGCGATGCGCAAGCAATGCGGAGTCCACCTCGAACTCGCGCGAGAACGTCCAGTCTTGCCGCGCTACCCAAAGCGTCTTCTCCTCGTTGCGCGCGTAGTAGACATCTGGCATCACGCCCGCCTTGAGAAGCGCAGAATGAACGTCGCCGGGGACTTTCGCCGCACAGCGCACAGGGGCGCCTGACTGGTCGACGCCCTCAAGCCGCCACTCTCCGCCAAGGTCTATCTCGGCGCATAGCGCGACCGACGAAACAGCAACCGTTGCAAAAGCTGAAATCAATTTCACCACTGTCATTTTCCTTTCCTGCCTTTTCTCGACTTGCAGCTGCCAGCCGCACTGCGCATTGTCGACTCGCGTTCAATGAGCCTCGTTGAAAGATACACGCCGCGCGGCGCGAGGCTGGGGTCGGCGATTCGGTCAAGCATCATCTTCACGGCGATCTGCCCGATTTCGTAGCAAGGCTGTGCGGCCGTGGTAAGCGGGGGGATGGAGCACTCCGAATCCTCGTCGCCGTTCACTCCGGCGACCATTACGTCGTCCGGCACAGACAGTCCCGCTTCATGGAGCGAATCGCAGAGCCAGCGCGCGATAAGGTCGTTGACGCATACAACGGCGTCAGGACGCGACGCGCCGCCGAAGTGTTTTCTAATCGTCTTAGGGTCGCGAGGGTTGGCAAATATCGTGTTCTCGCGAGTCCACTTGAGTCCGGCCTTCTGCGCCGCCATCCAGACGCCTTCGCCGCGGCGAAGCGACGTCCGCGACGGATTGCGGTTGGAGAAGTAGACGATCTTTTTCGCTCCGCGCTCGACCATGTGCTGTCCAAGCAGGCAGCCGGCCTCGCAGTTGTCGATGCCGACGAGATCATAGCCGCTTCGCATCGGCGCCTCGGTGAAGTCGCTGTCGAGAAGCACGACTGGAATGTTGGCTTCGCCGAGAATCCGCAGCAGCGCGCGGTTGAATCGCTCGTCGTCATCGAGAAACTGAAGCGGCTGGAAGAAGACTCCGCCGACCTTCTGGTCGCGGCAGACTTCTGCGAATTCAACCGCCTTGATGGCTCGTTCACGGGGATCGCCGCCCCCTATCGCAGCGGAAAAGACAGACCATCCTTTTACCCTCGCCTCATCCTCTATGCCTCGGCATATCTTCTGGTAGAACGAGTGGTAGGCGTCCGGCACGATTACGCCAAAGCGCTCGGTCGCACAGCTCGTTGCACGGTCCGCAAGGAACGAGCCCAAACCTTTCTTGCGATCGACAAGCTTGCGGTCAATCAACTCCTTGATGGCTCCGCGAATGGTTTCCCGCGCAACCGAGAACCTGCGCATCAGCTGATGCTCGCTTGGAAGCCGCCGTGTCTCAGAAAACTTCCCATCGACTATTTCCTGCCGGAGAACATCGCTTATCGCCCGCTGTTTTGAATTGCTTTGCATTTTCCGATATTATACCATTCTTCCATTCCCGTTGGGGGTTGTCTAGACATGTTCCCGGCGGGCAAATCCGCTCTACCATCGTCGCAATTCTCCTGTCTTCTCCTGTTCTTTGTGGCCAAACAACATTCCCAGCGCCACCACCTTGCCTGTTCACCTGTTTTGCGGAGTCCGTCCTCATATGCTTGAAGCAAGCGTCCTCCTCGCTTCGGCATGTCCCTGCTCCGCAGCTCGCCTCAGCCATTTCGTAGCCTCAGCTACGCTGGCCCTCACGCCAAGCCCGAAATCATACATATAGGCGAGCTTGTACTGCGCGTCTGCGTATCCCTGCTCGGCGGCCTTGCGATACCACATTTCCGCCGCATGCAAGTCCTTTGCGACTCCATTGCCGCTGGCATAAAGCTCGCCAAGGTCGCACTGGGCTCCGGCATAGCCCTGCGCTGCCGCCTTCTCGTACCACTTCGCCGCTCGAACGGCGCTCTTCACAACGCCCCTACCTGTCTCATACATCTCGCCGATGTTGGTCTGCGCGCATGCATTCCCATGTCTCGCGGCCTTCCTGTACCACTTCAGGGCCACAGCCCGGTCTTGCGCGACTCCTGTGCCTTTGTCGTAGCACACACCAAGATTGTTCTGCGCGCCGCAGTCGCCCTGTTCCGCGGCCTTGCGATACCATTTAACCGCCGCAGCCACGTTCTTTCGGACACCTTCGCCATAGTAGTACATCACTCCGAGAATGCCCTGCGCTTCGGCATCGCCCTGCTCGGCCGCCTTTCTGTACCACTTCGCTGCCTCGGCCGAGTCGACTCTGACGCCGTCTCCGCATCTATACATCTCGGCAAGGTTCTTCTGCGCGACGACATTCCCGAGCTCGGCGGCCTTTCTGAACCATTTCGAAGCCTTGGCCGCGCTCTTTCGGACGTCGTGTCCGCGCAGGTACATTGCGCCAAGATTGTTCATCGCCGAAGCGAACCCCAGACGAGACGCCTTTTTGTACCACTTGACCGCTTCATCCGGGTCGTTGCCGCCTCCTTCGCAGAACCCGCCATCGTAGTAGCAGCCCAGCAGGTACATGACGCTGACATCGCCTCGCTCAGCGAACTCCCGCAGCGTCTCGAGGTGTTCGCCGATGAACTCCTCATTCTTGACGATGTCTGATTTCACAGCTTCTTGGGGATACACCCCATTGGCGTTGCTCTTTTTATCACTCATTTTGTCGCTTTCCTACACTTTCCTCATATCCTCATGTAATGTCGGTGAAGATATTGAAATAGTGGCAAACCGAAAACGAGCGAAACTCCAGTTTGATTTCATTTATCTCCGAAAAACTGTCTGCACCGCGAACGCTGAACCGAATCTCCAGAGACTCGCCCTCCTTTCGTGGAGTCAGCTCATTTGGAAAGACGGCGAGCCACCGCACACCCGACTCGGAAGGACACCTAGAATCCCGATGCAATTCAATTCGCATGTCAGTTTCCTCTCTGCCGGAAACATTGACCCGCACGGATTCATCAAGCAACGCAAGGTCTGCACCACCCCATATCTCAAGCATATACCGATCACGCCTTGACTTATGGTACCCCCACCGATCAAACACAATCGCAAGTTTTCTGCCATCTTTCAAATGGACAAAATGCCGGCATTCCTCCAAACCGTGCGGGCACCAGGAATTCCTACTGGCCACGTAGTCTACCTTCTCCAAAACCACCCAATCTATCGAATAAGATGCAGTGGCCAACCTCACCCCGAAATATAGTGACCACATCATGACATTCAGGGCAAGAAAGCATGCAAGCGCAATCAACACCACGCGGAAGAATCGCTTTGCCATACTCCGAAATGTCATATGCTACATCTCCGTTCCCATATCGATTCTATGTGCTTTGAATCCCGCATACTACATGCAACTCCTATGTTTGACATTATACCACAAATCCACCCAACTCGGAGCGCGGCAAATCTGCCGCGAGGAAAAAAGCGCGGACGCGCGAGCATATCCCCCGAGCGAAGCGAGTCCGCGAAGCGGATGCCCTAGCAGGGGTGTGCCAAAAGGCACACCCCGCAAAAGCCGCATTAGCCGAGGAGTGAGGCGAGGAGAGGATCCTTTACCACGATTTCTTCTCTGGTGAGCCCTTCTATCTCGTGCGGGAAGACGATCCATTCGTTCCCGACGTCGCGACAGAAGTAATCAGGCTTTAGGTCGGTCGTGTTCTTGCCGGGCTTCCAGTAAACGCAGGCAAGGCGCATCTCCGCACCGGTCGGGCCGATCTGCTCCTTCACCGCCTTGGCGGTCTTGCCAGTGTCAAAGACATCGTCCACGACAAGCACCTTGTCGCCCTTCCGAAGCATACCAAAGACAATGTCGCCGTGGTAAAACTTTACGGTACCGGCGTTCTCGCCTATGGCCGTGTAGCTCTCGCACTTAAGCGGGATGTGGCGGACGTTCCAGCCAGAGGCCTTAAAATACTCGTGCACCGCAACGCCAACAGGAGCCCCACCGCGCCAAAGCGCGATGAGGACGTCTGGCTTCCAGCCCGAATCCCTCACTCTCGCGGCGAGACGCCACGAGTCGTGAAGGAATTCGTCGGCCGAAAGATAGTGTTTGTTGTTAAACGCCATTTTAGAAGTTCCAGGTGACGCCGACGCCGCCCCAGGCGAAATCCTTGTACTGGCCGTAGTCGTTGCCGCAGCCAGACTCGCACGCATGGCGGAGGTCGTGGTCGATGATGTGGCACCAATAGACCTTGGCGAAGAGCCCGAAGTGCTCGGCGAACTGCCAGTTCACGTCGAAGCCAAGGCGCGAGGACGCCATGCCGGAGCCGTTGAGCTCGGTCCAGCCGGCGGTCGGGAAGCACCAGTTGTAGCGGTGCGAGCGGTAGACGAGCTCCCACGTCGGGGTGATTGAGATGTCGTCGGTGATGCCGACCGTCTTCTTGAGTCCGCCGAGCCAGAGGTTGGCCTTGTTCTCATGGTACTCGTGGACCCACTTGAAGTAGGGCGTCACATACGGGTTCTTGAGTTCGAAGTAGTGGTTCCAGTCCATCGTCGTGAACGTGGAGACGCTGCTCTGGCGGTGTCCGCGGCGGCCCATCGCCCACTGCGTTTCGGGACTGTGCCCGCGGTGCTGGGGATAGCAGTACCACACCACCTCGGTGCGGTAGGCGAGGCCCCAGACCTTGTCGTCGTCAAACCAGAACGTGTGGTCGAAGTGGATGTTGGGGTCGTATTCGTTGAACCACTTGCCGTACAGTCCGCGGCGCTTGTCGGTGAGGTCGGAGTTGAACCAAAGGCCGATGCCGACGGAGCCAATCTCCCACGGCAGGTTCATGTTGGCCTCGGCATACGTCTGCCAAGTCGGCTCTGAGTTGAGAAGCGAACCGTAGAGCTGGTAGCCGGAGTAGATTCCTGTACTGCCAAAGCCCCAGAAGAGCGGCGCACCGTCCTCTTCCTGCTCGGATTCCGAGGCGTTCTCCGTCGCCGGCTTTTCGGCCTCGGCCTTGGGCTCGTCGGCAAACGCCGTGAACACTGCCGCCGCCATCGCCGCAACCATCAGTTTTTTCATTTGACTGTTCCTTTTTTTAGTTAGTTGGTTAGTTAGTTATAGATGTCCAAATCTCTGCGCACTTCGCGCCTCTGGGTTAAAATCGATCCATCACGCCTCGTCGGGCTTCTTGCCACCGAAGCGGTCTGCGTCCTTGATCGTCGGCGCCGTCTCCGAGAACGCGAAGTCCTTGCCTGGAAGGACTGCGTTGATGACGATGCCCATGAGCGCGCCAACGGCGAGGCCGGAGAGCGAGATCTTGAGCGAGCCGATGGAGAACGCGATGGCGCCGGCCTTCGAGAACGAAATGCCGAGCGTCAGGACGAGGATTAGCGCCGCGATGAGCATGTTGCGGCTCTTGCCCAAATCAACCTGGCTCTCGACGAGGTTCCTGACGCCAACAGCGGAGATCATTCCGTAAAGGATGAACGAAACGCCGCCGATCGTCGCAGGCGGGATCGTCCCGATGAACGCCGAGAACTTCGGGCAGAACGAGACGAGAATTGCGAGGCAAGCGGCAATGCGGATAACGCGCGGATCGTAGACCTTGGAGAGCGAGAGGACGCCCGTGTTCTCGCCGTACGTCGTGTTTGCAGGCGCGCCGAAGATCGAGGCGAGGCACGTCCCCAGGCCGTCTCCGAGCATCGTGCGGTGGAGCCCTGGGTTCTCGAAGAAGTTGCGCTTGACCGTCGAGCTAATCGCCGAGACGTCGCCAACGTGCTCCATGATAGTCGCGAACGCGAGCGGAAAGACGATGAGAATCGCGCTCATGATCCTGCCCCAGTCGGGACTCGAGAGGAGAGGGAACACCGTGTTCTCCATCTTGACCGGAAGCCCGATCCACGCGGCGGAGGCGACGCCGGAGTAGTCGATCGCGTCGCACCAGCCGAACTTGCCGAAGACGACGGCGGCGACATACGAGAAAATGACGCCCATCAGGATCGGGATGATCTTGAGCATTCCGCGCCCGAAGATCGAAAACGCGATCACCGCGGCGATTGCGACGAGCGCGACAGGCCAGCTCGCGGTGCAGCTGTTGATCGCAACCGGCGCGAGGACGAGTCCGATGCCGATGATGATAGGCCCCGTCACGACGGGCGGGAAGAACTTCATCACCGTCTTTACGCCACACGCCTTGACGAATCCGGAGACGACGAAGTAGAGAAGCGCGGACGAGGCAACGCCAAGGCAGGCATACTGGAGCATCCTGGCCTTGTCGCAGTCCTCGAACCCGGCTGTCCCCGCCATGCCAGCGAGGGCAAAGTATCCGGCAAGATAGGCGAACGACGAGCCGAGGAACGCAGGCACCATCCGTTTCGTGACGAGGTGGAAAAGGAGTGTGCCGAGGCCCGCCCAGAGGAGAGTCGCGCTCGGCGAGAGACCGGTGAGGATCGGCACGAGAATCGTCGCACCGAACATCGCGAACATGTGCTGGACGCCGAGAAGCCCCATCTTCGGGAGCCCGAGCGTACGTGCGTCATAGACGGCGTCCGCCGACTGGAGCTTCCTGCGGAGGGCGGCGATGGCCGCCGAGAGCGACTTCGACTCCTCGGGAGTCACTATTCCGTCTTCCGCAATCGCGACCAGCAGTTTCTCGAAAGCCGCCATGTCGGGATCGCCGGCCGAAAACGCATGGACCATTGCGATCAGCGCGCGGGTCTCGGCTATGTCGGCCTTGCCGTCCAAAAACGTGAACTTCTCCGCAGCCACGATAAGCTGCGACATCATCCACCTGTCATCGTTCCTGATTTCAGCCATGTTGTACTCCGTGTGAATTCGTAATTTAGGAAACCTTGCCTATTTCCCGGGATATTTGACGAGCGTCGCCACGTCGTACCCCTTGAGAAGCCCCTCACGCGCCCCGAAGCCCTCGAGCTCGATGGGGAAGATCATCTTGACGACGGAGCCGCCGAGCCGCTCTACGAGCTTCGCTGCAGCCTTTGCCGTGCCGCCGGTCGCGAGGAGGTCGTCGACGATCACGACCTTCTGACCGGGCTTGACGGCGTCGGTGTGCATGTGCAGGGTCGCCGTGCCGTATTCGAGCTCGTACGTTTCCGAGATCGTCTCGCGCGGAAGCTTGCCCGGCTTTCTGATCGGCACGAAGGCCGTGCGGAAGCGGTCGGCGAGCGCCGCGCCGAAGATGAAGCCGCGCGACTCTGGCGCCGCGACGAGGTCAAACTCGACGGCGGCGAGTATGCCGACAGTCATGTCCAGGGCGAGCTGGAAGCCATCGGGAGACTCCAGTATGCCGGTGACGTCGCGGAACAGGACGCCCGGCTTCGGGAAGTCGGGGATCGCCTTTACGTAGTTTTCGAGGTTTTTCATGGGTTTACATTACAGCGTACTTCGCTACGAACACAGCCGTCAGGACGTACATGATCCAGTGGATGCGCTTGAAGTTGCTCGCAAGCGCGTTGATGATCGTGTAGGATATCACGCCAAACATGATGCCATCCGATATGGAGTACGTGAACGGCATCCACGCGAGCGTGACGAACGCGGGAACGCTTTCGCCGGCGTCCTTCCAGTCGATGTCCGCTACGGACGAGAGCATGAGGTAGCCGACAACGATGAGCGCGGGCGCGGTCGCGAACGCCGGAACCGCGAGGAAGATCGGGGCGAAGAGGATCGAGAGCGCGAAAAGCACCGCCGCAGTGACGGCGGTGAGGCCGGTCTTGCCGCCGGCCGCGACGCCCGAAGCGGACTCCACGTAGGTCGTCGTCGTGGACGTGCCCATGACGGCGCCGACCGAAGTCGCTATCGCGTCGGCACAGAGCGCGCCGGAGATGCGCGGGAGCTTGCCGTTCTTGTCGAGGAAGCCGCCCTTGAGCGAAACGCCGATAAGAGTGCCGAGAGTGTCGAAGAGGTCCACGAAGAAGAACGCGAACATCACGACGAAGAAGTCGAGCGACCTCACGAGCGCCCAGCCGGACGAAACGACTTCGCCGTCCACCTTGTGGGTCCAGCCCGCGGGACGGAACAACGCACCGACGGTCGCGCCGAACTCGCTGAAGGAGTCTGCGATGCCAGCGAAGGTAAAGCGCGGATAGAGCGAGAAGTAGCCGGCGGCAGGATCCGGCACATAGACGCCGGCCGCCTGCGCGGCCATGCCGAGAGCCCACGTGGCGACGATTCCGAGCAGGATCGCGCCCTTGAGGTTCTTGGCCATCATCACGCCCGTCAGCATCGTGCCGACGAGAGCCAGCAGAGCGCAGACGCCCTGCGTATGGAACGGCGCCTGGGCGAAGTCGATGCAGTCCACAAGCGTCGCGCCGCTATCCACCACCACCTTGGAAGTCTGGAGGGCGATAAAGCAGATGAAAAGGCCGATGCCTGCGGAAACGGCCTTCTTGAGCGAAATCGGTATCGCGTTGAATATGCCCTCGCGCACAGGCGTGAGCGAGAGCGCAAGGAATACAAGACCTTCGACGAAGACCGCCAGCAGCGCGAACTGCCAGCTGTAGCCCATGCCCAGCACGACGCCGAACGTGAGAAACGCATTGAGCCCCATCCCCGGCGCGAGGACGAACGGATAGTTCGACATGAACGCCATGAGCAGCGTACCGACGACCGCAGCGACCGCCGTCGCCACGAACACGCCGCCGCGCGGAATGCCCGCCGCCGAGAGGATGTTAGGGTTGACGGCGAGGATGTACGCCATCGTCATGAACGTGGTGACGCCCGCAACGACCTCGGTCTTGACGGTCGTCCGGTTGCTCTTCAGCTTGAAGAGACGGCCGAACAAGGTCGTCTCCGGCTCGGTCGATTCGACCTCGCGCGTCAGCCACTTGAGGAACGCCCCCACGCGGATGGACTCTTCCCCAGTAACGACGCCGTCTTCGAGCACATCCTCGAGAAGCTTCGCGAACTCCGCCATCTCGGCGTTGTCTGCCGTGCGGGATTTGGCGAACGCCAGGAGAATCTGCGCCTCGGCGCGATCTACCTTGCCGTCCTCGAGGATGGTCCTCTCCAGTTTGTGTATGGATTCCTTGATGTCGCTCATGCTCACGTCTCCTTTGTGTGTTTCAGATCAGGTTGAGGATGTTGGAAAAACCGGTGATGTCGAGCACCTCCTTGACGGACGGCTGCAAATGGGCGATCTGGAACTCGCCGCCCCTCCCCGAAGTCGGAGGCC
>JAZSLQ010000122.1:0-2142 GCA_045535455.1 Kiritimatiellia bacterium | reverse complement strand
CGTCTCCTTCGCAAGCGACTTTTCGTCCATCCCCTTCGCAGCCATCGCCTCGATCGCCACCCACGCGAAATCCCACGAAACCAGCCGCCCGTCCGGCTGGGTGGCGAAAAGTTCGCCGAGATACTTGCGCCACTCGTCAATGCCGGCCCTTTTTTCTTTAAGAGAATCGGTGTACGCCCGCCATGCCGTATAGTTGTAGGGGCAGCGCATCGCCGCCTCGCGGAGTCTCCCCGCGAAAAGCAGAAGTTCCGACTCGTCGTGCGCGGTCCTGTCGGCGAATGCCCGCTCGACAGACTGAATGTACTGGAATCCATACCCCCACAGCTTGAACACGCCCTGTGTATACGGACGTATCCCGTTGACTATCGCCCAATTACTGCCCGATTCGTTCAAAAGCCAGGCGCAGTGCCCGGGCTGACCGGCGCGCTGCGACATGACCCCGTGGGCATTCGAGAAGAGAGCCGCCCACCTCGCCTGCTCGGTACACACTCCGCCGACACGCGAGCGCAGATACTGGCGCGGCCAGCCGGAGGCGAGCCATGGGCGCAGATATTCGTCGTTCTTCGCCCACTTGCTGACGTTGAAGCAGTTTCTCTTTCTGTACGGAACTCCCTGAAGCCCGACATTTCGCTTTAAACGCGCAGGATAGCTCCGCGCCGTATTAAGCCAGAGAATGTCCGCAGGGTCGACCGGCCGTCTCACGATATAGCGCCACTGGCGGCAGTCGCGCTCTTTCGCGCTCTTTACAAACCTGTCCAACATCCCAAGCCGCCGGAAGGCAGCCCAATGACGCACGGTCCCCGTCATGTCGTCGCCCTTTTGGGCGTTTATCGCCACGGCCACCGTCGCCCTGCGGCCCATTTCGGTCTTGGACCATCCCTCCTTCTCGTCGTTGAGGAAAAGCGTCATCAGCGTCTCAAGGGCAAGCGGAGCGTCGAACAGCGGGCCAGAAAGGAGAAAGTCCTCGAGCGTCGCATCGTCGTCCCACAGACGGGCAAACAACTTGCGCCCGCCCTTCGCGGCAAGTATCTCGTTTATCTTCGCCTCGGTGCATGTCTCGACAAGGCGCTTGCGCAGGATCGCGCGCCGGACGGGCGACCCTGGCTTCAGGTCTTCTGGCTTCAATTTCCGACCGTCGACTGTCGGCTGTCGAACGATCTTCGCCAAATCGACATTCGACGCCCGGCTTCCGGCATCGGGTTCAAGCCGACTCGGCTCCAGGTTGACGACGCCGTCGCCCAACTCGCCGAGTCCGCGCAGCGGGTCTTTCGGAGGCGCGGGGACATCCACGCCGAGTTCCTTCAGATAGCTGTACGCCGCCCAGCCCCAAAAGCTCGTGCAATTTGTATCGTAAACTGACTTCAGGCACTCGATGCAACGCTTCTTCTCTGTTTTAATGCTGCTGCGAAGCAATGCAAATTCAGCCATGTCGACAGCCTGAATCTCTTCGACAGTGCGCCCCTCGAGAGGCCGCACCCTAAGCTCCGCAATGAAAGCGCGTCCTTCTTCGAGCTTGCCGGCAGAGCCTAGCCACTGCGCGCGAGCTACAGTTTTGTAGCCGTCGGGCTTTCCACGCTGAAGCTGAACCGCAGAATTTGCCGTCGCGGCGGCGGCAAGCGCAAGCGTTGCCACGACGAAGGCTATGGCTCTCATTGTCTCTCTCTGTATCCTGCACCCTTAGCGGAAGATGATGACCGTACCCATCGGCTTGACGTCGAGGACGATGTTGCCGTCGCCGTTGACCGAAAGGCCGCGCACCCACTTCGGCGCACCGGCGACAAGGGAGACATTCTCAGCCGTGAACCCGCCGCAAGTGGTAAGGAGCTTCTCGCCGCCTGTCGGCCAGCCACACGCGGTGGCAATCTTCACCTTCACCGCGCCTTCCACCGTCAGCGTCTTGCCCTCGGCAACGGCGATCTGCGGGGTGACCGCGCGCTCAGTGAAGTTGAACGCGAGCGCCGCGCCGTCATTGAGGGTCAAACCGCCGTCGAACGTATTCACGCCCGAGGCGACCTCCATCGTCGCATTCGCGCCGACCGTGACTGCGCCCGCGCCGAGGTCCGCGCCGGATGCGTAGGCGAGCGTCGCAGAGTCGGCAACCGTGATGCCGCCGATCCTGCTGCCCTCGCCGTTCATGCCGTT
>JAZSLQ010000266.1:0-3203 GCA_045535455.1 Kiritimatiellia bacterium | reverse complement strand
CAAGGAAGACCTGGAGCTATATCAGCGCTACTCCTTCAACATGTATAACGGCACGGTGGAGGAAGTCACCATGCGCTTCCGCAACAACATGATGAACGCCGTGGTGGATAAGTTCGGCAGGCAGAACTTCGTCAATCCGGTGGATAAAGACCACTTTGAGATTACCGTGCCGGTAGCAGTGAGCCCGCAGTTCTTCGGTTGGGTGTTCGGTCTGGGGAATTATGTGACGATTGTCGGACCGGAATGGGTGAAGGAGAAAATGGTGGAGGTGCTGGAAAAGGATGGACGAAAAGTTCGTCGATGGTTGCGATGCCATCATTATCGGGGTCCTGGTCGCTTGCGTCTGCCTCCGAGAGCGGACAGAACACCATCGTGGTGACGTTCGTCGGCAAGGAGTTTGTGGTCCACTCGTTTCCGCCAAACGACGCGCCCGCAAGAAAGTTCGCGGCCGTTTCACCGTCGAGACGAGAGAGGTCGTAGCGGAATACGAACCTTCCATCAGTAAAGAACTTAACCTGAAAGGAGACGGGTTTCCCGGTGTCGCGGTCGAGAAGCACGTTCTGCCATGTGACGATAAGCGCATTGTCTGGCGTGATGCAATGCCACACCTTGGACTCGACCCCGTTCCCCAGCAGATGCCAGTTCGCCTCCGGCACGACACCGAGCGACGCCATGAAAGGAGCGAACCAGTTGTTCGTGGCTATCGAGCCATTAGTTTCACGGACAAGTGGGACAATCTTGCCAAAAGAATATACTCGCAGACATTCCACATTGTTTGTGTCAACCTTGAACATCCAGTTGGTCATTGCAACATATATCCAGTCCTTTGCCGCGCCGAACGAATACCAGTCGGCGCAGACCACGGCATTGGAAGGCGCAGAGAAGTCAACCTCTTCGCCCGTCCCTACGCGGGCCATCACGAAGCCTCGTTCAAAGTCCTCGGCGGTCAGCGTCCGCGTCGTGTTCGTCGAGGTTATCGGGTTTTGGACAGGATTTACAGGATTACCCATCCCCACAAATCCTGTCAATCCTGTAAATCCTGTCTGAGAAAGAATGTCTCTCTGTTGCATCTGCGGCAAGGGCTGATTCAAGTTTGGCGGCACGTTGTTCGTTCCGCCGCCAACCTTTGTACTGCCGGCCCGATAGAGAGGTGCGGCCATCAGTCCGAACACTACGACGCCGGCAAGCGACAGCTTCTGCGTGAAGCGGGCTATCGCCCGAAACGGGCGAATGCCTCGCGCATGTGCCGCAACGCAGACCCACGCGACAAGACTCGCCGCAGCCGACAGAACAATCGCCGTAGTCCATATCTTCGTCAGCATGGCGTCACCTCAGGCTTATGGCGAGCAACTGGTACTCGATGTCGCATCTGACCCACTCAGAAGGAACCATCGTGCCGCGCCGCACGACACGCGCCATATTCCACTCTCTTCGGAACAACCAAGCCGGAGGCGGATTCACAGACAGGGAAGCGAATGCCGCCACCCCGCCACACGTTGCCGCAAACCGCCTTGGGACTACAGACGAGTTGTTTTCCAAGCGGATGTCGCAAACGCCGCACAAAGCGTTCGCGGTGGCTTCCACCTCGATCCGCTCCCAGGCAGGGACGTTCTCGATGAAATAGCGTCCTCCCCGCCAACCGTACATCGTCTCGATCTCTTCGACATCGAGGACACCGTTCGTGTTTACATCCCGTCCAAAAGCCACTTCGAGATCGTTCGTCGGCGTTCCGGCAAGTTGGATGTGGAGATCGACTTTCCATGTATCGGTACGGCGGCCGTGCAGCACGATGTTGGTCGAAACCTCGGTGTCGGAATGCAGCAACACCGACTGCGTCGGCACGAAAATCGTCCTCGCGGATGCCACGCATCCAGCAAGCGCGACAACGGCACACAAAATACGCGTCAGAATCATTCGCGCGAACCTCCTTCGCACGTCACCTTGGCAGGATTTCGCATCTCGTTCCAAGATTTCATTTCTATTTCCAAATCACCGCAGCAAGGCGAAGTGGGTGAAGATGTCCTGGGTGTAGAGAAGAAGAGTGGAGCCAAGCCACGATGCGCAGGCGAGGAGCGTGAGGGAAATCGCAATCAGCTTCACGGCGAAGCCGAGCGTCTGCTCCTGTATCTGAGTGAGTGCCTGCAGAAGCGAGACGATGATGCCGATCACCGTCGCCACCAGGATCGGAATCAGCGAGAGCCTGAGGATGATGATAAGGCATGTTTTGGCGTAATCAAGTATTTGAGCTTGGCTCATAACACTCCTTCAAACCTTTCAACCATTCAACTTTTCAACCTTTCTACTTTCAACTTTACACATTCAACTTTACTCTTTCACTTTACACTTTCAACTTTAAACTTTACATTTTCAACTTTCAACTTTAAACTTTCAACTCTCATATCATGTATCCCTTCACAAGCCCCTGGATGAGAAGCGTCCAGCCGTTGACCATGACGAACAGAAGCAACTTGAACGGCAGGGAGATAGTCACCGGCGAGACCATCATCATGCCCATCGCAAGCAGGATGTTGGATACGATGATGTCGATTGCGATGAACGGCAGGTAGACGAGAAAGCCGATCTGAAACGCCTTCGTGAGTTCAGAGACGCAGAACGCCGGCAGGAGAATTGCGAAACTCTCAGGATCGACCACCGCCGGCTCGCCGTCCTTGCCCCAGAGCATCTCGGCGGTATTTATGAAGAAGGCCCTCTCGCGCGGCGCCGTATGCTGGGAGAGGAACACCCTGAACGGTTCGGCCGCCTTTTCGATGTCCATCGTAGAAAGGTCGAGCTGCGCCGGCGCGGCCGTCGCTGCTCCCGCCTGCCCCTGCCCTGCCGTAGCGGGCGCTGTTGCCGTGGCGGCGTTCCTTGCCTTCTGCGTCTCGGCGATTATGCCCCACGACTCGCTCGCAACTGGCGCCATGATGTAGAATGTAAGAATCACCGCAAGCGCATTTACGACCATGTTCGGCGGAATGGACTGAATGCCGAGCGCGTTTCGTATGAGCGAGATAACAACCACTATCTTCAAGTAGCTCGTCGCCACCATCGCCACAAGCGGAAGGAGCGACAGCCCTACGAGAACCAGTATAAGTGTAAATGGATCTGTTTGAAACATGGCGATTAGGTGTTAGGGGGGCAGGGGTTAAGGGTTAAAGGGTTAGGGGGTCTAAGGGTTAGGGGGTTTTAGAGTTTGCGGGCCT
>JAZSLQ010000205.1:0-10283 GCA_045535455.1 Kiritimatiellia bacterium | reverse complement strand
CCAACTCCAACTCTGAACTCCAACTCCTACCATGCCAGCAGTATTCTTCGATATTGACGGAACGCTCTTCGATACGCGCGCCGACCTCGCCGGGACCGTGAACCACACGAGGCGGGACCTCGGTCTCGCCGAACTTCCGGTCGAGACGGTCATCACGCACGTCGGGCAGGGCGCGCGCTATCTCCTTGAACATTCGATCCCCGAGGCGAAGGTGCCGTACGAGGAGCTGTGGGAGATTTTCCGCAGTCACTACGCCGAGCATTGCTGCGAGACGGTCGTGCCCTATCCGAATGTGCGGAGGACCCTCGACGAGCTCAAGGCGCGCGGATGGCTTCTCGGCGTCAACACCAACAAGCCGAACTTCGCCGTGAAGCTCATCCTCGAGAAGTTCGGGATGGCGCGGTACTTCGGCCAGGCCATCGTCGCAGGCGGCGACGGGATTCCACTCAAGCCAGACCCCCAGTCGATCAGGGAGTGCGCGTCGCGCCTCGGCGGGCACCGCCTTTCGGCGCACGACTGGATGGTGGGCGACAGCTGGACGGACATGCAGGCGGCGGCAAATGCAGGCGTGAAGGGCGCATTCTGCACCTTTGGCTTCGGCCGACTCAACGATTCGCGCTACACGATCAAAATCAACCGTTTTGAAGAACTCCTTAGGCACTTGAAAGCCGAGGAGTAAATATGGTAAAATATCCACTCATTTCAGTTGAAAGGAAGAATAAATCATGAAGATGACATGGCAGCCCTCGAAGATCAAGAGGAAAAGGAAAATCGGCTATCGCGCCCGCAAGGCGACGAAGGGCGGACGCAAGGTTCTCGCGTCCCGTCGCGCGAAAGGCCGCAAGCGCCTGACGCAGGTCTAAGGGCTTAGACGAATGTCCACGCGGCTCCCCGGCGCGAAGTACAAGCGTGTCTTCGACCGGGGGCGTTCCATAAAGGGGCGTCTCCTCGTCGCGTGGCGTCTTTCGTCTCCCGACGCCGACCGGCAGGCCGGCGTCGTCGTTTCAAAGAAGAGCTTCCACGATGCGGTGGATCGCAACCGGGCCAAGCGCCTGATGCGCGAGGCGTACCGCCTTCTCGTGAAGAGCGGCGCCATGCCGGAGCGGACCGAGTGGGTCTTCATCGGGCGAGCCGCCCTTAAGAACAGAAAATGCCAGGATGTGATGGAGGAGATGGCGCGTCTCGCCTCTCGCGTCTCGTGACGGCGCCGCTGATCGGCCTTGTCCGCGCGTACCAGGTCGTCCTGTCGCCTGTGATGGGCGGGGCCTGCCGATTCGAACCGAGCTGCTCCAACTACATGATCGAGGCATTGAAGACGCATGGTGCGGTGAAGGGAACGTTGCTGGGGCTATGGAGGATATTGCGATGCCATCCGTTTGGCGCGCACGGCTACGACCCCGTTCCGCCGCGGGGAAGATGGAAAAACGATTTTATAGGAGAGTGAGAGAGATATGAACAAGACAGAGAAGATTATTTGCCTTCTTTTGGGCGCAGTCCTCGCTTGGTACATCTGGGCAGAGATGGGGCGCGCAAAGGAGCGTGCCAAGTATGCGGCAGAGCAGGCGGCGATTGCCGCGACGAATGTTACGGCCGAGGCCGTGGCCGATGTGGGCGCGACTGACGCGACAAGCGGGACTGGCGTGACGGACGGGACTGTCGCGACGGCGGAGACGGCAAAGCCGGCTCCCGTGCTTCCCGCGACGCCCGAGAAGATTGTCGTTCTCGAAAACGACGAGCTGAAGCTTGAGCTTTCGACGTGGGGCGCGGTCGTCAAGAAGGCGACACTTAAGAAGTACGCGAAGGACCGCGGCGAAATCTCCGACGAGAACCCGCCTGTCGCCTTTGACTTCTCAGATTCGCCGCTTGGTGCGGGCGAGGCCGTGGAGGCCTTCGAGGTGGCCGAGGAAAATCCCGATTCCGTCCGTTTCGTCAACGACGGCAAAAACCGCACCATCCGCCTCGGCGCGGACTATCGCATAACTCTCGAGGATGAGGGGATCGGCGGTTCGATTTCCCTCGGGCAGATGCGCATGGGAGACTCGAAGAACGATCTTCTTTCCGTCGACAGCTGGGCGATGGATGCCGGCAAGGGCAAGGAGGGCGTAATCCACCACTGCGAGGGCGACTCTCCCCTCAAGGGCTATCTTGTCGGCGGGCTTTCTGGTGGCTGCAGCGGCTCGAAGAGCGCGGCGGGCATGCCCGAAGAGGTCGCGATACAGTATCCGGGCGCGCAGAAGTGGGTTGCGGTCAAGAACCGCTTCTTCGTAACGGCGTTTTGCTCGTCGACTGCGGCAAACGCCGGCTTTGACACGACTGTCGCGCGCGATTTGGCCGCCTCCAACTACCGCCCCGCGTCCGTCTTTGCCAAGGTGCGGCTCGCGGACGATACGGCGAAGCGCACAAGCGTCTTCTATGTGGGGCCGAAGAAGCAGGCGCTTCTCTGGGATCTCGGCATGAAGGACGTGATGGAGTTCGGCATGTGGCGGTGGCTCTGCTATCCTCTCGTCTGGGTGCTCAACTTCTTCAACAACATGATCCCGAACTACGGCGTCGCGATCATCCTCCTCACGATCCTCGTCCGCCTTCTCTTCTGGCCGCTCACGCACAAGTCCACCGTGGGCATGAAGAAGATGCAGGAGCTCCAGCCGAAGATGAAGGAAATTCAGGCGAAGTTCAAGGACAACCCGCAGCGCCTGCAGCAGGAGACTTGGGCGCTCTACAAGGAGAACAAGGTCAACCCGATGAGCTCGTGCTTGCCGATGCTGATCCAGATTCCCGTCTTCATCGCTCTCTTCAACGTCTTGAGGTCCGCCGTTGAGCTTCGCTACGCGCCGTTCCTCTGGATCGGCGACCTCTCCGAGCCGGAGGCGCTCTTCTCGAGCTGGTTCCCGTTCGGCGGGCTCAACATTCTCCCGATCCTGATGGCCGTCTCGACTGGGCTCCAGAGCGCGTTCACTCCTTCGGCGGGCGACAAGAGCCAACAGAAGATGATGATGATCTTCATGCCGGCGATGATGCTCTTCATGTTCTACTCGTTCCCGTCGGCGCTTTCGCTCTACTGGTTCCTCTCGAACCTCTTCTCGATCGTGCAGATGTGGATCATTCGTCGCCAGACGGCAGCCAAGACGGCCGCGAAGGGCGAAGTCCTCATGGGCGAGGTGATCGATCCGCCCGTCACGCGGCAGATGCGTCGCCACGGAAAGTGATTTGAGGCGGCGGCATGTCCGAAGGCGGCAGGACGAAGCTTGAGGCCAAGTGGGCCATCGCGCGCGATGCGATAGGCGGCGGCCGACTCTCCGTCATCATGCCGGTCTACAATCTTGCGGACACCATAGAGCAAAACGTCGCGGAAACGGCGCGACTTTTCGATTCCCATGGAATCAGGGCGGAGCTCGTTCCCGTCGACGACGGCTCTATGGATGGCACTGCGGCGGCACTCGCCCGCGCTGCCGAGCCGAAGTACGAGTATGTCGTCGTAAAGCCAGTTATATGCCAGAGGAACGGCGGCAAGGGCGCCGCGCTAAGGGCGGGGTTCGACGCTTCGACTGGCGAATACGTGATGCTGCTTGACGGCGATCTCGACATAAACCCGAAGCAGACGCCGTGGTTCTTCGATGCGATGGTCGAGAAGGGCGCAGACATCGTGATCGGCTCGAAGCGCCACAAGAAAAGCGTTGTGCAGTATCCGTGGCACCGCCGAATCGTGAGCTGGGTCTATTTCACTCTCGTCAGGATCTTCGTCGGGCTTCCGATAACCGATACGCAGACTGGCATGAAGCTCTTTCGCCGCGAAGTGCTCGGCGAGTCGCTCGGTCGCATGCTTGTCAAGACGTATGCGTTCGACTTGGAGCTTCTCTCCATTGCCCACCAGCGCGGCGCGAAGATCGCCGAGGCGCCTGTCGTGATACGCTTTGGCAACAAGTTCGGTGCGCTCAAGCCAAACACGGTAAAGACGATGGCGCTTGACTCGCTCGCAGTCTTTTACCGCCTGCGAGTCCTTCGCTACTACGCGAAGGCCGAGGTGCCGCCGAAACTTGACCACGATCCTCTCGTCTCGGTTGTGATCGCCTGTCCGCGCCGCAGCTGGATGCTCGACGAATGCCTTGCCGCGCTTGCGAACCAGACTTACCGCAACTTCGAGGTGATAGTCCTTCCGGATGCCGACTCTCAACTTTCAACTTTCAACTTTAAACTTTCAACTCTCCCGACAGGGAAGGTTAGGCCGGCCGAGAAGCGCAACATCGGCATCAAGGCGGCGAAGGGAGAGATCGTCGCGTTCATCGACGACGACGCCTATCCAGACGCGCACTGGCTCGAATACGCCGTCCGCTATTTCGGCGACGAGACGATTGGCGCCGTCGGCGGCCCGGGCGTGACGCCGCCGGGTGACTCGTTCCTCGCGCGCATGGGCGGGCGCGTGTACGACAATCTGCTCGTCTCGGGGAACTACCGCTACCGCTACAAGGCGGGCGGCGTGAGGCGCGACGTCGACGACTACCCGAGCTGCAACCTCTTCGTCAGGAAATCGCTCCTTGATTCCTTCGGCGGCTACCGTACCGACTTCTGGCCGGGCGAGGACACGCTTCTCTGCAAGGACATAGTCGACGCCGGGAAGCGCATAGTCTACGACCCCTGGGTCGTTGTGTTCCACCATCGCCGTCCTCTTTTCGGGGCGCATCTGCGGCAGCTTGGCCGCTATGCGTTCCACCGCGGCTATTTCTGCAAGCGCTATCCGTCCAATTCACTTCGGCTTTCGTATTTCATTCCGACGCTGTTCGTCGCGTATCTTTTCATCTGGGCGATTCTCGTTGCGATTCCGCAGCCAAGCGTGATGTCGGTGGAGCTGTTCTGCATCTGGCAGGGGATCATCTCGATTCCGATGCTCGCGTACGTTCTCCTTGCCTTGCTGACTTCCTTCGCGCTCAATCCCGTGGTTTGGGTTATAACGCTTTGCGGCGTCCTTGCCACGCATGTGACCTACGGCATCCGATTCCTTGGCGGGCTCCTTGCGAAAAAGGCCCCTTGTGAATTCATCGGAAAAGACCACGCCTGACGCATGGGGCCTGCGTTTTTTGGTATAATAGACGCAATGTATTCTGACATACCGCTTTGGCTCTCGATTGTGATGATCATCGGGGGGCTTGTTGCCCTCGCGTGGTCGAGCGACGCCTTCGTCGACGGGGCGGCGAATGTGGCGCGGGCGCTCGGCATTTCGCCGTTCGTGATCGGCATGGTCGTGATCGGCTTCGGCACGTCGGCCCCCGAGCTCTGCGTCAGCGTGATGAGCGGGTCCTCCGGGCATGCCAACCTCTCCCTGGGCAACGCCTACGGGAGCTGCATCTTCAACATCGCCGTGATCCTCGGCGTCGCCGTGATGATCTTCCCGCTCGTCACGCGCCCGGCCGTGACCTTCGTCGCAGGGCCGGGGCTCGCGGCCATTTCCCTGTTCTCCATGTTCGTCCTGCGCGACGGCTCGTGTTCGCGCACAGACGCTGCGGTCTTCCTCGCCGTGTTCGCCGTGCTGCTTCCGCTCTACTGCTGGTTCGACCAGAAGACCAAGGCCGTCGGGCACGGGAGGAGGAGGCGAAACGGCGCGCAGCAGGACCATGAGCCGGAGAAGGACGGCTCCATCCTCGTCGCCCTCGTTAAGCTGGCCGTCGGGCTTGCCGTTCTCGTCGGCTCGTCGCACATCCTTGTCTGGGGTTCGGTGGACTTCGCGAAGTTCCTCGGCGTCTCCGACCTCGTCATCGGGCTCACCATCGTCGCCGCCGGGACTTCCCTCCCCGAGCTCGCGAGCGCCGTCGCGTCGGCGCGGCGCGGCGAGCACGAGTTCGTGCTCGGCAACATCATCGGCTCGAACCTCTTCAACATGCTCGCCGTTGTTGGCCTCGCCTGCGTGATCGCGCCCGTCGATTCCTTTTCGCCTTACGTCCTCCGGCGCGACCTGCCGCTTCTCGCGCTTCTGTCGCTCTCGATACTCCTCTTCGGCGTCAACAGACGGCATCTGATGTGGCCAGGCGTCATCAAGCGCCGGCACGCGGTCGCATGGCTTGCCGCGTTCGTCGTGTACACCGTCATAATGTTCCTGCAGGAAACTGGGAGGATATGAACAATGGCAAGGGTAGTGGCGATAGACGGGCCGAGCGGAGCGGGAAAGAGCTCTGTGTC
This sequence comes from Kiritimatiellia bacterium, assembly GCA_045535455.1. Classification (GTDB taxonomy): domain Bacteria; phylum Verrucomicrobiota; class Kiritimatiellia; order RFP12; family UBA1067; genus UBA1067. The sequence continues at coordinate 4,115 of JAZSLQ010000205.1, read as the reverse complement.
GCGCATCGTGGGCGGGAAGCTCGGCTTCCTCCATGTCGATTCCGGGGCGCTCTACAGGATCATGACGTGGCAGGCGCTCGTCAGGAAGGTCGACACCGACGATCCTGACGCGGTCGCGGCGTTCGCGCCGACCGTGGAGATAGAGTGCCGCCCCGAAAACGGCGCGATCGCGTACTATGTCGACGGCGAGAAGCCGGGCGACAGGATACGCACGCCCGAGATCAACGCCCACGCCTCGCAGGTCGCGACGGTGAAGCAAGTCCGCGACAAAGTCACCGCGATCTTGCGCGATATGACGCGCTTCGGCGATCTCGTAGTCGAAGGCCGCGACATCACGACCGCCGTGTTTCCCGACTCTCCCGCTCGTTTCTACCTCACGGCGTCCGCCGAGGCGCGCGCCAGCCGCCGCCAGAAGGAGGAGGTCGAGAAGGGGATCGCCAATCAATCTGCCGCGGCAGTAAAGGCGTCGCTGCTCGCGCGTGACGCGATAGACTCTACGAGAAAGTATGCTCCGCTCAGGAAGGCGGACGGTGCAATCGAAATCGACTCTTCCGACCTGACGCTCGAGCAGGTGGTCGACATAGTGGTGGAGAAGGTCCATGAAGCTTTCAATTAAGATCTGCTTAATCATACTTGCCGCGTATTTCGCCGCCGCCGTCTACGGCGAGGTGCAGTACCGCGTCGCCCTCGCGCGTGACGTGACGCCGGCCTACAACGTCGTCAACACCAAGGAGCGCTACCAGCCGCCGTCGGCCGAGCACTGGCTCGGCACCGACAACCTCGGGCGCGACGTGGGGCTTCGTCTCGTGCAGGGTACGCGCATTGCGTTCCACGTCGGTATCATGACGTCGCTTATAGCGATTCCGCTCGGCGTCATCCTCGGGCTTCTCGGCGGCTACTTCGGCGGGAAGGTCGACTCGGTCGTCGTTTGGCTATGTGCGACCGTCGCATCTATGCCGGGACTTCTCTTCATTCTTGCGATTTCGCTCGTCGTCGGACAGGGACTTCTTGGCCTATACCTCGGTATCGGCTTCACGACGTGGGTCGGCGTATGCCGAACGATCCGCGCCGAGGTGATGAAGCACCGCGACCGCGCCTACGTCCAGGCGGCGAAGGTGCTCGGCTACTCTCATCTCAGGATAATGTTCCGTCATATCCTGCCGAACGTCGCGCATATCGTCCTCATCCAGTTTTCTATACGCTTCCCGTCGGCCGTCGCAACCGAGGTGTTCATCTCGTTCCTCGGCATAGGCGTGCAGGGCGAACCGTCGTGGGGCGTCATGATCAACAACGCCAGGGCGCGTCTCTGGCAGGGTGTCTGGTGGGAGATGACGTTCACGACGCTCGCGATCTTCCTCCTCGTGCTCGTCTTCAACCATCTTGCAGACTTCTTGCGCGATCGTCTCGACCCAGCGCTCCGAAGCGAAAGGTAACAACATGAACAAGTTTCTTTTCTCGATGTTTGCCGTTGCCACTGGCCTTGTCGCCTTGGCTGAGCCGTGCGTATTGGAAAAGGGCTACAAGCCGCTAGCCAAACAGTCGGTAGATGAGGTTGCGTCGCTGCTCGGCGAGCTTTCGTTGGAAGCACCAGCCGAGCCACAAGCCGCAACTCCGGCGCCGCAGGCCGAACCCATTGTGCCGCAAGTCGAGCAGCCGCAGGTTGTAACTCCCGAGCCGCAAGCTGCCGAGGATACCGAGACGCCCACAGTGCCGACGGAAACCTCGGTCACCAATGCCGAGTTGCAAGCTGAAAAACCACTGCCAAGGAAACCCACGGAAAAGAAGCTGACTGGCCGCCCTGCGAAGATCACCTCAGATACTACCGTCTACAATCGCAAGGAGGGCATCGCAAGCTTCGAGGGCCATGTTTACGTCGACGACGAACAGTATCAGATGCATGCCGACCGCGTGTTTCTCTTCTTCGACGTCGATAAGGATGCCAACTCGACAAACGGTGTGCGCCGCACAAAGGGCACTAATGATGTACGTCGTGCGGCAAAAGGCACTAACGACGTGCATCGCGCGGCAAAAGGCACTAATGACGTGCATCGCGCGGCAAAAGGCACTAACGATGTGCATCGTGCCGCGGGCGATATCCGTCGTATTGTGGCGATTGGGCATGTCGCGATGACGAACGACTTCCACATCGCTTATGGCGCGAAGGCGACTTATTCAAAGGAGAACGGCCTTGTCGTCCTCTATTCGGGTGATGGTATCACGGCCGAGGTGCGTGATGAGTCGAAGGCGCAGCCGCAGATCGTGCGCGGCAAGCGCATCCGCTTCTGGATCGACTCTGAACAGGTGGAGGTCGACGAGGCAGACATCACTGGTGCAGCGCCATCGGGCGGCGCCGCGTCCTTCAAAAAGGCCCTCGGCAAATAGCGACTCCGCGTTCTCTGCGTCTCTGCGGCTCTGCGTTAGAAATCAACTTGAACATTTAATAAATCAACCACCTGACTATCATGAGCGAAAAGATCACAATGAAGGACGGGAAGCTTTGCGTTCCCGAGAACCCTGTTATTCCCTACATCGAGGGCGACGGCACAGGGCCTGACATTACGCGCGCGGCGATGACGGTGTGGAACGCCGCGGTCGAAAAGGCGTATGGCGGAAAGAGGAAGATCGAGTGGATGGAAGTCCTCGCCGGCGAGAAGGCGTTTAAGCAGACGGGCGAGTGGCTTCCTCAGGCGACACTCGATGCATGCCGTGAGAACCTCGTTTCGATTAAGGGCCCGCTCACGACTCCTGTCGGCGGCGGAATCAGGTCGATCAACGTCGCGATGCGCCAGGAGCTTGACCTCTATGTATGCTTGAGGCCCGTCCGCTGGTTCAAGGGAGTTCCCTCCCCTGTTAAGCGTCCTGACCTCACCGACATGGTGATTTTCCGCGAGAACACCGAGGACATCTACGCCGGCATCGAGTGGATGAACGGCACGCCCGAGGTCGAGAAGGTCAAGGCGTTTCTCCTCGGCGAGATGGGCGTAAAGAAGATCCGCTTCCCGAAGACGGCGTCGATCGGCATCAAGCCGGTCTCGCTCGAGGGCACCGAGCGCCTCGTGAAGGCGGCTCTCGACTACGCGATCGCGAACGACCGCAAGTCGGTGACGCTCGTCCACAAGGGCAACATCCAGAAGTTCACCGAGGGCGCATTCCGTGATTGGGGCTACAAGCTCGCGCAGCGCGAGTATGGCGCGACCTTGATCGACAAGGGTCCGTGGTGCGAGTTCAAGAACCCTAAGACAGGCCGCATGATCACGGTGAAGGACTGCATCTGCGACGCGTTTCTCCAGCAGATTTTGACGCGCCCCGCGGAGTACGACGTGATTGCGACGTTGAACTTGAACGGCGACTATGTTTCCGACGCTCTCGCCGCGACGGTCGGCGGCATCGGCATCGCGCCTGGCGCGAACATCAACTACCAGACTGGAGTCGCGGTGTTCGAGGCGACCCACGGCACGGCGCCGAAGTACGCGGGTCTCGACAAGGTCAATCCCGGTTCGCTCATCCTCTCCGGCGAGATGATGCTTAGGTACATGGGATGGACCGAGGCAGCGGACAAGATCATCGCCGCGATGGACAAGGTGATCGCCGCGAAGACCGTGACTTACGACTTCGCCCGCCAGATGGAGGGCGCTACCGAAATCAAGTGCTCCGAGTTCGGTGCGGCGCTCGCCGCCGCGATGTAACGACTGGCAATTTCTTAAAGCGGAGGTCGGGCGGCTACATTTCACTTCGCCGTGCCGCCCGATGGCTCGCGGGGCTCTCGTTCGGCTCCAGGCTCGCGACGGCTCTCGCGCAGCAGACAATGAGCCGAGTTTAGCCTGCCGTGCCTCGACGTCTATCACTGGCTGCGTACGCAAGTCACTCTTACGCCTGCGACCTTCCGCCTACCTCACCCGCGACCATCGGCTCGGCGCGGCGACAGCCTTGCGGACGAAAACTCATGCCGCCGAGACACCCCCACCGCGCGTCCGCGCAAAGCGTTGCTGACTGGGAACGTCGCCATCTTGGCGGCGTTGTGATTTTGCATCTTCAGCGCGGCAAATTTGGCGCGCTACCCATCAAGATGCGCCTGTTTTGGGGGGGGGGTTTTCGCTTTAATACTCTCATCTCGC
>JAZSLQ010000203.1:0-2631 GCA_045535455.1 Kiritimatiellia bacterium | reverse complement strand
TGTGCTCTTTGTGTTCTTTGTGGCTAAAAAAATCTTCCTCTGCCCCCACACACGGGCTCAGATACTCAACGCCAAACTTCTTCAGCATCTTCGACGGCGTCCAATCGGCAAGCGAGACATTCTCGATACTTTGCCACCACTCTCCATCTCTGCGCCTCTGCGCCTCTACGTTAAAAATCCCAAGCCACTCCATCTCCATCTTCGCCCAAGCGAAGAGGGGATTGCCGACGAGCTTCGGCAGCGTCCGCTTCCACGCCGCCCACTTCTCGTCTTCGTCCGCATCGCCGGTTATGACACGCTCCGGCTCGCCGCAGATTCGCATCGCCCGGTGCTTGTACGGATCGCTTTTCACCCACACTTCGTAAAGCGAGCCGAGCGGCCTGTCTTCGGCAAGCATCTTCATGTCGAGGTGGTTGTGCCAGTCGATTATCGGCAGATCCCTGACCCGTGAATATAGTTTATCGAAGTTCATTGAACAGAGCCTCCATCCCCTCGCGCTCTTTCTTCGACGTGCCGAAGAGCGAGCCGCCGAAGTATCCGGCGAAGCAGACCGCCACCTGGATGAACGTCCCCGCCTCCCACGAGAGATCCGTCCAGCAAGTCTTGAGCAGAATCCCCGAGAGAACCCCCGCCGCGATGCAGAGATAGACGCCCTTCGTATTCGGCCTCTTCCAGAGTATTCCGAAGACGCTGGGGATGACGATGGGCACTCCGAAGAGCGCCATGATGAGCTTGTTCGCCTCGAACGCCCCGCCGAGACGCGAGACGAAGAGCGCGCCGAACGCGATAAGCGCCGCGACGGCCACGGTCGCGATGCGCGCGACAAACAGCGTCTCGCGCTCGCCGGCGTTCTTGCGGAAGATGCGCCGGTAGATGTCCGTCGTCACCACGCTGCTCATGACATTGAACTCCGCCGCGAGCGTCGAGAGCGACGCGGCCATCATCGCGGAAACCATCAGCCCCAGCATTCCGTGCGGCAGGAGGCGCGTACACATCTCGATGTAGCTGCGCTCGTGCATCTCCGGCGGCAGGTCGGGCAGATACACGCGCGCCGCGACCGCCGGCAGCACGGCGAGGATCGGGAAGACAAAGAATATCGCCGAGGAAAGAAGCCCCATCTTTATCGCGTCGCGCTCGTTCGGGACGGACGAAAGCCGCTGCACGAACGACCACGCGCCGTTGTATTTGATGAAGACGATCAGGTAGTACGCGGCGAGAAACCACAGCGTCCCCCTGTGTCCCCCGAAAAGCGAGAAATGCTCCGGCACGGCGCGGCAGAGACTGCCCAGCCCGCCGACGGCGTTCAGCGAAAGCGGCAGGATCGTGAGCGCGACGGACATCAAGACGACGCACTGGATGATGTCCGTCACCAGCACGCTCCAGAGTCCGCCCGCGCACGTATAGACGAGCACGATGCCGGCGCCGAGCGCGATGCCCGTCGACAGCGGCACGCCGAGGAACTGCGAGGCGATGATGCCGAGCGTGTAGAGCCGGACGGCGTTGTCGAGGACGCGGAAGGCGACGCCGCACCACGAGAGAAACTGCCTCACGCCCGGCCCGTAGCGGCGCTCGAGGTATTCCACGGGGGTCGCAAGATTCGCGCGCTGCCAGCGGCGCGCGAAGACGAACGTTCCGAGAAGTATCGCGAACGCTGTCGACCAGAACACCGTCAGCCCCACAAGCCCGTCCTCGTAGCCGATCTGCGCGTAGGCGATGAACACGAAGCAGCTGATCATCGCCATGTACGAGCTGATCGCGCCCATCCACCACGGCACCTTCTTCCCGCCGGAGAAGAAGTCCTTCGACCCCTTCACGAAGCGGCCCATGAAAAGCCCCGTCAGCATCGTGAGCGTGAAATACGCGCCGATGACGATCCAGTCTACAGACGAAAGCGCCATAAGTTATTTCCGGCGAGATGCCATGTCCTTTATCGCCGCCTTGAATAGCTCGATCTCGTTCGGGTCGTAGGGCGTGAAGTCGCCGCGGAAAAGGTCGTGCTGCCACGGACCCGTCCACGGAAGTTGCTCTGCGCCGAGGACCGCCTTGCGGCCCGACATCTTTACGATTGACATCTGAACATTCCTTTCTTTGAATCAGTGGAAGCTGATGATAAGCCCCTTGGTGCTGAACTCGGCGGAGAACGTGACGCGGCCTTCCGAATCCGCCGCGTTGCGAGTAACGACACCCTTTTTCCCGGCGGCTGTCGCGGCCGTGACATGCCCTTCGAGCGCGTCCGCCGCCGTGGAGGAAACCGTCAGCAGATTGACGACCGTCTTTTCCCTCGCGGCAATCGTCCCGTTCACGTCCTCCACCGTCACGGCGAGCGTCCCGTCGCAGGCCGTCAGATCGAAAGGATCGTCGCGGTCCACATTGTAGTAGCCGAAGTCGCCGAGCGGCGTCCCCGCCGCATGCCCCGCCTCGACCGCGATGGACGTGCCGGAAGACAGCGCGACCTTCACGCCGTTGACGCCGTTCGTCGTCGTCGCCTTGATGGAGCCGGCTGTAAGCGCAATCAAATTGCCCTCGCTGTCGTTCTCCGAAACATGGGCGCCGAGCGCAAGCGTTCCCGTGCCGGACTTGACGAGCGTGCCGCTGCGCAAAATGAGCGGAGAGGTTATGGTCATCGTCGCC
>JAZSLQ010000248.1:0-10196 GCA_045535455.1 Kiritimatiellia bacterium | reverse complement strand
CCTTCCGCGCCATCACCGGCTACTTCGTCGGCCAAGCCGCGACGCCCGCGTTCTCCATCGCCGCCTCGGTCCTCGCACTCCGCAAGGAACTTTCCGTCAAGGCGGAGCCGTACTGGGACGGGAAAACTGCAAAGAAATTCTCCCGCCTTTTTGCGATATTCTTGACAAGCGGAATCATCGGCGGATTTTGCATGCTTGTCGAATCTATGGTGCTTCGCCAGCGGTTGCCAGATCTCGACTCGGCTGGCTACTATATGGCCACGCGCTTTTCGGAAATCGCTGGATTCTTGGCTTGCACATTCGCTATTACCATATTCCCTTTCGCCGCCGAGAAAGCCGCAAAAGGCGCGAGTCTTCTCCCTCTGATCCTGAAATCGTTCGCGGCAAACGCAGTCTTTGGCATCATCATCGCCCTGCCTTTCCTGTTCTGCGGAAAATGGTTGCTTTCAATTCTTCCCAACGGCGAACTCTATGCGCCCTACTGGTGGGCAATTCCATGGCTCATTGGCCTTGGCATTGCTTCGTCCATCATCACCTTCTACACGACAGCTGAAATTGCCGCCGGACGTCTCGGATATCTCAAATGGTATTTGCCGCTTGACTTGGCCTATCCTGTCTTGCTTCTTCTCGTAACAGGTTATGGCCACTTTGAAGGCTTCATCCCCTATTCGTGGACAATGTTTCTCGAAACGCACAACGTCCACTCCCTCAGAGCGATGCTTTTGTGGATGACAGTGAACAACGCCATCAAATCGACAGCATGCTTCATGGCTCTATGGCGGAACAACAAATGAAACTTCTGCTGATATGTAATGAGTTGGGTTATCGCGGGACTCCTCGGTTTTGCGTAAACTGCGCAAAGATCGCAAAAGGAGCCGGTCACATCGTCAAGATATGGGCGCTCGACGAAGGCGGCTCCGCGGCGGACGAATGCAAAGCAAACGGGATTTCAGTATCTGTAGGGGCTCCACACATCGACGAAATGATATCGTTTCGCCCCGACATAATTCATATCCACCGTGGCGGAGGTGCATCGCGCCGCGACAACCCCATCTTAAGCAATCTCAAGAAAATTTGCGGTTCCCGCATAATCGAGACCAACGTCTTTGGAATTGCAGACCTTACGTTCCATTCCCCGATAGACGTGCACGCCCACATCTCGCGATGGGACTTGTGGAGATGGCGTCGCTGGCTCTGGCCGCTTCGCCGTATCGGCATATACCTTCCTTATTGCGTGGACACCGACGCAATTCGTCCACTGCCGTCTGGGTTTCGGGAAAGCCACGGCATCCCCCTGGATGCAATCCTCATCGGGCGACTCGGGAAAACCGACTGGCGAGAAATCTCCGGTGCCGTGGTTCCGGCCATGGAAGCCTCCTCAAACATATACTTCGCAACCGTGGGCGATTATTCCGACGACCCTTCCGTCACAAATGCGTGGCCGGAAAACATCAGGCGCAGGATCGTGCGGATTCCAGCGCTCAAAGGCGCTGACGAGCTGAGCGCATTCTACACCGCCTGCGACGCAACGCTGAACTTTTCGCCCATCGGGGAGTCTTTTGGATATGTCGTTGCGGAGGCGATGGCCTGCGGGACGCCGTGCATAGCCCATTCCAAGCCCCGCAACGACAATGCGCAGATAGAGGTGGCCTCCACGGCAGCCGGCGGCTATCCGGTGCGCGACGCCGCAGCCGCACAAAAAACGATCATGGAGATCGCGGCCAACCCGCCGGATGCGAAACATAGGGCGCTTTGCAGAAAAAGCATCGTGGACCGGTATTCTTCAAAGAATTTTGCGCCAAAGCTCTTGAATGCGTATTCGATTCTATCCGAAACAAGAGGACTGGACCTGGAACACAAATTCAGATTCGCCGGATTTGAAACCGAAATCCCGGAGCATGAAATCTGCAATGCGCTGGAAAATGTCATTGGCGGCAAACCGTCGCTGTACGACCGCCTTGCGATGAAACTTGCCTACTCGCTTCCGAACGCAGTCCGCATCCACAAGATAGTACTTCGGGCCGATAACTCCAAACCCCTTGAGGCGACAATGCAATGATATACGACTGTTTCAGTTTTTTCAACGAGCTGGATCTGCTCGAAATCCGGCTCGCAACACTCGACAGGGTGGTTGATCGATTCGTGATTTCAGAATCGAATTTCACGCATCGCGGCATCCCAAAACCACTCTATTACAAAGACAACGAATCAAGGTTCGCCAAATTCAGATCGAAAATCATCCATGTAGTTTCGCCTGATCCGGAAGACCCCGAACGGGCCAAGTCGGACGTTGAATACGGTTGGATCTGCGAAAACAGACAGCGCAATGCGACCATCCGGGCTATCGAAGGGAATCTTAACGATGATGACATTCTGATTGTTTCTGATCTTGACGAGATCCCAAACCCGGATGCAATATTGAAAGCAATAAAGCTCGGACGCCCCGCTCGACTACGGCAGAAATTCTATTGCTACTATCTCAACTACCGATGCTGCACGACACCTTATTGGAACTCTGGATCGGTCGTTTTGCCGTATAGGAATTTCAGCAGTCCGGCGACATATCTACGTCTTGCCGGAGGACCGGCATTCGACTCCGACGAAAACTCCGCGCCCTCTGCCACAAAGGCGCGCGCCCTCCTCGATATAAAAGTGGTGCGCAATGGCGGCTGGCACTTTTCATATTTAGGCGGCATTGAGAAAGTACTAACAAAAATCAATTCAATAGTCGATGGTCGCGATGCGGGGACTCCGGACGAAGCATATATACGCGAATGCATTGCAAGCGGGAACGACATATACGGGCGTGGAGAATGGTTTTTTGCGGAACCAATCGGCAATACATTCCCGGAATCAGTCAAGAAATTTCACCACCTCATTTTTGCCGTCAACAGCGACTATCTCCAATCCGTCCGTATCAAGAGATTTGCTGCATACCTAAAATGGCTCGTGCGCCCTTTATTCTGGAAACTCATCCCTGGTAAAATAGCAAATTTACTTTCCAGGAGATTTTCGAGAATATGATGTCTCATCGCTGATAACATGTTTTGGGTATTTCATGAATCCAACAGAATGAAATCCAAGCGGAGCCTCAGAAGGTATAAAATCTTTATTATGTTCTATTGAAAACTTGCATGCTTCTTCTTGCGTGGACCACTTCATGTCTTTCACAGCATTGCGAAACCAGAAGCGTAGAGTCTTGCAATAGAAGGTATCGTCTCCGAGGATATACCACCAGTAGGGCACATGTCTGAACCATTTCTTGTAGACCTTAGAAGCTGCTTCGCACAGTCTTTTCGAACGAAGCGAAAATCCACCGTTCCCAACGCAGTATTTATAGGGATAAACATCATAATATGTCGAGTGATGCACCCAAGGCGCACCAATATAATCCCATTTTCCAACAAACTCATCAAGACCTGGACGCATCGGGAAGCCATCATCCTGCACAATGAGGACGTAGTCGGTCGCAAATCGTGCATAGAGATTTTCCACCATATCCAATGCCAGTGTCTTGATTCTCCCAGGGATAAGATTCTCGGCTATCTGCACCTCGATGTGAAATCTGGCACAAAAAGACATCAGGGTGTCGGTTTTCAAGTTCGTCACAAGCACTGACGGCATTATCCCGTGAGTCTGAAATGTCTTCAGAAACGCAAATTCCGTCCGCCAAAAGCAGGAGTCAAATTCTTTTTCACTCTGAAAATAATATGCGATGACAGTGACATTGCGTATCTTAGAGTCAACAAATGACTCCTTGCGCAAAGATTCAATGTTCCGTCTCTGCCATTCGATGAGTTCAACAGGACAAGCCATCTACCCCTCCTGCCGTAGCAACGTCTGCACCGGCGACAGATCGCTCCTGTGAAGATGCTCTGCCAAAGTCCAGCCGAGCGGCGCGAGGCAGATTCCTCTCTCCCAGGCTACACCTACAGAACCTTTCTCCCATCCATCATACAGGCGCAGGTACTTCTCGAACTTTCGCATTTGGCGAACTGGCATAAAGAATGTGCAACACGTACTTGGAACGCGGCAATACAGTCTGCCGTCGACGGCAGCAAGTTTTCCGAAATCTTGAAAACGGACTCTGTCCGGGTGGAAATGCGGGTTCATTCCAATGACATTGGAATGTTCTTGCATCACATTGAAGCATGTCACAAAGGCCATTTCATCAAGAAGATAATCATCCTCAAGAATAAGAGCAAGCGTGCTGTCAGTGTCCTGCAACGCGATATCAATCTGTGTCTGGAATGATGGGCCATTGCCATGCCCTTTCGCATTAACAACACCAAAGCTCATGCCAACGGCATCGGCAGCCGCACGGTATTGCCGCATACCAACATCCGAAAGGCGGTCAACCACAAAAGTAATGCGAATATTCTCCTTCCCATACACCTCGGCGAATTTCGCAGCCGCAGGGAAAAGTGAGCACCCTCCAACCTTTATAACATCATTTCTTGTACGGATACCGACATCTTCAAGGTCACGAGTCGCATTAAGGTTCATAACAAAATCAGTAGTCCTGAGAACAATATGAAGGCGAGTTAAGTCTGAACTGCCACCAAGATCCAGGCATTTTCGCCGCTTGAATCTCCTATAAAAAACAGGGAAATGGTCCCTAACTACATTGATGTTTTGAAAGAAATACCAAAGGTGACGCGGATTGCTCCTCGCCTTTAACATTGCATCCTTTAATTGCGAAATCATCCCCTATAGTATACCATAATTTGATATACTACCTGCATATGACTTTTACTGACACAATAAACAGTTTGAGAGTATGGGGAATTAAAGGTGCGATCAACTTCGCGCGCCGGTGGCCTGTGTTACGTAGACTTAAGAATTCAGACAAACATGTCTGGAGGTCCCCTCAACGTGGGATAACCCTCATTGGGCCATTCTCGGCTCACAATGGCAATTCTCACACGATGAGGAACTTAGCGCAAATGCTGAGAAACGCAAACATTCCCTTTCAGACATTTGATACAAATTATCCACCATCACTACCACCCGGCGACTACAAGCACCTAATCACACCCTTCAAAGAGTTTGACCTTGGGCACTATAGTCATGTCATAGAACTGTTCACCCAGCATTCCCCCGTGTCGCCCAATCGTGTCCATGCGCTGCTTGCGTTCTGGGAATATGAATCTGGATTTGATTTCGCATTCCCAAGCGCAGCAACTTCAGGTCTCCCGATTGTCGCCATGTCAGATTTCAACGCAAAACATTTTCGCACTATACTGCCTAAAGACACCCCCGTATTCAAAATCAGACATCCTCTGATTCTAAATCCTTCCGAAGCGACTTCTCCCGATGTGCTTAGAGCAAGATACTGTATCTCCCCAACTACTTTTATAGTCTTTTTCAACTTTGACTATGGGTCTTCGTACTATAGAAAGAATCCAGAGGCTGTGGTCAAAGCGTTTGCAAAGGCATTCACCCCCTCCGACAATGCTGTGCTTTTGTTAAAGACTTCCAATGCCAAAAGGCATCGCGAAACTGAAATGCGCCTTCGTTCTGTTATTAGCACCTCCTCACTTGGTCAAGACCGCATAATCATTATTGATGACGCTCTATCCCAGAGTGACATGTCCGGACTGTTCCATGCCTGTGATGTTTACATCTCATTGCATCGTGGCGAAGGGTTTGGCATCGGCATGGCAGAGGCGATGGCCTGCGGGAAACCAGTAATCGCAACAAACTACAGTGCCAACACAGAGTTTTGCACGGATGAGACTTCAATCCCAGTTCCTTACAAAATGACCAGCCCATCAAAAGCAGAGATTGACAATCCCGCATATAGCCATGTTACATCTTGGGCGGAACCTGACATAGATTTTGCTGCTTCAGCACTCGCAAAATGCTACAAAGATCGCAACTTCGCAAAACAGATTGGATCAACCGGCGCAGCGTTTATTAAAAAAAGTTTTTCGTTAGAAAACTTCAAACAAGATATCAATGCGTTTCTTGACGAGTCACCAATCGCCGCTGCAATGCAATAGTCGAATGACCGTGAATTCCGAATGGCTCAATGCCCTTCGGCTTCGCTATCAGGCCTTTAAGCGAATCAAAGGCAAATGTAAAAGCATCTTTTTCGCCAGCGAACTTTAGCCCGTGACGATAGCTCCATCCCAGGCATGCGGTCATGGTGTAGAACGTGTCTTCGAAAAAGAACCGTGATTTAGGATTCAAAAAGAAACGCCACCATCTGTTCCAGGCATTTGCAGCACGCCTACAAATGCGTTGCGAGCGAAGCGAGAAGCCGCCATTAAGACAGGGGAAGCCAAGCATGTTCATCAATCGGCGACGGCCATCACGAACTGAAGGCGCACCTATGAAATCCCATTTCCCGACAAACTCCTCAAGCCCAGGACGAACTGGATAGCCGTCGTCTTGAATTATGAGAACATAAGGTGTAGAGAACCGCGTATATAAACGTATGATGCAATCAAGCGACATCGACCTAATGTTACCATACTCAAGCGACGGCTCAATCTGGAGTTCGACATTGGAGTGCTCGGAAGCGAAACGCTCAACTTCGGCAAAACGATGACTTGCGACAATGACCGTCTTGAGCTTCCCGCAGCATTTCCACGTCTGCTCAATCGCCGCGACAATCTTTGCAAACGCATCAGATTCGCTCCCCTTCTTAGGGAACGTGTAGATCAAGATTGTCACCTGGTCACTCATCTCTCAACCTTAAAACACCTCTTCATGCAAACATCTCATTGTCCATGCGAGTATTATACCAAATTAAGCACCCTCTCGTAATTCACTCCGCCCTACAATGGTGATCGTAGGGCTAGAATTAGTTTTCATCGAACCACTATCAGCTCATCCCAGCGGGTCGAGGCGCGTTTGGAGAGTTTCGACCGCTTCATCTTCCAAGACCTTGCTGACGAACTCGTCAACCTTGTCGTTCTCGATCGCGCCTATGCGCGGTTGAACTTTTCTTTCGGCTGTTTGCAGCGCGGGCAACGCCAGTCGGCTGGAAGATCCTCGAACGCGACGCCGTCATGCTCGGCGGGATCGTAGACATAGCCGCAAACGGAGCAAATGTATTTACCGGTCGGCGTCTTGAAGACGATTTCGCCGACGGGGATGACGGCAGGCGGATTGTCGAGATCGACGACACGCTTTTGCGCGTGGCTTTCCAGCGCTTCGGGCGTGTGGGTGCCAAGATACACGGTCGGACGGGCGCGGCAGGAAGATCGGAGCGTCAGGATCTGCCGCCGCATCGGGATATTCGGCGGGAAGCCCCGTATCAACGAGAATGACCTCGCTACCAGTGTCAATAACCCAGTTCTGGAGACAGGCACGACTTGAACGGGTTGACGACGGCCATGCCCCGATAGGTCTGATCGGGATTTAGGTCTTCGGTGACGATTTCGTGGCAGCCAAGTTTCTCCGCCGTTGCAACGATCAGTGCATCGTAGAACTGAATGCCATATTCCTCCTTAATATAAAGCGCATCCCTAACGACATCCATCGTCACCTCGGTCACCAACAGCGGATAGAACTGCGAGACCCATTCGTCGATTTCGGTCGCCGCAGCATTGAAGCGGGTCTTCATCACGTTGGCGAACTCCGTCATCACCTGAACGGAAATGACTCCGTCATGGTTCACCTCCAGCGCATGCTGAATCAGTTCGCGCGCGATGTCTGCCTTATGCGGCTCCTGGCTTGTTGCTGCATAGACGAGTATGTTAGTATCGAAAAACCTCATGCCAGACACCTCATCTTCCTTTCGGTCGCCTCCTCGCGGCTCCACTTCCACCCTTTAGGCACCTTCACCTGGTGCTCCTTCGCGAACTCGAGGAACTGCTGCGCGCGCGTTTTACGAGACTTTGCAAGTTCCGCGCACTTCGCCTCGAGGCAGTCGCGCACGTACTGATTCAGACTTGTGCCGTTTGCCTCGGCCCACTCGCGCACTTCCTGCACGATTTCGGGCGGTATAGACAATGTAATGCTCATTTTCGCCTCCCTGACGGAATACCGTCCTACGTTCGCACGTATTATAGCAAACCCGTGTGCAATGCGTCAACGGACTGGTCGGCTATATATATACGAAGAGCCGGCGGCCAACATTCATGACCGCCAACCCATTGTAATTTACAGTATAAATACCGCTATTGGAAAATCAAATGTCGCGGCGACCCGCGATGGCGCGCTTTAGGGTAAGGGGGTCAGAATAGGCGATGCCGGAGTCGGCGGGAAGCCCAAACGCAAGACGCGTGACCTTGACGCCTGCCCCTTTAAGCACCTCGGCGATGTAGCCGGCCGTTGCGTCGCCGTCCATGTCGGTCGAAAGCGCGAGAAGAACCTCGGAGACGCCCTCTTCACGCACGCGCGCGACAAGCTCGGAAATCCTAAGCCGCTCGGGGCCCATGCGGTGCGCGGGCGAGAGTTTGCCGCCAAGCGCGTGGTATCTGCCGCGGAACGCGCCCGACGCCTCGATAGACACGATGTCCGCCGGCTCCTCAACGACGCAGACGACAGAACCGTCGCGTGTCGCGTCGGTGCACATGTCGCAAGGATCGCGGTCTATCGTAGTGAACGCGCCGCAACGCGAGCAGCAACGCACGGAATCGTGGGCCGCCCTCAGCGCCGCGGCGAGAGGTTCCGCGAGACGCGCCGGCTCGCGGACGAGCGCAAGCGCGGCGCGGGAAGCCGAGCGCCGGCCGAACCCCGGAAGCTTCGCGAGGCACTTCTCCAGCTCGGCGACAGGCGCTATCATTTTCCGAAGAGGCCGCCTGCGCCGCCCGTCTGCATCATCTTCTGCATTTCTGCCTGCGTCGCGTCCTTCGCCTTCTTGAGAGCACCGTTGACGACGTTGAAGAGCATCGTCTCAAAGCGCTGGGGCTTGCCCGCCTTGACCTCTTCGTAGGCCTCGGGAGTAATCGCGATCTTGTCGATCGTCATGTCGCCCTTCGCAATGACGGTGATGCCGCCATTCGAGTACTCGGCCTTGATCTTCTGGATTTCGTTCTGGATGCGCTTAGCTTCGCTGCGCATCTGCATTGCCTCTTTTATCTGGTCGAACATTCCCATAGTGTGGTTCCTGATTTAAAAGTTGAAAAGTTGAAAAGTTGAAAGGTTGAAAGGTTGGAGGGTTTAGACTTCCAGCTTGCGACCGGACAAGTCCTCGTATGCCTTTAGGTAGATTTCGCGCGTGCGCGTGATAACGTCGTCGGGAAGGACCGGCCCCGGCGGCTGGTGGTTGAAGTTGATGGAATCGAGCCAGTCCCTGACGTACTGTTTGTCCAGGGACGGCGGGTTCTTGCCGACGGCGTAGCTCGAAACAGGCCAGAAACGCGACGAGTCGGGCGTAAGCACCTCGTCCGCAAGGATGAGTGAGCCGTCCGCGTCAAGGCCGAACTCGAACTTCGTGTCGGCGATGATTATGCCGCGCTCGCGAGCGTAGTCCGCCGCCTTCGAATAGAGCGAGACTGTCGTGTCGCGGAGAAGCGTCGCCGTCTTTTCACCGACGAGCTGGACAGTCTCGGCAAAGTTGATCGCCTCGTCATGGTCGCCGATCGCGGCCTTCGTCGTCGGCGTGAAGAGGACTTCGTCGAGCTTCGAGGCGTTCTCATATCCCTCGCGCAGCTTCATGCCGTTGACGGTGCCGGACTTCTGGTATTCCTTCCAGCCCGAACCCGTGAGGTAACCGCGGGCGATGCACTCGACCTCTACCATCTTGACCTTCTTGACGAGCATGGAGCGGCCGCGAAGATCTTCCTTGTAGGGCTGGAGCTCGGCCGGGTACTCGTCGACGTTCGCCGTCACGAGATGGTTCTTCATGCCGAAGAACTCCATCCAGAAGAGGGATAGCTGGTTGAGGACCTTGCCCTTGTCGGGGACTCCGCAGGGGAGAATTACGTCGAAAGCGCTGATGCGGTCTGTCACGACCATCAGAAGCTTGTCGCCGAGATCGAAGACATCGCGGACCTTGCCGCTCTTCTGCGGCAGTCCCGGTATCGCGCACTCGAGAAGCGCGTGGTTCTTGTCGTATTTCATGGTGTGCATATTATAGCAAATTCGCCGCGCTCCCGCGCGGTGGAATTCGAAAGAGGCAGCTCACTCGGCGGTGGCCGAAGGCTCCTCCTCGTGGACCCTCGGCGAATACGCCGTATCCACTCGCTCGGACCATCGCTCCCCCGCCTCGGCGATTAGAAGCGGTAAGTGAGAGTGCA
>JAZSLQ010000070.1:0-3908 GCA_045535455.1 Kiritimatiellia bacterium | reverse complement strand
TGGCCCCCAGAACGACATGGCTCCGATCCGACTTGGCGTTCCCGAAAGCGCCAAGCCACACATCCTCGGCGGTCAGGGCAACAACTGGACCGAGTACACCTGGAACGAATACGACCTCGCCTGGAAAGCGTGGCCTCGCATGCTCGCCCTTTCCGAGGTGTTTTGGCTTGGCGAGGCGAAGCCCGGCTTCGCCGACTTTAAGAAGCGCGCGGCAGTCCACAGGAGCTGGCTCGTCCGCCACGGCGTTAACTGCGCGCCGATCGAATGACGACATGATTCGTGCGGCGGTGGCCGAAAGCTCCTCCTCGCGGACCCTCGGCGAATACGCCGTATCCGCTCGCTCGGACTTTCGCTCCACCGCCGACGTCGCTTCCGGAGACCTGTCCCTGCGGCACATGGTTTTACCTTTTAGCAGATTTTCATTATGCAATTTTGCATAACGAATGCATTGCGCCCAATTGAAACAACTCCGATGGTTGGCAAAATGCCTCCGTTACCACTTCGGCTCATGCTTCGCACATTTCAACCCATTAACATGTAGAATTTTAATTGGAGGAGGAGCCCTCCAGACCTCCTCTGCCGAAGGCAGCTAAAGACGCATCAGACCCCGCAAAAGCCTTGTAAAACGGCCGTTTGAGTATCAAGGGGTGAAATGGCAGGGCTGCGGTAAGGATAATTAAGGCGGCGGCTGGAGAAGGGATAAAGAGGTATTTTCTCAACATAGAGGTAGTGATGGAGGTATTTGGGGTTGATTGGCGATCATAATATTTGATATAATGCGCGACATGAATAGTTTTAAGTATATTCTTTCGCGTCTGGATGCCGTTCCGATAAATGTCACGTGGATGTTGCAGAGCATCGCGGAAAAACGCGGTCATCAGGAACTTTATACGCGACAGTCTCCAGAAAGACTTCGCAAACTTCGCGAATACGCCATGATAGAGAGCGCCGTTGCATCCAATCGGATTGAGGGTGTCACGATCAATGAACAGCGGATAGGAACTGTGATGTTCGGCAATGGCACTATGCGAGATCGCGACGAAGAGGAAATCCGCGGCTATCGAAAGGCATTGGATTTGATACATGACTCTGGTGGCAAACTTGAACTGTCGAAGGATGTTATACGGAAGCTTCATTCCCTAACTCGTCCGTCGATCTGGGATTCAGGTCGGTTTCGAGAGAAGGATTGCGAAATAATACAGACCTATGCAGACGGTTCGTCGCGAGTGCGGTTCAAGGCGGTCTCGCCTGACAGAATAGACGGAATGATCAACGGCGCTATAGATGCTTACGACTCCGTGATTGCTGATGGAAGAATTCCGCCTTTGGTCGCGCTTGCAGTGTTCAACCTTGACTTTCTATGCATACATCCGTTCAGGGACGGCAATGGAAGGGTGTCGAGACTTTTGCTGCTGCTTATGCTGTATCGACTGGGTTACGAGGCGGGTAGGTACGTGAGCCTTGAGCGGCTTATCGAGAATTCGAAGGATCGGTACTACGAGACGCTTGAAAAGTCCTCGGACGCCTGGCACGAAGGTCGACACAATATTTGGCCGTATGTCAATTACCTGCTGTTTTCGTTTGATGAATTGTACGACGACTTTGAGCGGAGGTTTTCAAGCCTTGCCGCTCCGCGAGGAGAGAAGAGTGCAAGCGTTGAAGCGGTGCTTGCGGAGATGAATCGTCCGTTTACGATTCGTGACATAGAGTTTAAATGCCCTGGTGTCAGCAGAGAGACGATAAAGTCTGTCCTGAAGCGCCTTTCAGGTTCGTTCGAATGCAAAGGACGAGGAGTTGGTGCAATATGGCACAAGAGACAAGAGGGTTGACTGCCGGGCTCTCGTGCCTCGGCGGGCCGCTGGATGAATGGTTGTGATGCGATTGGAAGCATGACGCGCGCGGAATATGGTATAATATCTGTCATGAAGAAAATTGCGGTTGACAAAGGTGTCGCGTTCGGCGACGGAGGACTCGTTTTCATAGCGGGGCCGTGCGTCATAGAATCGCGCGAAATGGCGCTTGATCTCGCAAAGCGGCTTTCGTCTCTTGCGCGAAAGCTCAAGGTCGGCTACAACTTCAAGGCGAGCTTCGACAAGGCGAACCGCACGAGCGTCGATTCCTACCGTGGCCCCGGCATAGACAAGGGGCTTGAGATACTTTCCGAGATTCGCGCGAAGTTCGACGTTCCCGTTCTCACCGACGTCCACGAGCCGTGGCAGTGCAAGGTCGTCGCCGAGGTATGCGACGTGCTGCAGATCCCCGCGTTTCTCGCGCGGCAGACCGACCTCGTCGTAGCGGCCGGCGAGACGGGCGCGGTCGTCAACGTCAAGAAGGGCCAGTTCATGGCTCCCGAGGACATGTCGCAGGTGATCCGCAAGATCGAGTCAACCGGCAACAGGCGCGTCGTCCTCTGCGAGCGCGGCGCGAGCTTCGGCTACCACAATCTCGTCGCAGACATGCGCTCGCTTCTCGTGATGCGCGAGCTTGGCTATCCCGTCGTGATGGACGCGACGCACTCGGTGCAGCGTCCGGGCGGCCTTGGCACCGGTTCGGGCGGCGACGGCAAGTACGCGCCGGCGCTCGCTCGCGCCGCAGTCGCGACAGGCGTCGACGGCGTCTTCATGGAGACGCACGTGAATCCCAAGGTCGCGAAGTCCGACGCCGCCAATGCAATCAAGTTCTCCGAGGTCGAGAAGCTGTGGAAGACGCTCATCGCCATCCACAAGGTTGTGAAGGGCGCGTGAGCGCCGATAGGAGTCCCGCGGTTTGAGAAAGTTCCTGATAGCACTCGTGATGGCGCCGTTCGCCGCGTTCGCGTTCAAGTCGGATGACTGGCTCGCGAAGCGCGAGGTGCTGTCGCGCGAGGCCGAGCGATTGCAGGTGGCCTACACTTCGTGCGTCGCGCGCGTCAGCGAGCCGGCGACGGACGTCACGATTCCCATCGAGCGGCATCCCGACGGGTCGGTGAAGGCGTCTATCACCGCGAAGAAGGCGCAGGTGTTTCTTGATGTCGGGATGGTGTGGGGCACCGAGGTCGTCGTGACCCAGTTCTCTACGAACGGCGTCGTGGAGGCGCGTGTCGAGGCGGACTGCTGCGTCGTCGACAGAACGACTAAGTCGGGATGGGTCGAGGGGCACGCCAAGGCGTTTTATCTCGGCAACGAAGTTGAAGGCGACGGAATCTACTTTTCTTTCGAAGAAGAATTCGTTACAATATACGCGAATACGAAAATAAGGGTCAAGGATCAGAAGTTCGATACGAAGGCATTAGTTGGCGGCGGCGACAAGAACGCGAGACGCGATGCAGAGATAGCGTCGAGGCGCACAGACTTCGATCGCAAAGATGGTGTCGTGCTGTTCGATGGCGCAGTGAGCGTTGCAGATTCCGAGTATTCGCTCGGGGCGGACATGCTTTATGCTTTTCTCGACGGCACGAATTCCCTCAAGCGCATCGTGGCCGACGGTTCTGTCGTTGTGACGAATGGAACGCGCTTCGGCAGCTGCCCTCGAGCGGCCTACGTTAAGAATCTCGGACGCGTGACGATGTACGGAGAGCCGGGGCAGCCGGCGAAGCTCGCGGAGGGCGGTCGCCGTTACAGCGAAGTAGAAGGCAGGAAAATTTCTTTTTGGCTCGATTCCGATCAAGTTGAGGTCGAGGGTTCGAAGCTTACAGTCGACGGCTTCTCTGGCGGAATGAACGACTTTATTGAACAGGCGGTGAAATGATGGAAGACATGGTGACAAAAGCCATGAACGCGATGGCGGAGGAAGCTGCGGCCAAGGCGGCCGTCGAGCCGGACCTGCGCGCATCCGGTCTCGTCAAGGCATACGGCGACCGCACGGTAGTGAACGGCATGGACGTTTGCTGCTCGTGCGGCGAAATCGTTGGGCTTCTCGGGCCAAACGGC
>JAZSLQ010000045.1:0-21607 GCA_045535455.1 Kiritimatiellia bacterium | reverse complement strand
TGCGACTGGTGCTACGGGCGTTGTTCCGGCAATTGCCCGTGCTGCATGGCGCAGGTTCTAGACGAGACGACCGAGGAGGCTGCTGCTGCCGAATATGCTCGCATTGCCTCGCTTCAGGAGGAGAGCGGCATCCTTCAGCTCTATGGTCCGTCTGGCAGGGCCGACAGTGTCTTGCTCCAGGTGCCTGCGGGCGAACCTATCCACTGCTGCGAATGTCCAGAACACTGGCAGAGCAACCACGTCGCACTTGCGTGGCGCTCGCAGCGGCTTTCGGTGCTCGACTCCTCGGATGCCGATTTCGTCGAGGCTTTCGAGAACGTGCAGGTGCGCGTCTTGGGCACCGCGCCGAGCCCCGCTGTCGGTGCGGACGCGGTTCTCTTCGCTACGAACGGCACACCGTCCGCATGCCGTCGCTACACTGTCCTGGGCGTGAGAATCGAGGGTAATTACGGCCCGTCGATGGAGACGTTCAATGCTCTCAGCCAGTCGTTCGGCTATCCGATGACAATCTGCACCAACTTCGAGATGGGCGCGGAGCTGACGCTGAGAACGGACGTCCTGCTTTCCAACGGAGTGTTTCGGCTTGCGCTCGAGAACGTGACGGGTAGGTTCGAGGTGTGGACCGCAGGGTGTGATAATTCAGCGTGGGGGGCGGAGTATGGTGTCGTTCCTCCTGTCAAGCTCTTGGATTCCGAGTCGTCGACCGAGCGGTACTTCACCATGCGCCAGTGGCGTTCGCTTCTCGCCGAGTACGTCAACTACGGGCGCGCGCTCCCATTGCGGGTCGTTTCCGCGGAAAGCGGCCATTGCGACCTCTGCTTTTCGTTCGTCCACGATTCGGGGGGCCGCTCAGTTGCGTCTGCAGTTAGACAGCGTATAACTTCTGTGAAGCCCCCGCTGCTCCCGGACTACGACCGTGGAGGAAAGATTAATGCGATGGACGTCAGTTCCTATCTGGATGGGAAGGTTTTCCCGTTCTGGGTAAACAACGACACGTGGCGTGGGGACGATGCCTTTGAAGGCGTAGCGGACCACTTGGCGCCGCCGTTGCTTCCTTCGAACGATTCGGACGATGTCGTCAACGGACGGAACGACTTAGTGAACTTCATGCCGCTTGCGCTTGACCTCAGGCAAATGCGGCAGGCATGGGGTGATTCCGTGTCGTTCGAGATTGTTTCGCCAGTGCATGTAGCCCAGTCGCCTCGCTTTGCGCTTCAGAATGTCAGTTGGAATGACGTGTCGACAATTGTCCTTTCCGACACGAAGACGCACGAGGAGACGTGGCTTCATGATTCTTCGCTGAGGAGGGCAGACGGATACGGCTACCCCAGGTCGACTACATCAGAGATCCCGCAGTCGTTTCTTTCTGCCTCCAATGGCGGACGTTGCGTTGTGACGATGGAGTTCCCCGCTCCTGTTTCATGGGTTGGGGTGCGTGCGAAGAGGCGGGCAGGCGGCGAAACACTGTATGAGTTTAGACTCCCGCTATGCATAAAGGCGATTGGGCATTTCATCCACTGGATAAACCTCCATCCCGATCCTTACTCGCTGCCGACAATTGTTGATTCCCCTGAGGCGTGGCCGGATGGTGATGAAAGGGTGCATGCGGATGCGATGGTCGTGTTCGTGCATGGGTACAATGTCTCCGATGAAGAAGCCTGGGATTGGGGGGTGACTGCGTTCAAGAGGCTTTGGAGACTTGGACTTGACGCAGGTTTTGCGATTGTTGCCTGGCCCGGGAACGAAGGCCAGATGTGGATTCCCGGCGCGGGCTATGCAACGCCTGACTATTACAAGAATGCCGAGAACGCCTTCAACAAGGCACCGGTGTTTGCGTCCTACTGCAATGCGTTGCCTGGCGAGAGGAAATACTACATCGCACATTCGCTTGGCAATATGCTCGTCTCTGCCGCCGCCCAGGACTGGGGGCTTGAGTACGAGCGATTCCTGATGCTCGACGCTGCGGTTCCGATCGAGGCATATGATCCCTCGCCCGAGACGCATGCTGAGGTTATGACGCCGAACGCTTGGAAACCGTACGAACGCAGGGTGCGTCCGACGTGTTGGTACGATCTCTTCCCTGAGGGCGACGGTAGACGCCTCCTCACTTGGAAGGGTCGGTTCTCCAATGTGACGAACACCATCAACTACTTCTCCCGCGAGGAGGAGGTTGTGAACAATGGCGACGGCAAGCGGTACAATCCATTGCAACGCAACTTTGTCTGGCACAACCAGGAGTACCGCAAGGGTTGGTGTGTGTCGGCTTCCCACAATGAAGGTGGGTGGGTGTTTAATCCGACCCACGACATTGAAGTCCCTTACACGACCACTTACGGGACAATATATGTAAATGAGCATTTGCCTCCGACAAGTGCGGCGGCGCTTCCATCCGATTTGATCAAGACGAATTCGTTTTTTGGACCTTTCTCGGGAAGTCAGATATACGAGTCGCTTGACGGCGCTCTGGTCGCAAACGACTATTCTTATCGTGCGATGCTGCTGACGCACGCAATCCCCTCGGAGTCATTTGCCGTCGGGGCTAATCCTGTTCCCGCGTGGGGGTCTGAAAACGTAAAGGGGTCTCGTAACATCGACATGGCAAAGTTCAGAAATGGTGTCGAGGACTTGCCAGAAGACAAGCAAAAGTGGGTTCATAGCTATTTCATAAACCGTTCACTTAAGAGGACGGGACAACTTTATAAAAGTATGATGGAGCAAATACACGGCAAGAAGAAATAAGGAGGCCATAATGAAGATATTGTCTATTGCTATTGTTGCAGCCTGTCTGAGTTGCTTTGGGGCAGAAGACTGCACGATGACGCTCTATGTCCGAGACGATATGGGGCGTCCTGTCAGCAACGCTACCGCTATGGTTTATGTGGTTAGTGTGAATAGGATTAATGCAGGATCACGTTCGTCTGACTGGGCTCATTATACGGCATTGACAGACACCAACGGGATGGCGGTAGTTCAATTCAAGTGCTTTATTGATGGTGCGTATGAGTGGGGGGTAAAGGCAGCCGGCTATTATTGTCCGAACTTGAAGAGCGGTAGTCTAGATTGTGATGGCGAGGACGCCTCGCCAGAGAACCTGGCGCTTATTGAAGAAGAAAAGGCCAAGATTGCCGCAGGCACGGGTGGAAGTTGGCTGCGGGTGCTTCAGCTGATTAACCCGAGCTTTACGTTGAATGAGCACACTGCGACGAACGAGGTTACGATTGTTCGCAAGCGCAATCCGCAGCCGATGTGGGAACGCGACTCAACGAATTCAAGGCGTCTGACGCCACTAGCCAGCGTGGACATCGGAAATGGCGTTATCAGCAATTCATACCCTCGGGTCGGATTCGACATTAAGAATGGTGAATATCTTATGCCTTACGGCGATGGAGGCGAGTTTGCCGACTTCTGGGTTGAGCAGTACAGCATTGTGTCGAACGACGTGACAACCTACATCGGGTACATTGAATTCTCCCCTGGTTGTGGAGTTTACCGAGCGCAGAGGGATGGCCGAGAACTTGGACCTGTCTGTTTTGGCGTGGATACGAACCAAGTCTTCACTAATCGATTGAACTTCATGGAAGTGACTCGAGGGAGTGAGACTATGGCAGAGAGATTGCTTGCCGCAGGCAACGAATATCTTGTACTCCATACGAGGGTCACCGACAACGGTGAGGGGCAGATGTCGGCTGGCAACTATTCGATGATGGAGGGCCCGGTCTGGATATCGGGTGGTATCCATTTCAAGGACTTGATATTCAATCCTCGTCCTGGAGACACAAACCTTGAAATGGATACCCGCAAGAACTATGCCATGAGCTGGACAGAAGAATGGGAGGATTAATGAAAAGTTCTGTTTCTAATTGTCGTTTTATGGCGTGCACAGTTATTGCGACAAGCCTTTGCTTTAGGGTGCGTACGAAATACGACGACAAGGGGAAGGTCGTCGAAGCATTCTACGGAAAGATCTACGGCGACATAGCGATGGGATGGTCGTATCAAGGCGTTTCGAGCGTTTCGTTCCTCTATTATTTCAATCCGACGCCCAACGACCGCAACCTCGAATGGGATCGGAAAAACAACTTGTGCGACAAACCTGGCAAACTGGAAATAAGCATCAACCATACTCCCATGCTTCTCCCGTAGGCGAGAAAGGAGAGTCCAGATGAAATCAAAAGTAATTCTAGTGCTTGTCACAATGATTATATTCCACTCGGCGTTTGCATCGGGTGATGCAGTTTGTAAGGTGTCGCCATTGGGATTTGCTGTGGCCGACGATTTTGAATTCCCGGACGTGGACTTTGCCATTGTCGGTGTCGATGTCGGTATTCCAATGACGCGGCATGCATCATTGTATGGCGTTGGTTTTTCTCTCGCCCATAACATAGCTGTTGTTCTCTTTGGAGGGCAGCTTTCTCTTGGACTGAACGAGAGTGAATGTGCGTATGGCGTTCAAGCCGGACTTCTTGGAAATCGCGCGGCAAGAGGAGTTGGCGCGCAGGTCGGGTTGAGCAATGTCGCTGACGATCTCTCGCTTCGAGTTCAGCTGGGTCTTTGGAATTCTACACCTAATGGTTTCTGGGACAAACCAGTAGTCCACCCTGGGGCTTATGGAGCCCAAGTCGGATTGATAAATCGCTATGAAAACGGGGGTGGTTTGCAGATGGGCTTCTGGAACAATTCCAACGAGTCAGAGACTCTTCAAGGTGGCATAATCAATGGAATGTACGACCACGCCTATGGAACCCAGTTTGGCATTGTTAATCTCATGTTTGGTGGGTCGTGCGGACTTCAAGTAGGGCTAATCAATGCAATCGTGGAAGATTCCAAAGGGGTTCAGGTTGGATTGCTTAACATGCGCGTTATGGAGAAAAAGAGTTTTTCTCCGCTGGTAGGGTGGCGGTTTTGAATGCAGCGAGGAAATTATTACGAATTTATGACAGGCATTGTAAATCGGCGTTGACATCGACAAAGGACACGATGGGGGCTGACCGCATAGTAACCCGATTTATACAAAAATCATGCCATATATAGAGTTCCATAGATGGGTATTGGCGGCGGTTCTTGCCATGGCGAGAATCGGCGGGGCGTTCGCAATCTGTCCGGCGCTGACGGACTCGATGATCCCGGGCGTCGCGAGAAGGGTGGCCGTGTTTGGCTTTGCGTGTCTTGCGATTCCCTTTATAAAGGACGAGATGCCGCCGGGCGAGCCGAATCTCTGGATGTTTTCGATTCTCGCCTTCAAGGAGGCGATCATCGGCTTTCTTCTCGGGTTCTTTGCGTCGATTCCATTCTGGGTCGCGGAGAACATAGGCAACTTCATAGACAACCAGCGCGGCGCTACGATGGGCGAGGTGTATTCTCCGCTTTCGGGAGCGCAGGTTTCGACTACCGGCATCTTCTTTACCCAGATAGTCTCGACAGTCTTTTTCGTCAGCGGCGCGGTGCTCCTCATGCTTGCGGCGCTCTACAAGAGCTACACCATCTGGCCGGTGTTCGTCGACGGGATTTCCTTCACGCCCGGCGCGCCCTTGCAGATCCTTGGCACCGTAGATAACATGCTTAAGGTCACGGTCGTGATTTCCGCGCCGGTGATCATCGTGATGTTCCTCGCGACGCTCGGCCTCGGCCTCGTAAACCGCACGGCGCCCCAGCTCAACGTGTTCTTCCTCTCGATGCCCGTCAAGTCCGCGCTTGGTGTCGCGATGCTTATCGTCTATCTCCCGTTTATAATGGATATGCTGATGTACACCAAGGACACAGAAATCCTCGCCCCAGTCCAGAATCTTCTAGGCGGATAATTTAACCACCCAACCAACTAACTACTAAACCAACTAACCATCCATGGCTGAGTCAAGTGGCGAGAAGACGGAGATGCCTACTCCCAAGAAGCTGCGCGACGCGCGGCAGAAGGGACAGGTGTGCACTTCCAAGGACATCGTCTCTACGGCGATTCTCGTCGTGTTGTTCGTGCTTCTCGGCTGGATGGGCATTGCGCTTGTCGACGACGCCTCTATGCTTCTTGGCTACATAGGGAACCGCATGAGCGGCGATCCTTTCGCTGCCACCAGCCAGGCGATGGGGATGACGGCGCTCGTAATCTGCAAGCATTCCTTCATCTTCGTCCTCGTCGCAGCCGTCATCGGCATCGCCGCCAACACCGCCCAGATCGGCTTTCTCTTCACCTTTGAGCCGATAATACCGAAGATGGAGAAATTGAATCCCGTCGAGGGCGCGAAGAAGATCTTTTGCATGAAGAACCTCTTCGAGTTCCTGAAGAACATCGTGAAGGTCTGCTTCCTCAGCTATCTCCTCTACAAGATCATCTGGGCGAGCGTTCCCGAACTCCTCACGATGTGCTACGGCACGATCGACGACATCTTCCCGTGCCTGAAGCTCATGCTGAAGCGTCTCGCCGTCTACACGGCTTTCGGCTACATAGTAATCGCCATCGTCGACCGACTCTTCCAGGGGCGCAACTTCACGAAGCAGATGATGATGACGAAGGACGAGGTAAAGCGCGAATACAAGGAGATGGAAGGGTCGGCGGAAATCAAGCAGGCGCAGAGGCAGTTCCGCGACGAGATCTTGAACGGGCCCGATCCGCGGCAGGCCGTCTCGAAGGCAAACGTCGTCGTCACCAACCCTACGCGCCTCGCCGTTGGCATACGCTTCAAGGCAGAGGAGGCCCCGCTTCCGCGCATCTGCGCACTCGGTTCGGGACCAATCGCGAAGATCATCCGCGAGGAGGCGCTTGCCCTTGGAATCCCGATTATGGAGGACCGTCCCCTCGCCCGCGCACTCTATGCCGAAGGCAGGATAGAGGAATTCATCCCCGACTCGCTCATCGAGCCGGTCGCGGAAGTCCTCAAGTGGGCCAAGCAGCTTCAAGACGCCAAAAAGGAAGAGGAAGAGCTCGACAGCGTGACGTTGGACGAGCTGCCTCAAGAGGGGGAGACGGCGGATAAGGGAGAAATGACATAGTGGGAGACGTTGCATGAAAGACATGGAAACGGTATACACGACAATAGCCCCGAAGCTGACGAACTGGCTCGTCGCCTCGGGCAGCCAATACGAAGAGGCGTGCGACATCGTGCAAAGCACCTTTCTCAAGATATGGAAGATGCGCGACGATGTGCGTGACGACATTGAATCCATCTCGGGCCTTGCCTTCACGATTGCCCGCAATCTCCGCAAGAACCTCGCGCGTGACAAGGCGCACTTGACTTTCGTAGGCGAGATACGCGATTCGGACGAAGGGGTCGTGGGTGACGCGGAGACGTCGCCCGTTGGCATAACGGAGCGTCTTGATACCTTGCCGCAGCATCGCGAGACTTCGCAGTCCGATACGGAATACCTTCGCAAGCGCCTTTTGGAGGCGTTTGCGAAGCTTCCGCCCATCCTTCGCGACGCGTATACGATGTTCCAGGTCGGCGAAATGTCCGTGCGTGACATCGCAAATCAGACAGGAGTGAGCGAAAATCTTGTAAAAGTGCGTATTTTCCGCGCGAAAGAGAAGTTGAAGACGATTCTTGCAGATTTACATGTAACTTTTTAGCGGGATATGTGTATACAAGGCGAACACACGAAAGGAAATACGACAATGGAAATCAATTTTAGCAACAATGGTCTTAACAACCTCGGAGCGGGGCGCGAGGCGCTTGACGCGGCTACAATCGGCATAGGACAAGAGGCGAAGATCGGCTCAAATGTCAAGCCGCAGGACGCGGTCACGATTACCAATGCACCCCGTGGCGTTTCTTCGGCAGAGCCGGTCTTCGATGTTCCCGACTCGGCGCTTTCGAGGGATGACGCGCTCGGCAAGCTCGTGACGGCGGCCTTCAACTTCCAGCCCCCTCCGATGCCGTCGTTTACGGACTGACCATTTATAAAAGGGACCTGTATTTCATCCACTAATGCAATCAGCTCGTGGTCGAACGGTCCGTCCGGCTGAAGCTGGATGATGTTAGGCGGCCGCTTGAAGAACGGCTCGGCGAACATGTGCTCGAGAAACTCCCCGCCGATGCCGATGTACGCTTCGCTCCAGCCGGTCTCGGGGTCGGGGCGGTAGCGATGCCACTCGCCCGGATGCAGGATGATGACTGTTCCGCCTTGCACGGATATGCTCTTCCCGCGTTTGAACTCGATGACGCCCTTGCCGCTGCGGATGTAGAGAAGCTGGTATTCCCAGTCGGCGAGGGCGCGTCCGTTCTTCTGTGCATGTCGGTGAAGGTCAAGGGCACTTGATTATTCTGCGCCTTATTTGCTATAATATGTGCGCACATAAAGGAGGGCTGCACATGAATATCACTTTGTCGGCGCCTCCCAATGTCGTGCAGAATGTGCGATGTTGGGCTGAAGAGCGGGGGACAAGCCTGAACCAGTACATCCGCGACCTTCTAGTGGCGAAGGATCGCGAGATACGTATTGAGCGCAAGTCCCTTGCAGACGAATTCTATTCGTTCGCAATGGCCAATTCAATCAAGATGGAGCCTGGCTACCAGTACAGCCGGGCAGATGCCGCTGAACGTTCAATGGCATGCGACCGATGAGATTTTTTGATACAAACGTCCTTGTCTATGCTGCCAGCTCCCAAGACGTGCGCAAGCGTGACGTGGCGCTTGAACTGCTGCGCCATGCTCTGGAGGTAAACCACGACGGAGTCATCTCACTTCAGATTCTGCAGGAATTCACGAACGTCATGCTTAAGCGGTCGCTTGCGACTGATGCGCAGATCGAGGGATACTATTCGTATTTCTATCGACTTGTCGGCACGGAGGTGACGTCTGACATGCTGCGTGACGCGATAGGCATCCGCCGCGAATACGGCATTCAGTATCACGATGCCGTCATGGTAGCCGCCGCAAAGAAACTTGGCTGCCATGAAATCGTGACTGAAGACCTGAACGAAGGGCAGCTCTATTGCGGCATGGTCGTAGTCAACCCATTCCGACTTGTTGACGGCTCCTTTATGGTATAATACACATACATTTCTTGGTATGTTGAGGTGTATCGGGAATTGGCAGAGATGAAAACCTAAAAGGAGAAGCAGCTGTGGAATTTAGAGAATTGATTGCGGGATTTGCCGCGAAATACGGAATTGCGGGGCTTGACGGTGCAGATGGCGTTGCGGAACTCGACGTCGAAGGCATCCGCGTGGAACTGTTGGACGATCCGCAGACGCGGTGCGTATTCGTCTGCGCCGAGATCGGTCACCCGCCGCCAGATGCGAACGGCGCGTTCGGCGCAATGATGCTTCAGGCCAACTTCCTCCTACGCGGCACGGAGGGCGCGACGCTCTGCCAGAACCCAGAGTCCGGCACTTACGCAATTGTGCGGCCGTTCCCGTTGGCGCTTACGGATGTTGCGTCGTTCGCGGCCGGCCTTGAATCGCTCGTCAACCAGGTGGAGAACTGGCGCAAGGCGCTTGCGGGCCTGCGCGAGGTCGAATCTGTACAATCCTCTGCCCCGGAAACGGACGACTCGCACCACGACATGCTTTCAAGCGGATATTTTCATGTGTAACCTTTTTGCGTCTTGTGTGTATACATGTTGAAAAGTTGAAAAGTTGAAAGCAAATGTAGAAAGGAGCTGTAAAGATGCCAGGACCTGGAGAGATTAACGGATCGCGGCCGTTCAAGCTGACGGTTGAAAGCTTCAACAGGCCGAACAACGTCGCGGGCGGCGGCGCTCGCGCCAATGCGCCGGCGGCGCTGAACAACGCCGAGCCCGCCGCCGCGCCGCAGCCGGCCGTCGCGCAGGCCCAGCAGCAGCGGAAGGGCTTCTTCGCGTGGATCATGAGTTTCTTCAGGAGCGCCGAGCCTGCGCCCGCGCCGGCGCCGCGCGTCAACGCGCCGCAGGTGCCGCCGCACAAGCAGTTCAACGACCGCCTCTTCAAGAATGTGGAGCTCAACGCTTTCGCGGCGCTTCCGCAGAACTTCAGGGATGCGCTCATGACGCTGGAGGAGGCGCTGCGCGCCAAGTTCGGCGAGGCGATCGTCGTCAAAGACGACAATCTGTGCGAGCAGCTGACGTCGTCCAGGTGCAAGATGACCAGGATGAAAGCGCTTGTCGATCAGGCAAACGCCGCCGGGCGCGAAATCACGGTCGAAGAAATCGTGCAGGAATACTCGGCGCGCGCGAACCAGCTTTTTGTGGAGGCGGCGATCGGGGAAAAGTTCGCCGCGATGTGCGATGCCGAAAAAGTCAAGCTCGGCGGATCGTCCCTCTCCCAGGGGGCTTTGATAGCAAAGCGGCATCCGGAAATAGCAGAGGAGCTCTGCAGGTGCAACACGCCGGCTGAGGTCGCACAGGCCCTCGAAAAACACAGTGAGAAATTCTCCGCCCTCATCGAGACGCGGCGGGAGATAAACGAGGCTATGGCATCGGCCGAGAGCACCTGCTGCGAAAAGCTTGCGTCCGCCCTCGGCATGCACAAGAGCCTCGTTTCGTCGATGGTCGAAATGGTGAAGCTGAAAAACAAAATCCTAGAACTTGGAAATCAGATGATGGGAGGGACATACCCGGGCTGCATGAATCCTGGATTCAGCGCCAAGGCGGCGCTGGAGAAGGTTGTGGACGACTTCGTCGACGGCCGCACAGGGTATCTGGCGGAGATCGACGCGCTCAATCTCAACGAAGACGTCAAGCAGCGCTGGAAGGCGACGGTCCTCAACGCCAACAGCCTGCCGGTCATGCGCCCGGCGCAGGTGATGCAGCTGTCCGCCGCCGTCAATCTCGGCAAGCTCGAGGGTGCGCTCGACAGCCGCATGCCCCTCAAGCTGCGGTGCGATATCTTCACCGACCTCAACCGGGAGCTGCGCGAGACAATGCGTTCGGTTCTGGGGGACCAGGCGTTCAAAAAGTTCGGCGCCGAAGAGTTCACCGGGCTGACGACTCTTGCCGAGGACATCGCGCTTTCCGGCAAGCCGGATCTTATGCAGAAGATCAGGAACGCCAAGGCCCAGCTCGGCGACGACGTCTCCGTGGAGATGTCCAGGACGGCCAACACCGGCGCCAGCACGTTCGTCTCATCCCTTCTCGTCGTCATCCAGCCGACGGCCGAGAACCCGTTGACCAGCGAAATGAGGTTCGCGGCGGCCGTCAACACGGAGATCGACGCCGCAATCGCAGAGAGCGGCGTTACCGACGCCAATGTGATCGCCGACGTCAAGAAGGCGCTGGTCGCGCAGGGCAAGGGCGTCCTCAAGGGCGCGACGACGCTCGCGGCGCTTTCCGCGTTCGTCGACTCCGTCAAGGACCAGGCGCAGGTGCTGGCGCAGACGCTTGCCGCCGTGGCAAGGGGGCGGGAGGGGGCCAAGAGTCTCGCCGCGACGACGATTGCGTTCTCCACCGGCCTCGGCAAGGGGTTTGTCCTCAACAACCTCGACACGTCGTCCATTGCGTCCGCATCCGGCAAGCTCCGCTTCCTGTACGACGACATCGTGTCCCAGGCGAAGAAGGGTCCGGTCGACTACGTGGCCAACGTGAACAAGGCGAACGACATCATCACGAAATTTGCGAACGACAAGATCGCCATCCTGAAGGCCATCGACGAGGCGGGGTTCGATGTCGCGGACCGCGCGAACTACATCATGGATGCGCTGAAGAGCAGCACCTGGAGGGACGCGAGCGTCGTGCCCGTCGCCAAGGCTCTCGCCGAAAGCGCCAACATCAGGGCGGCGTTCAAGGCGATTGCCGGAGTCCGCGATCCCGAGCAGGCCGCGAAGCTCGCCGCCAAGGGAATCGCCGAGAACTTCCGGATTTTTGCGCAGACGTTCTCGCACGAGATCCTCTCTAAGTATCCCGAGATGGCGCAGAAGATGATTGAGTCCAGCGACCTGCAGCAGATCCTGCAGATGATGACGACTTCGCTCCTCGCAAAGGAGATGCCGGAGATGTCGGCTTCCCTCGCGCGTCTCGCGGAGGCAGGCAAGCTTTCGCAAATCCGCAAACTGCTGTGCGACGCCATGAACGAAATGCGTTCGCTGAAGATGGACTACATGACGCTCGAGCAATACGGTCTCGTGGGGGAGCCGAACGGCGAGAAGCTCCGAGGAACCTTGCACAACCCCAATCTCGTGTTCAACCAGGCGAAGTACGACAAGTGCGTGGACGACGACGCCACGCTCAACATCGCAAACACCTTCTTCGGCATGATGACGGCGGACTTCCCCACGAAGACCGCGTTCGCCGACGCCGACAAGTACATCGCGCGCAAGCTGATCGGCGGCGGAATGGTGACGAAGTACTCCGAGGGGCTTTCGCAGGAGGCGGTGCCGATCCTTAAGAACCTCGTGGACCGCCTCGACTGGCGTCCGAATTTCGCGATGGAGTCGGATGCGATCGTGAGGGGCTTCGTCGAGGACCTCAAGAACTGGCGCGACATCGCGCCGGGATCGGCGGATTCCGCCGGGCTTGAGAATGTCCTGCAGCGCCGCATGAACGGCTACATGACCGATGCCCTGAAGGGCTTGACCCAGCAGGCCAAGATCATCAACGTGGGCGGCATGGAAGTCTTCTCGACGTTCAGCGCGGACATTTCGCGCGGCAACACGTATGTCCTGAACGGCACGAAGATGCAGATCAAGTCCGCTGCGGAGATGGTGGGCGAAATCAAGCAGGCGCTCGGCAACGATCCGGCCAAGCTCAAGGCGGTGTCGGTTGTCTTCAACCAGCAGATATTCGGCGATTTCACCGCCGCCGTGCCCAACAAGCTGGCTCTTGCCGGATGGAGGGCTGGACAGGAAGATGAGGATATCTCGAACATCCCGAACATCGTGAAGTTCGCCTCCCGCGACATCAACTTGACTGGCTACCCGCTCTTCCAAACTGGCGCCATGACATTCGAGCTTGACGTCGCGCCTGACGGAAATTCGGCGAAAATCCGCGCCAAGACGGAGTCGATCCTCTGCGGCGACAAAACGCTGATGGCGAAGGGCCAGGACGTCGGCAAGTGCATCATAACTCAGGAGTTCACGCTGGAGTTCGGCAATGAACCCGTAATCAAGGACCTCAAGATAGGACAGACGTTCGCATGACACATCAGGAACTGCTTAGGAAACTCGGCGAGACCGCCGGAATCGAGCTGGAGCTCTCCGGCCACAGCACCGCCGCGGCGAAATTCGACGGGGACGAGGTCAACTTCGAGTCGGATGGCGAGAGGCTCTACATCTACGCCGACATCGCGTCCGCGGAAGGGCGCGATGCCGACTTCGGCCGGCTCCTCGAATCGAACAATCTCTTTGCGGGGACGGACGGCGCGACCATCGGGCTTGACCGCGCGCGCGGCACGTTCACGCTCTGCCGCATGGTCGAGGGCGATGTCGAGTACGGCGCATTCGAGCGGACCGTCGCCAGCTTCGTGACGGCGCTCCGCCTTGTCCGACGGGAATTGACTGAAGGCGAACTCTCCTCGCCTGAGCCGCAGCCCGGCCTCGACCACCTCCCCGGCGGTTCCTTTATGCAGGTGTAGATAAAAAAGGTTGAAATGTTGAAGAGGTTACTGGAGGGCAAGGACGAGCCATAGAAGGCGTTTAAATTTCCTGTCGTAAAACGGCTTGCCAATGAAGAGAATGTTGTGGTATAATATCGCACGTTCACGCGGGGTGCGAAACCGCTTCGTCGTCGGCCATGTAACATGAGTGAACCCGAGTACAAAGCCAAGATTCTTGAATTCGTTCTCTTTTGCGTTGAGATGTATGCGCAGAGGGGGGGCATGTCGGGTTCTGTTGTTATGAAAGGCTTTGACGAGTCTGGCGTACTGGACTTCCTTCGCAACAACTACGAGGTGCTTCACACTCAGGGGCGCAACTACATCCTGTCGGAGATTGACCAGTATCTTGCGAACAGGGGGATTGCGATATGAAACTTTATCATGGAGGTGCGATCCCGGTCCCGGCACCTTTGCCGGAATCTCCTTTCGGGAACAGGCCTCTTGATTTTGGAAGCGGGTTCTACACGACCACTTCTCTGGAGCAGGCGCAACGGTGGATTAGGCTTCGTCGGGAACAGGATGCCAAGTTTGGCAAAGGTGTTGTCTCGCGCTACGCCATTGACGAGGCGGAGATCGCGACGTCTGGTCTGAAGGTGGTGCGCTTTTCAAAAGACAACCTCGATCCTTGGTTTGACTTTGTGATGTCGAATCGGCATGCGAAGGCGTTCGCCCATGATTACGATCTTGTCATCGGGCCTGTGGCAAACGACAAGGTGTTTGTTACTCTGACGCTGTTTGAGCAGGGCATAATCGACAAGTTCATGGCGATTCAGCAGCTAAAGACGTTTGTGCTTTGGGATCAATATCTTTTTCATACGGAGAAGGCGCTGAAGTTTCTGCACTACGAAGGAACGGAGGAGTAGCTTATGCCTGAAATAACGCAAGACAATTTCAGGATTCTCCTTCCTGGTAAGATAGCCAAGGCGGTCTTTCTCGCGGCGGAACATTCCGGTGAAGATTGCTTTGAAGTTGCAAAACGCTTTTACGCTTCGCCTGTTTACCATGAGCTTGAGCGCGAATCCTCTAAGTACTGGTGGCTCAGTCCAGAACAGCTAGAGTCTGCAATGGTCCCATAGAATTTGTAAGAACCCGTGGGGACACACCCCGCAAAACCGTTGGAACCCGTGGGGACAGGCCCCATGAAACCGTTGTAAAACGGCCGTTTGAGCGTTAAGTGGCGGAATGGCATGGTGGCAGTGAGGCGGTGGAGCGAATGTCCGAGCGAGCGGATACGGCGTATTCGCCGAGGGTCCGCGAGGAGGAGCATTCGGCCGCCGCCGAACGAATCCCGCCGCGCCTTTTTTGGCGGTCGGTCTGCGACCCCGCAATTTTTGATATAATATTGCGGACAATGTTCGAAGTGCGAAACATCGCGTTTACCTACCGCAAGAAGCAAGTCTTGCGGGATGTGTCGTTCGTCGTCTCGCCCGGCGAGGTCGTGTGCGTCATCGGCGCGAACGGAGCCGGCAAGACGACGCTTCTCAAGGTGCTTGCGACCCTTGCCGCGCCAGACTCCGGCGTCGTGATGGTCGACGGCCAGAACGCGCTCGCGAAGCCGCTTCGCTATCGCCGCCAGCTCGGCTATCTGCCCGAGCGTGTTGCCCTCTACGAGGACATGACCGTCAAGGAATACCTCAACTATCGCGCCGCCTTGAAGGGCGAGCCAGTGAAGCGCATCCGCCGCCGCGTGGACGAGGCCTGCGAAATGTGCCGCATCTCCGATCTTCTTCGCGCCCCGATCGGCAGTCTCTCCGCAGGGCTCAAGAAGCGTGTCGCGCTTGCCGACGCTCTTCTGCTGAGGCCTCGCGTCCTCCTTCTCGACGATTTTCTCGCAGGACTCGACAGCGATATGCGCGAAGCCGCGGGATCGGTGCTTTCGGCCGCCGCTGCGTTCTCTTCGGTCATCGTGACTGGTCACGAGCTTGACGATTTCGCGAAGTGGGCGACGATGTTCTTCGTCCTCAAGGACGGCGTGATATCGTCTTCTGTGTCTGCTGTCGGCGTTGACAGGGCCGCTCTTCGAGGGCGGCTTGCCGCCGTGCTGAAGGGGGGCGCTGCATGAGCCCTGTGCGCGTCACGTGGAACCGCACGATCGGGCGTGCGAGAAGTCTTTTTTCCACCGGCTTTGCGATAAGCGGCTTTCTCGCGGCGTCGGCGGCGCTTTTCGCGTTCCGTCTCGACGCTGCCGAGGGCGTAAGCATTTCCGTCGCCTCAGTCTGGGCGTCTGCCGTCGCGCCGTTTCTCCCCGCGCTTGCGGCGTTTCTCGCGATGGACGTGTGGAGCGACGAGCTGCAGTCTGGGCGCATCGAGCTTCTCCTGACTGCGCCCGTGAAGGAGCGCGAATTCACCATCGGCAAGTTCCTTGGCGTTTTCACGATGCTTGTGTTCGCGACGTTCATCTCGTTTGCGACGACGGTTGTCGCGCTTCGCGTCTATGCGCCGTCTGCGCTTGCGGGCGTGGGGGTTCTCGGCTTCTGTCCTGCGTTCTTCGCGCTTATGCTCCAGGGGATGCTCTGGTGCGCGGTGTCGGTGGCGATGAGTTCCGTCTTTCGCCATGCCGCCGCTGCCGCGTTCGCGTCGCTCATCCTTCTCGTCGGCATCCCGCGTGGCGGATGGGCCGCGCTCCTCGCCTGGGCGCCGCTTGGCAGGCCCGCGTTCGGCGAGATGCTTTTCGACGCGCATGTCGTCGACATGTCTTCGGGACTCTTCTCGTCGGGGACGGTCCTTTCGTACCTCTTCCTCTCGTCGTTTTTCCTCTTTGTCGCGTCAAAGAACATTGCGATATGCCGCTTTGGGGGGCGCGGAGGCCGTTCGCTGCGGCTTTCCACTTGCTTTACGCTCGTTCTCGCTGGCATTTTCACCGGCCTTGCCGTCGAGCTCGTAAACCGTCTCGACACGAAGATGGACCTTCCCGTCGGGAATGTCGAGACCGAGTTTTCCGCGAGGACACGTGGCGTTCTCGCCGATGCGCACGGCGAAATGACCGTCACTTGCTTCCTTCCGCGCAAGGACGCCCGCTTCCGGCCGGTGGGGCATTTCCTCCGCAAGTTGCAGCGCGAATCCGCGTCGCTCGGCGGCATCAAGATAGATCTTCGCTTCGTTGACCCGCTCTGGGACCTCGGCCCTGCCGAACGTCTTGTTCGCCTTGGCGCGACCGAGGGAAGTCTCGTCTTCGAGAAGGGGCGCCGCAACGTCGTGTTGCCTCTCGCGGACGGGTACGGCGAGAGGATATGCGCATCGACCATCCAGAGCTTGACGATGCCGCCGCAGAGGCGCAACGTCTATTGGACGGTCGGCCACGGTGAGGCCGCGAGAGACGAGTATGGCGCCTTCGGGATGAGCGACATCGCCCGCGAACTTTCGCGCGAGGGATATAGGAACGTCGCCATTGACCTCGCGGGTGATGCGCAGATACCCTCCGACTGCGCGCTTATAGTCGTCGCGGGGGCGAAGGAGGACTTCTCCCGCGCCGAGGCGGGCCGCGTAGATTCATATCTTCGCGCCGGAGGTCGGCTTCTCGTCCTTCTCGCGACGGCAGATTCAGGCGGCGTCGCCTCGCTTCTTCCCGGCTGGGGGCTCAGGCCGTCATCGGTGACGGTGGCGGGCGCGAAGTCTATCTCTGGAACCGATCTCATAGTCGGTGAGTTCTCCGAGCATGCGATATCTAAGCCGCTACAGGGCTCGCGCATAGTCCTCGAGCGACCAATCGGTTTCATGCCGTCTGCCGCCGCCGAGACAGGGTCTGGCGCCGACCGCATTGAGTTCACGCCTCTCGCGAAAGCGGGGACGGCAGTCGTAGCGGCGGCGGTCGAGCGCGGTGTCGGGGCTGGCGCAGACCTTTCGATACGGCCTATGCGCATAGTGGCGATAGGCGACGCCGGCTTCGTGATGAACGGGCAGCTCGGAACCCGTGCGAACGCCAACCGCGACTTCTTCCTCAATTGCGTCGCGTATCTCTCCGGAACTGACGCGGCGGTCGCGAGCGGTGCCGAGACGAACGTGCTTTCCACTGGCTTGGACCGTGCGGCTCGCGGCAGATTTGCCGCGGTCGTTGCAGGCGCCGTGCCCCTTGTCGTTCTTCTGCTGCTGATGGCGGTCGCCGCTGGAAGGAGGCGTCGCGGATGAAGAACATGCGGATAATCGTCTGGCTCATCGTCGGCATAGCGGCGCTCGCCGGTGCGCACGTCCTCCTGTCGCTCAACGATTCGCGGAATACTGCCATTGTGCAGCGAACGAGTCTCCTTGCCGTCCCAGACGACGCCGTGTCGCTCATCTCGATATCACGGAACGGCGCCGTGGAGTCGGTCCTTACTCGCACAGGCACCTGGCGGCTCGTCGAGCCGTTTGCGGGGAGCGTCGACGAAACTGTCGTGAAGAAGCTATTAGACGCGCTCGCATACAAGCCGTTTGAGGATTCCCTCGGTGACCAGGACATCCTCAAGATCGGGCGCACTCGCGCCGACTTCGGGCTCGAAAATCCATGGCTCTCGGTGCGCGTGAGGGCGGGGGCGACTGAGACAAAGATATCCTTCGGCTCGCCTACGCCGACGAAGTCTGGCGTCTATGCTGCGATAGATGGTGCCCATTTCGTGTACATCGTTCCTTCGAACACGGTTGCAGCGGTCGACGTGCCCGCTTCTGGCTTCCGCAGCCGTGCATTGTTCTCCTCTGGCGAGGAGTCGGTGTCGTCCTTCGACGTAAAGCGCGGTGCCGGCGATTTCATGCGCTTCAAGAGGGATGGCGATGGCTGGGTCAAGATTAATTCTTCGCCCGACGCGACGGCGACGCCGGCCGCGGCTCCGAAGATCAAGAAGTTCCTGACGGACGTCATGGGCGCGACAGCCGTCGATTTTGTGTGGCCAGTCGGCGCGTCTAACGAGGTCAGCGAAGTTTCGTCCGCGCTTCTCGCCGGGTACGGTCTCGGGCCCGAGGGGGCAATTGCTCTGCTTTTCAAGGGTGCGGACGGATCCGACAGGCGCATCTCCTTCGGCTCGGACGCGGGTGAAGGGCTAGTGTATGCGCTCGTCCACAACGGAACAGCGATAGTGACTGTGGACAAGGCGCTCAAGGAAATGGCCTCTTCTGGCGACACAGCTTTTGGCGATGCGCGTCTTTTCCCGTACGAGCCGTCGCAGGTCTCCAGTCTTTCGATAGCGGACGGCGGCGTCGCATGCATGCTCGCGAAGAACAAAGATGGCTCGTGGCGCATGGACTCCCCTGTTTCCGCGGCAGCTTCTCTTCCCGCCGTGGACGCTTTTGTCTCGACGCTGCTTGCGCTCCGCGGCGGCGATGCAGACGAGGACGGCATAGAGATATCGATCTCCGGCGGTGAGCGCAAGGTCCGCGTGGCGCGCGAATCGCTTGGGAGCAATTTCCGGCTTGAGAACTTCCGAAGTCTAGAAATCCTCAAGATAGAGCCATCTTCCGTGAGGCGGCTTTCCGTCACCAGTTCCGACACGAACGGGACGAAGTCGGTTGCCTACGACCGCGACAGGAGCGCCTGGAGCGTTGAGGTGTCGCCAGTTCCCGGCAAGGCCTCGGAAAGCGGCATAACGCGCGTCCTCGGTGTCGTGAATCCCCTTGAGGCCGGGAGGATTGTGAAGCTAAAGGTGTCGGCGGACGATCTTGGCGGCTATGGGCTGGACAAGCCGCGGCTTACCGTGGCGATAGACCTTGAGCGCGAGGACGCGATAAGGCGCAACATTCTTGTCGGCGATGCGACGGACGGCGGGTGCTTCGCGACTGTCGGCGCGTCGGACGCCGTGTTCGTCCTGCCGGAATCGGCCGTATACGACCTTTCTGCGGACATTGTCGAGGAGTGAACGATATGAGCGATACAATCATGAAGGGCTATGGGGAAGACGTGTTCTCCGAGAAGGCGATCCGCGAGTTCCTGCCAAAGACGGTTGCGGTGAAGCTGCTTGCGACGATGCGGGACGGGAAGCCACTCGATCCTTCGATTGCCGATGCTGTCGCGGCGGGCATGAAGGACTGGGCCGTCGGGAAGGGCGCGACCCACTTCACCCACTGGTTTCAGCCGCTGACCGGCGGCACGGCCGAGAAGCACGATGCGTTTCTTGAGCCGACGGGCCCGGCGCAGGCGGTGCAGAGGTTTTCGGGGAAGAACCTGATCGGCGGCGAGGCGGATGCGAGTTCGTTCCCCTCTGGCGGCCTCAGGTCGACTTTTGAGGCGCGCGGCTACACGGCGTGGGACCCGACTTCCCCCGCTTTCGTGAAGCGCCACGAGAACGGCGCGACCTTGTGCATACCAACGGCGTTCTGCTCGTTCACCGGCGACACGCTCGACATGAAGACGCCTCTTCTACGGTCCATCCAGGCCGTCTCGAAGGCGACCGAGCGGCTTATGCGCAAGTTCAGCCAGCCGAAGGCGCACGTCGCGGTCACGCTTGGCGCCGAGCAAGAGTATTTCCTTGTCGACAGACGCTTCTACCTGAAGCGCCCGGACCTCCTGCAGACCGGGCGCACGGTGTTCGGCGCGGCGCCCGCGAAGCCCCAGCAGCTCGACGACCACTACTTCGGCGCGATCAAGCCGCGCATCCTCAAGTTCATGACCGAGGTCGAGCAGCGCCTCTGGCAGCTCGGCATTCCCGCGAAGACGCGCCACAACGAGGTCGCGCCGGCGCAGTTCGAGCTTGCGCCGATGTTCGAGAACCTCAACCTCGCCGTCTACCACAACATGCTCAACATGGAGGTGCTGCGCCAGACTGCGGAGCGCAACGGGCTCGTCTGCCTCCTGCACGAGAAGCCCTTCGAGGGCGTGAACGGCTCGGGCAAGCATTGCAACTGGTCGATTGCCTACGGCGGGCGCAACCTGCTGACGCCCGGCGACAACCCGCGCGAGAACGCGATCTTCCTTACGGTCCTCCTGTCCGTCATCCGCGCAATCGACAAGCACGCCGACATCCTGCGCATGACGACCGCGGGCGCCGGAAACGACCATCGCCTTGGCGCGAACGAGGCGCCGCCTGCTATCATCTCCATATTCCTCGGCGACGAACTGAACGCCGTCCTCGACTCGATAGAAACCGGCGCGAAGAAGGCGAAGGGCGCGGCGAAGACGGCGCTTCGCGTTGGCGTCGATACGCTCCCGGCGCTCCCGAAGGACACGACCGACCGCAACCGCACGTCGCCGTTCGCGTTCACCGGCAACAAGTTCGAGTTCCGTGCGCCCGGCTCGTCGCAGAACTGCGCGCAGAGCCAGATGGCGCTCAACACGATTGTCGCTGAGTCGATGGACGCCATCTGCGACAAGCTTGAGGCGATGAAGGGCGACTTCAACGACAACCTGCAGAAGCTTCTCCAGCGTCTCGTCAAGGCGCACAAGCGCATCATCTTCTCGGGCGACGGCTATTCCGCCGCGTGGCCGAAAGAGGCCGCCAAGAGGGGGCTCCCGAACCTAAGGGACACGATGGCCGCTCTGGCGCCGCTCAAGGACCCGCTCAACGTCGCGCTCTTCGAGAAGTACGGCGTTCTCTCGCGGACGGAGATGCTGTCGCGCTGGGAGATCGGCATGGAGGACTACCACCGCCGTATCCGCATCGAGGCGACCACGGCGCTCGAGATTGCGCGTTCGATGGTGCGCCCGGTCGTGGCGGACGAGTTCTCCCGTCTCGCGGCTGCGCTCGGGCAGGCGAAATCGGACGGGCTCAAGTTCGGCATCCGCGGGCTCACGGCTCTTTCGTCGAAACTTGGCGCCGGTCTCGACGACCTGCACGTCAAGTGCGACCGGCTCGAGAAGGCGCTTGCGCGCAAGCGTCACGAAGCGCAGATCGCCGCGATGAACGACCTTCGCCGCACCGTCGACCGCCTCGAGTGCCTCGTCGACGATTCGCGCTGGCCGCTCCCGAAATACCGCGAAATCCTCTTCGTGCACTGAAAGCCGGGGTACGATGCGTGAGGCGGTGGCCGAATGCTCCTCCTCGCGGTCTGTGTGGTTTGCCTTCCAGTGTGCGGTCACGGTCGGGGCAACCGTGCTCGCACCCCTGCTAGGGCATCCGCTTCGCGGACTCGCGCTTCGCGCTCGGGGGATACCTCGAGAAACGGCCGATTACCGCGTCCTTGCGACCGCTCGGCGTATACATATACGCCGTCGGG
>JAZSLQ010000050.1:0-16010 GCA_045535455.1 Kiritimatiellia bacterium | reverse complement strand
GCCGTTTCCGAGGGAGCCGGGCTTACTTCTTGAAGCTCTCCTCGACGGCGACTGCGACGGCAACCGTCGCGCCGACCATCGGGTTGTTGCCCATGCCGATGAGGCCCATCATCTCGACGTGGGCCGGAACGGAGCTGGAGCCCGCGAACTGCGCGTCGGAGTGCATGCGGCCCATCGTGTCCGTCATGCCGTAGCTGGACGGACCCGCCGCCATGTTGTCGGGGTGGAGCGTACGGCCGGTGCCGCCGCCCGAGGCGACGGAGAAGTACTTCTTGCCGTTCTCGATGCACCACTTCTTGTAGGTGCCGGCGACCGGATG
Source organism: Kiritimatiellia bacterium (assembly GCA_045535455.1). Taxonomy (GTDB): domain Bacteria; phylum Verrucomicrobiota; class Kiritimatiellia; order RFP12; family UBA1067; genus UBA1067. The sequence continues at coordinate 15,691 of JAZSLQ010000050.1, read as the reverse complement.
CTGGAAGCGTGTCGGGTTCGTGGAGTTGCCCGTGATCGAGACACCCACGTTCTCGAGCTTCATGATCGCGACGCCTTCGGGGACGTTGTCCGCGCCGTAGCAGTTGACCGCAGCGCGCGGGCCCTTCGAGAACGCCTTCTTCGAGACGACCTTGACCTTCTCGGTCTTGTTGTTGAACGCCGTCTTGACGTACGTGAAGCCGTTGATGCGGCTGATGATGTACGCGGCGTCCTTGCCGAGGCCGTTCAGGATGACGCGGAGGTTCGTCTTGCGGACCTTGTTCGCGTTGAGGGCGATCTTGATCGCGCCCTCGGCAGCGGCGAACGACTCGTGGCCCGCGAGGAACGCGAAGCACTCGGTCGCGTCGTCAAGGAGCATCGCTCCGAGGTTTCCGTGTCCGCGGCCGACCTGGCGGTTTTCCGCGACAGAGCCTGGGATGCAGAACGCCTGGAGCCCGACGCCGATCTCGGCGGCGGCGTCCTTGGCCTTGGCGCAACCCTTCTTGATCGCCATCGCGGCACCGACGGTATATGCCCACTTGGCGTTCTCGAAACAGATCGGCTGGGTTTCCTCGACGATCTTGTAGGGGTCGATGCCGGCCTTCTTGCAGATGTCGCGGCACTCGAGTATCGACTTGATGCCATAGGGCTTCAGCGCGGCGAGGATCTTTGCTTCGCGGCGTTCGTATCCCTCGAAAAGCTTCTCGGCGGAGGCCTTCTTTGCAGTCTTCTTGGTAGCCATTTCGGAATCTCCTTTCGCTTATTCCTTGCGGGGGTCGATGTACTTGGCAGCGCCCTCGAACTGGCCGTAGTGGCCCTTCGCCTTCTCCCACGCCTCGTTCGGCGTGAGACCCTTCTTGATGAAGTCGGTCATCTTGCCAAGGCTGACGAACTCGTAGCCGATCACCTCGCCGTCCTTGTTGAGCGCCATGCGCGTGCAGTAGCCCTCGGTCATCTCGAGGTAGCGCGGGCCTTTCGCCTTCGTCGCGTACATCGTGCCGACCATCGAGCGAAGACCCTTGCCGAGGTCCTCGAGCCCGGCTCCGATCACGAGGCCGCCGTCGGAAAACGCGCTCTGCGTGCGTCCGTAGACGATCTGGAGGAAGAGCTCGCGCATCGCGGTGTTGATCGCGTCGCAGACGAGGTCGGTGTTGAGAGCCTCGAGAATCGTCTTGCCGACGAGAATCTCCGAGGCCATTGCGGCGGAGTGGGTCATGCCCGAGCAGCCGATCGTCTCGACGAGGGCTTCCTCGATCACGCCGTTCTTGACGTTCAGCGAGAGCTTGCAGGCTCCCTGCTGAGGCGCACACCAGCCCACGCCGTGCGTGTAGCCGCTGATGTCCTTTATCTGCTTTGCCTGCACCCACTTCCCTTCTTCGGGAATCGGCGCAGGACCGTGGTTGCACCCCTTCATGAGCGGGCACTGATGCTCAACTTCAGTCGAGTAGACCATTTTTGTCTCCTTGTGTTGTGAAACTCCGTTGACGGGAAATTATACCAAAAATCCGGATGGCTGTGGGCAAAGAGCCGCCGCTACATGAACCTGGCGACGAGTGCGACAAGCGCCGTGTCAGTGCGCAGTATGCGCGAACCGAGCGAATAGCGAGAAAAGCCGCACGACTCCAGAAGTTCCACTTCGTCGTCGGTCCAGCCGCCCTCGGGCCCTACGGCAAGAAGAAGCCGACCTTCCCGAGGCGCGGACGAACCAGACGCACCGCCCGGATGTCCGGCCACCCTGTTCGCCGTCGGGAAAAGCGAGTCAAGTTCGTCAGTGACGAAACGCCTGAAGTTCCTGCGCGTCTCTATGCGCGGCATGACGCTTGTCCCCGCCTGCATAAGTCCGTCCACGAAAAGCGGCCTTAAGTTCTCCTCCTTGAGAAGCGTGGCGCCCCAGAAATCCTTCTCTACCTTCTTCGCGCCGACGAGGACGACTGTGCCGACGCCAAGCGTCGCAAGCTGCGGAAGAAGCCGCTTCATCACGCGGGGTCGCGGCGGCGCAAGCACGAGATCGAACCATGGCCGTAGCGACTCCTCCGTATGCGACACTCTGATGGCGACAGTCGGTCCGTCGATGGAAACAATCTCGCCGGTGCCGATCTTTCCGTCAATCTCACCGGTCTTTAGTATCTGCCCAACCTCTCCATGAAGCACGGAAAGAATGTGCTCCGCCTTTGCGTCGGAGCATGTCGCGATGCCGTCCGCGATTTCGGAACGCTCGAAGAGGATGCGGTTCATTCCGCCTTGAATCAGACGCGGTAGTATTCTTCCCAACCCTCGCGCGGCGCGGGGCCCTTGAGCAGAATGCTCACCTCGGCGTCTTCGACGGCCTTCTTCTCAATAGGGTCGAACTTGAAGCCGCGGTTGAGCCGTTGGGCAATGACACCGAGACAGAATATCTCGGAAAGCGGCGCGGCAATGCGGAACGGACTCCTCGGCTCTTCCTCGCCTTTCACGGCGAGAAGGAAGTTGCGCCAGTGGTCGCTCCCTGGCCTCTCAAACGCCGGCACCTTCTCGTCCTGCGCACCTACGCGCACGAGCGTGGACGAATGGGAAAGCCCCTGCCAGACAGTGCCGTCGGCGAGGTATATCTCCTTGCCTGGCTTGAGGGGCGGATCGACAAGCCCGTCGTTTGCCGTCGACGCCGGGAAAAGCCCCTTGTTGTCGGCATAGCGGAAGCCCTCGGGGAGCGGCGGCTTGTTGTCGAGGCCTTCGTACCATTCGAGCGTCATGCCGTCGAACTTCATGGTGAGCGTGTCCTGAATCGGAAACACGAACGGATTCCAGCCGGTGACATTCGATATCGACACCTCAGAGGGAAGCGCACCCCTGAGCGTGAAGCGATGGACGCAGTCGAGAATGTGAGCGCCCCAGTCGCCCATGCAGCCGTTGCCGTAGTCATACCAGCAGCGCCATTCGCCGTACGCGAGGTCCTTTGAGAACTCGTGCCAGGGCGCGGCGTTGCACCACACCTCCCAGTCGAGCGTATCAGGCATTATCTCGCCCCTCGGATACGACGTGGTCTTGCCGCCCCACTTGTGCCAGCGGCGCTGCATGTTCATGTGCGAGACGACCTTCGTCACATTCTTGATTATGCCGTTCTGCACATAGTCGCGGTACTGGTAGTAGTTTGCGCCGCTGTGCCCCTGGTTGCCCATCTGGCAAACGACGCCGTACTTTTCCTCCGCGGCCATGAGAAGCTCGCATTCGAGGAACGAGTGGGCAAGCGGCTTTTCGACGTAGACGGCCTTTCCGAGGCGCATTGCGTGCATTGCCGCGCAGAAATGGGAATGGTCAGGAATGCCGATGAGAACGGCGTCGATCTTGTCCGCCATTTTGTCGAACATCCTGCGGAAGTCCTGGAAACGCGGCAAGTCCGGGAAGCGCTCAAGCGCCTCTTCAGTGTGAGGCGCCCCGATGTCGGTGTCGCAGAGCGCGACGACTTCGCAGATGTCGTCGTTGCCAGCGAGCTTCTTGAGGTCAAACCACGCCTGCGCCCCGCATCCGATTGCCGCGAGTCGCACTTTTTCGTTCGCGACATACGCCTTGGACGAAAAGCACCCGGGCAAAAGCGGATACGCACCCGCTGCGAGCATCGCGGACAGAAAGCCGCGTCTATTCATGTTCATCTTGTCTTCCCTTTCACTTTTCAGATTTCAACACCTGACCCTCGGCGACGAGAACGTTCCTGAGGCTCTCGTAAGGGAGGTCCTGTACCGCACAACCGGCGTCGAGAGAAAGCGCTGCCGCCGCGCCCGCAACCTGACCGAGCGCGAAGAACACCGGCTCCATGCGGATCGACCCGAACGCCATGTGAGAGGCAGAGACGCAGACCGGGACGAAGAGGTTCTCGCAGTCGCCCTTCTTCGGTATGATCACGCCGTAGTCGAGCGGATAGGGCTTGCCGCCTGCACGCCAGTCCTCGATGTTGCCCTCGTTCCTGACAAAGCCGTCTTTGTCGACATAGCGACGCACGTTGTGGGAGTCCATGCCGTATGCGGCCATCGCGACGGGGCGCGAAGTCGTACGCTTCCGAAGGACGTCGTGTTCGGTCGCGACATAGTCGCCGACCATGCGACGCGCCTCGCGCACGTAGAGCTGCAACTGCCAGCCGAGCCCGAGCCCGTCGGCGAACTCGTCCTTGCACGTGCCCCACTTGGCGACGCGGCTCCTGATCGGCTCTGGGACACGCGGATTGTTGGCGAGCGTCCACATAAGACCCATCTGGTAGTCGAGATGCGCCTTTAGCAACTTCGCGCGTTCCTCGTAGGACGCCTCTGGCCAAGCATAGTTCTGCCCGATGAAGTCCGTCGAAAAGCCAGTGCGGTTGTTCGTGTCTGTCTTGCGGTTGGGCATACGGGAGTTGATCCACGGCATGAACTCCCAAAACCTCGCGGCCTTCTTGACGAACGTGTCGGGATCGATTGCCTCGAGATTGCGGAGAAGGAGCTCGTAGTTCTGCGGATCATACCCCTCGGGCTTCACGAACGGAATGCGGTTCGAGGGATCGTCTGTAAGGCACATGCGGAAGCAGTACGCCTGAACGCGCCTGTCACCCGCGCCATCGGGCTCGTTCGTGTCCTGTTCGACATACGGCAGAAGCCCCGAGCTCGGATCGCCCGGCTTGACATAGGCCGACACGCCCTTGTTGAACTGGTGATTCTTCGCAAGCGCCCTTTCGACGCCGCTAATCGTCTCGCCATAGACCGAGTTCGCCTCGCGCCCGACCGTGTAGCTCACGCCGGCCGCCGCCATGAGATCGCCCTCGTAGGTAGCATCGACGAACATCTTGCCGCGGAAAGTCTTTCCCGAAAGCGTCCTGATTGCGACGATGCGCGAGCCATTGCGGACGACGCCACCAGGCCCACGGTCGAGGAATTCGCCGCGCACTATCTCGAGCTTGTTCTCGCGCTCCCAGCGCTCGAGAATTGCAAGCGCCGCGGAGGGCTCGAAGGTCCACATGGAGTCTTCGCCGAACGAGCCCGCGCACTGACCGTCGGGAATGTAGTCGGAGCGCTTTTCGTACTTCCAGTGGGAGTCGACCTTGTACCAGTCGGCGACATCCCGGTAGAACTGGAGCGCAAGGCCGCCGAACGCGGACTTGTTGCCGATGTCGGTCTGCCCGAGGCCTCCCGTCGTGAGACCGCCTATGCGCGTCTCGGGACAGACTATCACTGCCGTCCGCCCAAGACGCTGCGCCTCAATCGCCGCGGTAAGCGCGGCGGGAGAGGAACCGTAGATAACGAGATCGCGCTCCATGAGCGCGGGATCGCGCACGCACCCCGACAGGATCGTCGCGACGCATGCGGCAGTAAGCCAGAACTTCATGGTTTAACCCTCTTACAGACCTTCAACGATGAACGAGACCCCGTATTCGCCCTTGCCGACCATATCGTCGTCATGAGGCCGCGCACCCCAGCTGTTGTCGCCGCCGACGCCCATCTGAATTGCATCGACGTTGACAGTGATCTCGCCCTCGTCGGAGAGATTCCACTGATGCTTGGCCTTCTCGAGCGAGGCCTGCGAATACGGCCACGCGTTGAAGCCGACGGGCGCGCTGAGCGCGGTGACCTTGACGGCCTTGCCGTTGCCGTCGGTGAACTCAATCCAGCGGCAGCCGGTGCGATAGCCCTGCTCGCCTGGCTCGATGTAGTTGTCGGGGTTGAGGCGGCGGGGGGGATAGTCGATCTTGCCGTCTTCGCCGGCGAGACCGCTGACGAGGCCGATCGACGCCTTCCACACGTCAAGCAGAACGGCGGTGCGGCGGTCGCTGTAGTTCTCCCACGGCCCGAGCCCATACCACTCCACGTTCCTGAACTCCTTCGGGAGCTTGAACGTGACGCCGATGCGGGGAACGGGCGGAAGCTTCTCGCCGACGGTCACCTTGAGGTCGACGAGATACTTGCCCTCGCCGAGCTTGCGGACGTCGAGCTTGGCCGTGCAACCCTCGGGCGGAGTCTGCGTTTCGGTCGCCTTCTTCCACGCCTTGCAGTGGTTCTGCATTCCCCATCCGCGATCGTTGTCGGTGGGAGCGCGCCAGAAGTTGAGCTTGAAGAGCTTTGCGGCCGCATCGTCCTGCACGCACTTCGCCTCAGGCGCCGGCACAGGAACAAAGGGCTTTGCGAAATGATCTATCGCCACTACGTCGGGATGCCCGTCCTTGTCGAGGTCGAAGTCGCCGCGCACGAAGAGAAACACGATCGCGTCGCCGTCGGGAGCGTCGATCTTGAACTCCTTGACGGTGTCGGGCGCGAAACCCTTGGCGTCGAGAACCCCGTCCTTGACGATCTTGCCGTCCTTCGTGACGACCCAGTGGGCGTTCAGGTGGTCGAGCGTCGAGAAGCGATAGGCGTTCCAGATCTTCGCGGTTTTCGTCGCCCAGTCCCACGCATCGACGTGGACGGGCTGGTAGGCGTGCTTGATCTCGTAGGCGCCGGGGTGGTAATTGCGGTCGGCGGTGACGAAACCGTTGCAGTTGAAGTTGTCGTCGTTCGGCTTGTAGCCGAAGTCGCCGCCGTAGGCGAGCCACTTGCCGCGCTGGTCGGTCTTCCATACGGCCTGGTCGACAAAGTCCCAGATGAAGCCGCCCTGCATCGACGGATACTTCCTCACGAGGTCCCAGTAGTCCTGGATGTCGCCGTTGGAGTTGCCCATCGCGTGCGTGTACTCGCAGAGGATGAACGGCTTCTTCGGCTTGTTCTTGACGTAGTTCTCAACATGCCCCGGCCTCGTGTACATCGGGCACTTGATGTCGCTGTGATCGGAGTCCTGCGCACCTTCGTACTGAATCGGGCGCGTCGCGTCAAGAGCGCGCATCGCCTTGTACTCGTCGACGAAGTTGGGGCCGTCTCCCGCCTCGTTGCCCATCGACCAGAAGATGATGGACGGATGGTTGCGGAACACCTTGACCATGTTGGAGCCGCGCGCCACGTGCGCATCGTGGTAGAGGGGATTCTTTGCGAGCGTCCCCGCGCCGTAGCCGGCGCCGTGCGACTCGATGTTGGCCTCGCAGACGACGTAGATGCCCTCACGGTCGCAGAGCTCGTACCACGTCGGATCATCTGGATAGTGGCAAGTGCGAACAGCGTTGATGTTAAGGTCGTGAAATATCTCGATGTCCTTTTTCATGCCCTCGAGCGTGACGGTGTAACCAGTCTCGGGCTCCATTTCGTGGCGGTCGGTGCCCATGAAGAGAGCGCGCTTGCCGTTTATGTAGAGGACGGCGTCCTTGATCTCGATCTTGCGGAAGCCAAACGCGACGGCATAGAAGTTGCCGCCAATCTCAACAGTCTCGTAGTACATGTTTGGCGTCTCGCAGCTCCAGAGCTTCGGATTCTCGAACTTCTTCTCGAGAACTACCTTGCCGGCCGCGTCCTTGACAACGAGCTTGCCGGTCTTGAAGTCGTCGGAAAGCGAAGCTTCGACAACAAGGTCGTACGGAGACTTTTCCGTTTCGGCGACGAGCCACACATCGCGGAAGATACCCGAGAAGCGCCAGAAATCCTGGTCCTCGAGGAACGAGCCGTCGCAGTGCTTCAGAACCTTGACCTCGAGCGAGTTCTCGCCGTCCTTGAGGAAGGAGGTGATGTCGAACTCGGCGGGGAGGCGGCTGTCCTCGGAATAGCCGACTTCCTTGCCGTTCACGTAGAGGTACATTGCAGACGAAACGCCGCCAAAGTGAATTGTGACACGGCGGCCCTTCCAATAGGCGGGAACGGCGAACGTGCGCGAGTAGAGTCCCACGGGATTGCGGAAATAGTGGCTCGTAAAGTGTTTCGGCGGCTCGACCATCGGGTCGCCCTCGGCCCAGCCGTGAATCGGGTAGGTGACGTTCGTGTAGAGCGCGGGATCATACTCGCCCTGGAGCTGCCAGCACCCAGGAACGGCGATTTCGGCCGTCTTCTCCCAATCGGCGACATCGATGTTGTGCTTCCACTTGAAGCCCCAAGTGCCGTTCAGCGACTTCAGCCACTTTGACTCGGTGCGCGGCCTCTCGCCCTTCGCAATCGCAAGCGCCACCTCAGGGCACTCGCACGGAACCATGATCGAGCGAGCCGGGAGTCTGTTCACCTCGAATCTCGTCGGATCCTGCCATATCTCCTTCGCGCCAGCCATCTCGACGCACAGAAGCACAGCGGCCCCAACCACACAACTACGTAGACATTGCATTGTCAATACCTCCTCTTGTTTGAGGAGTATTTTACCATAATCACCGTCCCCATGTCACCTACGATGACACGATCTTCCCAATTTACACATCATGGGAACAGCAGTTCATTTTTAACGCAGAGACGCAAAGACGCAGAGTACGCAGAGATTTTCGGGGCGGTTTTGGCCGTGTAGAACGTGTATACCTTGCGCGTTCTCGATGGCATTTGTCACTCCAATAAAATAGGCGTTCTGCTCCGACCAGGAGTTGGTGCACGACAAAACGTATAGCGCGGCGGCAAGGCGATTCGTGCTGAACTCATAGCCCGGCATGGAGGCGACAAGTAGCTCGTCTACTGGGATTGCCCGCGAACAGTCAGAAAGGCGGTTGGTGTAGAGCCCGGCGACTCCACGCTGCCGAACGTTGCTCCCTGGAGGCAGGGAGTGGAGCCGTGACGCATATTCACCGACGATATCTCCACGCTCCTCGAACGTCATCTGCACGGCATTCGTCTCTACGTCAAGGCAAAAATCCGTCATTGAATCATCAAGTGGTCCATATTGCTCGTAAAGCTCTCCGGCATAGCCGCGATACGGTGCACTCGAATTTAGCGCGATCCCTTTCAATGACTGCCAGGCATTCGTGTGTTTCAGATCCCTGCATTCATTCAAGGCGATACGCACATAGTTTGTCTGATCGTCAGAGAAATTAGCGCAGCAGTTTGTTGCAAGATGGCCAAGATACCAGTCAAATGACGCCTTCTTGGCGGCACGCGTGACCCCATTCGTCTCGTCTTCACCAAGGAAACCCTCCCATGTCCATGTCGGAATGACCAACTGCGTCGTGTAGTTTATCCCGTTCTCGTCAACCAAGTCAATGTTATCCACAACAGCCCCCCATGCCCTGAAAAGCAGCGCCTCAGCAACACGGTTTGTGACATATTCCGGTCCTGGCAGGGACGGTGGCTCATACGGCTCGTCCACCGGCTCGGGATCGTCCGGCGGACGCGTGGGCACAACCGTTGGCGCCTCTTCGCGCGGGGCGTCAAGGTCGAGATCGAACACGTTGGGTATGTCCGCCCACGCAAACGCCATGAATAAAACTGCAAATGCCAAAAAGAACGAATGTGATTTCATTGACTGTATACCTCGCTGTTGTTTTGTTTTATTGCCGAAGCACCGGCAGGGACATGGTATGCGGAACTAACCGACATTGCCTTGTTTGAAATGCTCAAGACGGCCCCGTCGGGAATGTCGACCGAGGTCTTGCCATCCCTCCCATACATGAGGAAAGACGATTGCACCAAGGCATACTTGTCCGACTTTGCGTAGAACCCTCTTCCAAGCGCACTCCCCCAGTCGCGCATTCGCGATGCAAAGCAAGCCACCGAAATGTCGATTTTAGAAAAATCTTTCGTCGTGTTAGCATTGACTTCGGAATAGTTATAGCAATCCGATAGCCCGAGGGCGTGTCCAATTTCATGGGCGACGACATGCGAGGTCGCCAGCTGCGACACGGCAATTCCTGGCACAGATCTAAATGCCGCAGCATTGTTGTTGGTAATCATGCCGACAAAATACAATTCGACACAGTCATGGTTAGTATAGGAATTCATCAACGTAATAGCCTGAGCAGATATCTGGTTCCGATTCGTCGCCCCTGTCATCGGGTCAACGTCATATTCGGCAAGAACCCAGTCGTTGGTCGTCCCCACATCGCGGCTTATCGAAAGGAGATTGAAGCGTATTCCAACCTGCTCGTATATCCTGTTCGCATATTCGACCATGCCGACAACCCTCGAATTCGGTATCTGCGACTTTACATTCGGTGCCTTGACTACGAACGCACGGACGGGTATCGTTCTCCGTTGCACAATCGGCATCTCAAACCTCGGCTGATGATGGTCAGAGTTGAACCTGGCCTCCACCACCACAGTCCCGTTCGGCGTGATCGGCTCAACCTTCGCCATATAGCCGCGCAGTTCGGTAATTCTCCCCGTCTGCGGCGTTACCATCCATCGAACGTCGTTCGGGGAGAAGTTCCCGTTGACTGACACCGAAAGCCAAGCATTCGTCCCATACACGAGTCGCGACGGATTGACATATCTTCCATCCGGCCCCTCTTCGTTTGTAACGAGTCTGCACAACGGCTCTATCACGTTGTAGGTCACATTCGTGGACAACGTGCCTCCGTCGGCAAGCCGACAGTTTGCGGAAAAGCAACCGCCGCCGATATGCCTCGAAATCACGTAGAACCGATTTGACGCGCACTTGGTCAACCCGTGGGCTCCGAAAGTCATGGTGAAGTTCTTGAGAGATCCCGTCAAAGCAGCGTTCGTGTAAATCAGATGGTCGTCGTTGCCTGTATGGGTTACGGTTACGACGCCGCTCGTCGGCACGTCAGAAGTAACTACAACATCAAGCGGATAAACCCTGTCGGACCTGTAGTCGTCATTGAGAAAAGTCACCGAGGGATAACGGACGGAAAGTCCGACAGACGGAAAACTGTTCGTCCCATACGACACGCCCAATAGACTGGATGTCAAAGTCCTGTTCCAGACTGTCGCAGCCACGGAAAGCCCGCCCGTCGCATAGTTTGGCATCAATCTGGGGCTAACCGCAGTAGTGGCCTGATGCGGCGTCGCTATGTCCCAGACATCGTCGTCGGACGTCCACTCATACGTGACCGACTCGGGGCTGGCGCAATCGGACAGGACTGCAGTGAATGTCGCAGGGAAGTCCTCCTGCCAGAGATGTGCAACGTCAGGGGAACCTTGCAGGACGGGCATCATCAGAACGACACCGTCGAAGAGTCCTGTCGGCTCCTGAAGGATGCTCCACCCACCGTCCATGGTCCACGCCCCAGGTGCGGCAGGACCACTGTTAGACCGAAGCATTCGCAACGGCTCAGACGGAAGGTCGTCGGCTATGCCATACTCAATGCCTGGAACGGGGAAGCCTGTTCCAAACGAATACTCGATCCCTTTCTCCAGAAGAAACACGTATTCGCCAGAGTTTGTGACCGCAACCGAATAGTCTCCAACGGCGAGCTGAATTGTCTCAGACGGGTCATCAGGAATTGTCGCCGTAAACTTGTAAAGCCCATTCGTCAGACCTTCGCCAACTTGCGCGTCGACCCACTGCGGGTAACCGACGGCAAGGATCTCGGTCGCGTTCGTGAAGTTCGCCGTTACCCATTCGTCATCTTGCCCGAAGCCGCTGTGAGGAAACGGGAGCGTCCGCGGCAAAAGTGCCGCGATGCCGTTTGTCGTGACTGACACATCGCCGTTGCGGAAAAGTTCAAGCGCAGCAGAGACGAGAATGTTGGTATCGCGGTTGATGGCGGCGTCAGTCCATGCAAAGCGGTAGGAGTTGGACGGCGTAAACTCGTAAGTAAATGTCGTGAGCCCGGGCACGATCTCGAATGGTGCGCCAGCAGAGGCGATGGCGTTTGTGTCAAATGGCGTCGCCCAGACCTGACCGAAGGAAACGACCTCAACGCCGGACAAGTGGTTCGTGCCACAGGGGAACACAAAGTCGTTTTCGAAGTCCAGCCAGAACGAATCCTTCCACGCGCCGCGCACGTTCCAGTTCGTGGCCTTGCGCTGCGCAAAGCTGTTTTGGACAAGAGTTGTTTGGACAGGATTAACAAGATTTACAAGATTACTCATCCCCGACAATCCTGTAAATCCTGTCTGAAAAGAAATTCCCCCCTGCATCATCTGCGGCAACGGCAAATTCATGTTCGGCGGCACGTTGTTCGTCTTGTCGCCGCCGATGAGAACGCCGATCAGAAGGAACGAGCAGACGGCAACGCGGCCAAACGCAGTAAGCGAACGCCAGATTGAAAGCAGTCGCGCAAAGGTGTCGCGAGCCATGCGCGAACGAAGCACAAGCACGAGTAACGACGTCGCAAGCCCGCACAAGGCAAGACGCATCAACACAGTCTGGAAAAGCGCCATCATGCTACCTGACCCTCAACGTTAACGCGTTAATCGAAACCTTGCTCTCGACACGAATGGTCTCCGCACCGCGAGAGACAACGCGGGCAAGATTCCAGTCGGGGTTGAAGCATGTGGACGACACAATCGGCGGAAAGATCGAAGACTCCAGCGACTTCGCCGCACGGTTTCGGTTGAGGTAAAGCGTCATGTCAAGACGCTGGACCGTTCCCTCGACACAGCACGCCGCGTTTGCACGTCTGTCGCGCCAAAACCACTCGCCGCAATCCCAGCCAACCGACAACTCCCCTTCTTCGATCCCAAGTATGCCGTCCTCGTTCGCGTCACATCCAAACACGACCTCTACGCTATTGCTTGCCGCGGCATCGCGCTCAATCGTCAGCGTCCATTTGTTGTCTGCCGCAGCGCCAGCGCCAAAGAAAATATTTGTCTCAACCTCAGCAAGCGGCCTCACCGGTTCCGGCAACGACGACACGACCACCCTCGCCCCCGCAAAAGCGGAGATCGCGAGAAATGCCACCACCAACATCGCCACAACAAACTTCATGCAGGTATTTTACCATAATTTTACACAGCCTAACGCACTTCAGAGGCCTTCCTGTTGAACTTGGAGAAGCCCTTGCCGCCCTTTCAAGCAGGGCTCGAACACGACCGGCCAGTCAGTGCACTTACCGGAGTTGTTGAACTTCTTGAGAAAGCACCTCATTCACTACACCTCATTTGGAGATAGTCATCGTGAAGTGTCCATTGTTCTTTAGCGAACTGGGGCACAGTCAGCATGCGCTGGCAACAGTTTAAGTCCACTACTGCGTAGAGCGTCCCGCGTTTCACAACCGCGCCCTTCGGTCCGTAGCCGACCAACCCAGTGCACGGGATGGCGCGGACTTTCTTCCCGAACTCGTTGTAGACGCTTGCATAGCCGTTTGCGAAATCGACGCGAGAAATGGTCATTACGCCGCTCCTTGCTATCGGTTCGAGACGTGTATCGTCAGCGACTGCATTGTCCGCTTAGAAGTTTCCACGTTCAGACGCCGTTCTGCCGAACCTTCGCCGTTGATGACGTTGAAGCGGATGGATACCTGTGCGGCGGCATCCAGTTTGCTCATTGCAGACGTGCAAACATCGGCCGCCAACGACTCTTCCACCTCAAGGCTTGACCAGTTGGACTCACCATCCCGAATGGATTGGAGTAGCGTTTCGAGGATATGAACGCCCACAAGTCCCTTGTCCGCAATCTGCCGTTCAATGGCTGCCACGTTTATATGGTCCACGTCGCGGTGCGCCGACTGCAAGAATTTGAACCCTCGGTTGATCTTCTGCGAAAACGACCGCGCCTCCTGCGCGGCAGCATTCGCCGCCACACCTACGCCAGCAATCGTGCCGCTGGCCTTTACTGATCCGGATTTTACATCCTCGCATGTCCCACTGTCTGCAATCTCTTCGTTCGCGTGGACTTCATAAGACTTCACGCCGATGCACTGGAGCATGCTTGTGAGAGCCGTGATGCGCTTGAGGACTTCCGACTGGTAAAAGTCCATCAGAAAGTCCTTGCTCGCCGCGTCCGGCCCCTCGGACACCAGGACGAAGACTCCCGCATCGTCTCTCAGCCAAACCGACATGTCCCTTGGATTTTTCATCAGCACCTGTCTGACCTCGCCTTTCGTGAGTTCTCGGCAACTCTCCTCGGGTGCTTCACGGATCAGGTACAGAGGACGGGCATACATTTCGGCGAAGCAGTGAAGCATGTCCTCCTGAATGATGCGCTCTGGCGTATCGCGGTAGACAACGAGGCAATTCCTATCTCTTACAAATTTTTCGTTCATGAAGCGCTCCTACTTGCCGATTGATATACATTCCAATATCTCTGAATTGAATTCCCTGCGTCCGTCCGCACTGTAAAGGTCAGCGACAATTACATGGCAAGGACAATGCATGGAATAACCCTCTTTTTCTGCCACCATCTTGACAAGCGCTTTCAACTCGGATATCTTCATCTCTGCACCATCCGTTTCTCCTGCCGATTCCGCTTGCCTTTTGATTTCGTCAAGATGAGTGCCAACGACGATCATCTTCGGCTGGATGCGGAGTTTTGCACGTCCGTATATTCTGTCAATAACCCTTCGTTTGAACAATCTCCATGTCGCCCTTATTGTGTATTGCGTTTGCCTGTCGGACAAATCTTCATTGAGATTGACCGCATAGAAGCATAAAAACGGTATCTTGCCAGCTTCTTTCATTATCAGTGCGCTACTTGCCAAACTCTTCTCAATGAAATCTCCAATCTGACGAAACCGTGCATCTGTCGCATCAATGATTCCTGGCGCATCAGAAACAATCAGATTACAGCAGAGCCCATCGAAAGACAAGCGCGGCAAAACAAAACTCTTCACAACCTCATGAGCGGGAAGAGTGGAATGGGATGTCCCTGATCGGCAAGACTCGCCCTTACCGTCAAGATTCTGCGAGAAATCATCAAAGAAACAGAGTAATTCGGTCTTGCCGGCGCCGGGCATGCCCAATGTCGCACTAAGCATATAAGCCGATTTCGAACTTGATTGCTTTGGTTCCAGAAGCTTTCCCAACGACTCGGACGACTTCTGCTCCATCAAATTGATTTTATCGGCTATTGTTGCCTGAATTCCAAGCATCTTATCGGACAACGCCGTTGGCACCTTTAGTTTTGGCAATGAAAAGCCCATTGCAATAACTCCGTTAATGAACCCTATCAGCAGTAGACGCCTTTGTAGTCCCACTTTTTCGTGGGCCACAGTGCAGCGGAAACAGATGCGACAAGTCGTGCAGGCGCCTCGTATACCTTGTAGGTGCTATTCATCAGAAGGACAAAGCCACTTTTCTTGTGCCCAACGAGTTTGCCCGTGATGGTTGCGCCGCCCGGCGGGTTTATCGTCTTAACCCGCACCTGCGGGCCCTGCTGCTTGATTTCCGAGATGATCGCCATTGTTATGTTCCTTCGCGTTATATGCGCACCTGTCGCCGCAGAGACCGCCTCTCGTGCATGGAAAAGAGCGCATTTCCTCCCATGCACTCGTACGAAGCCCGTCCAAAGGCCCACAGGAGTACATGAAGAAAGAATGCGCCCAATTGAGCGCATCGCCACTTACATGCCGTTCCTGCTATGAAAACTTGGACGTATTTCGTACGAACGACGTGTAGCGTTGATGCTACATTGACAAGCGCCCGGCGGGAGATGGAGAAGTGTTGGAGTGGAGGATTGGTGGAGTGGAGGAGTTAATTTGCCGACTCCCTCACTCACCCACTCTCAACTCACCCACTATCCTTTCCGTTTTCCGGACTATGACCCCGCGCCGCGTGCGGTCGGCACGGAGTGCCGCCCCTACCATTGGGGGAACTACCGTTCGCCTCGCGGGATGAGAATATTATAGCGAAAAAGCCGCGCAAAAATCAAGCACGGCAAAATGAGATTATGGTGCGGACGAAATCGCGGCGGATTTGCACCCCGCATTGAGCTCGCCTTCGGCGACTCCGCTTCGCTCCGGGGGATACGCGGGGAAGCGGGCGCCTCGGAGATGCGCCCCTACCAAGGCTGCGCGACGGATTTGCCGC
>JAZSLQ010000055.1:0-2835 GCA_045535455.1 Kiritimatiellia bacterium | reverse complement strand
GAATACAAATTTTGTCTTCCTAAGACCGCTTGGCCTCCGACTTGTTCTTGCGCCAACTGCCTCCTTTCGCGCCATTGGCAGCGTTGCCGCCTTTTGCAATGAGCGATCCCTCGCCTGTGACGATCAGCGTCGCGCCGTCCTCTATTCGTATGCCCGCGCCGGCGCTTTCGGTACCGCTCGCATCGCCGCCGTTCACCGTAAGCGTGACATTCTTCGGGATGTATATTACCGCGGTGGTATTGTTTTTTACGTAAAGCGCGGCGTAGGGAGTTGTCCTCGTGAGCGTTGTGGAGGAAGGCACTACATAGACCGTGTTGTTCTTGAGCGTCTTTCCCACATCGCCGCCGCTGATGGTGTCGGACGACGTGAAGCCAGCGCGCGCCGCGGCGGGCGCGAGAAGAGACAGCGCTACCGCAAGGACCGCAAGCATCCTGCGCCCTCCGCGCCCTTTCTGGGCAAAAACATTATTCGGTCTTCGCATCCTGTACTGTCTACACCTCAAATCTGAAAAGGTTTCATCATCATTCCAAATTTTCGCTGGCGATTCTCAAGCTCTGCACCAGACATGCCCGTCACCTCGCTGTCCAAGGCACTTCCCTCGATTGACGGATCTTCGTCTGGCGTCTCGCGGTCGTCCATGTACCACTTCTCCAAAGGATCGAGCCCGCGCCGCTTCAGCTCATCGTTCACGGCCTCAAGCTGGGTGTCGGAGAATTTCATGGCCATCACCTGCTCGCGGGTGAGCCCATGCTGTTCCAGCATCCTGTCGGTCTCGGCGATCCTCAGTTCAGCTTGCGAGACAAGATTCTGGCTGTCTGCAATCGTCTTGCGGATCCGCGCGAGATAGGCGTCCATCTCTTGCTTGGATCTTCCCTTTTCGTCAGTCATTTTTGCCTTGCCTTGCGTTTATGTCTTATGTCTTTAGATAATACCTGATAGTGGTTTATATTATATCAAAAAACGCATAACTGCGCCATAGCATTTGCATTTCCCGCCTAATTTTTAACCGTTTCGCGGGGCCTGTCCCCAACAGCTTCTATAGAAGGGTCTGACCCTTCTATAGAAGTTAGGCGAGGACGTTGATGTAGTCGAGGTTCATGTCCTCGGTACCGGTCATGAAGCAGCCCTTCTCCTTCGCGAAGAGAATGTGCGCAAGGACGTCGGCCGTGATTCGTTCGCCAGGGGCGACAATCGGAATGCCGGGCGGGTAGCTCATAACGAACTCTCCCGCGACGAGACCGGTTGACTCGCGCATGGGAACGCGCCGCTTCTTCGCGTAGAACGCCTCCTGCGGCGGCATCACTATCGCGGGATCGATGTATTCGTGGTCAAAAAGTCCGATGGGGCTCTTCTCGCGCTGGCGCTTAATCTCCTCGAGCGCGGAGATGAGCCGTTCGATGTCCATCATGCGGTCGCCGCACGAAATAATCGCAAGGAGGTTGCCGATGTCACCAAACTCGATCTGTATGCCGTAGTCGTCGCGCAAGTAGTCGTAGACCTCAATGCCGGCAAGACCGATGTCACGCGTGTGAACTGAAAGCTTAGTGCGGTCGAACGCAAAGACCGTGTCGCCATCGACAAGCTCGGGGCCGAATGCATAGTAGCCGCCGAGGGCGTTTATCTCCTCGCGCGCGTAATCGGCAAAATCCATCGTCTTCTGATACATCGCACGACCCTTGAAAAAGAGGTTTCTGCGGGCGATGTCGAGCGACGAAAGAAGAAGATAGGAAGCGGAAGTAGACTGCGTAAGCGTGATGACCTGACGCACGTAGTCTGGGTTCACGGGCCTGCGTGTCAGCAAGATAGAGCTTTGCGTAAGCGAGCCGCCTGTCTTGTGGATGGACGCTGCCGCCATGTCGCACCCGGCAGCCATTGCGGAGATTGGCAAGTCCTCGTGAAAATAGAAATGCGTGCCGTGCGCCTCGTCTGCGAGGACAAGCATGCCCGCCTTATGCGCAATTTCGACGATGCGCTTAAGGTCGGAGCAAATGCCGTAGTAAGTCGGGTTGTTGACGAGAATCGCCTTTGCCGACGGATGCGCGGCTATCGCCTTCTCGACGTCGGCGACACTCATGCCAAGCGGAATGCCGAGGCGGCGATTGATGCCGGGATTGACGTAGATCGGCACCGCGCCGCAGACGACGAGCGCGTTGATGGCGCTCCGATGGACGTTGCGCGGCAGGATGATCTCGTCGCCGACGGAGCAGGTCGACATTATCATCGCCTGCACCGCCGAAGTGGTCCCGTTCACCATGAAGAACGCGTCGTCCGCGCCGAAGGCCTCGGCCGCGAGCTTTTGCGCGTCCTTGATGACGGAGACCGGATGTCCGAGGTTGTCGAGCGGCTTCATCGAGTTGACGTCCATGGCGAGAGCCCGCTCGCCAAGGTATTCCGTCAACTCGGGGTTGCCGCGCCCGCTCTTGTGCGCGGGCACGTCGAAGTGCGCAAGTCGGTTTATGCGCTGGCGGTCGAGAGCGTCCGCCAGCGGAGTCTGCCGCTGGCGAACTTTCAGTTCATCAACCGCCCCCCCGGACGAGTTTCTTGCCATCTACTTACTTGAAGTAGCGGTTGTAGAGACCCTGGAACGCCTTACCGTGACGCGCCTCGTCCTTGGCCATCTCGTGGACGGTGTCGTGGATCGCGTCGTAGCCGAGCTCCTTCGCGCGCTTTGCGATGGCGAGCTTGCCGGCGGTCGCGCCGCACTCGGCCTCCATGCGGCGACGGAGGTTCTCCTTGGTGGAGTGGGTGACGATGTCGATCGTCTTGCCGAGGAGCCCGGCGAACTTCGCCGCGTGCTCGGCCTCCTCGAACGCGATGCGCTTGTACGCCTCGGCG
>JAZSLQ010000217.1:0-11700 GCA_045535455.1 Kiritimatiellia bacterium | reverse complement strand
CCTCGCCGTCCCTAATAATCCAATAAAGCTGATAGGCCGCGCCAGAACGCTGCGACTTCGTCCCGCTAACAACAGTTTCCTCAAGTCGCTCAATGTCTTTCATGCATTCGCACCTTTCTCAATCCTGTCAATCCTGTTAATCCTGTCTAAGACATTTCCAGCTGAACACAGCAGCCAAATACCGCTCACCGAAATTCCGCTTTGCAGAAGCATGCCGACATGCGGTCGATTTCGTTTCTGCGAATATTCAGTTTCTGCGTGAATGCTTGCCAACCAGAAATGACCGAGATTAACTCCGCGTAACGCTTCTCCGCCGCGATTCGGCCAACATGGAAATACTCCGCACTCTCAATTAGTTCATCTCGTGTTGTACCCTGCACGCCAGGCGTCAGATCAAGCGCCGCAAATGCCGCGTCAGGATTCGGGTTCACGTCGAACATCGGCGAAATCCTCCATCCGTCGCGCTCCAGGACAAATCCGTGGTTTCGCAGATGGTCGTCGCTGTTCCCGACAAGGCGCGAGAAAACGACGCGGCTCCAGAGCTCTGCCAGGTCTTCGTCCGGACGCGCCCCTTCGCGCACAAGAAACTCGGCCACATCCAGATAGCTATGCCCTTCCTCTCCGTCCGACGCGCCGGACATCGTCATGGCGCTCGCATAGTGGATTCGCCTCTCGCCTTCGCGGTCAAACCTGCGCGAGAAGAATGTAGAGCCCGCCTTTGAGAACCGCTCCAAGCGAGTGTCGCTCACCCTTAACCCAGCCGCCGCCGCTAGACGCGAAACAAGAAACTCCCATGCGCCGACATCCCACTCGTCGTTTGCAGATGGAAACTTTGCAATCCACAGCGAGCCCTTTTCGTCCGTAACGTTCGCTTTAGGACGAGCCCCGCCCAAAGAGGAACCCGGGGCGAGAAGAACATCTATCCACCGCGCATCCTGTCCATCTTCGTCCGCATCGATCTTCCTAGCGCACTCCTCAAGCGTCCTCAGAGTCGTCCAAGGCGGGGCGGGCTTGGAAGAATCGGACGAGACAAACTTTCCATCGAGCATCACGCGCACCGCGCCAGTCCGAGTAAGGTCATACGCGCCGACGATGAAGTCGCTCGCAAGCAATGTCCTCTCCGGCCTCTTTTCACGCCGTGCAAGTTGCGCCTCCTTGCGGCGTATGAGCCGCCTGCCCCATCTGTCGGGAGCTATGTCGCCGAGAAAGCCGAACACCTCCTTGCCGACGGGATACTGCTCGCCAGCCGATGGCAGGACATCGGGATCTATGGCAATTATCTCGTCCTTCCTCAGCCAAGCATCAT
This sequence comes from Kiritimatiellia bacterium, assembly GCA_045535455.1. Lineage (GTDB taxonomy): Bacteria > Verrucomicrobiota > Kiritimatiellia > RFP12 > UBA1067 > UBA1067. The sequence goes on along the minus strand of JAZSLQ010000217.1, from coordinate 10,394 downwards.
CGTAGGAAAATGAAAACACCTCCTTGCCGCGTACGCTTTCGACGCGAACAAGGCCAAGCTTCTCTTCGCCAAGATAAATATCTAGCTCTTTCATCGGGTGCCTCCCTGTCGCGAACCACGCAGAAGCCGCGCGTCCTGAATGTCGCGCCCCTGCAGGTCAGCTGCCGCGACCTGCGCCATGTCGTCCTGCATGCCAAGACAGAAAAGGACGGACATGTAATTGCCCATCGCCACCTTTGGCGAGCCGCGCTCAATCGCCCTAAGAGTCATCAGACTCATGTCGGCGCGCTCCGCCATAAGCGCGGAAGTTATGCCGCGCCGACGCCGCGCAAGCTTGATGTTCTCCCCTAGCCGCTCAAGCGCGACCACTGCCTTTGGAAACAGCCTTGTCTGTCGTTTCATATCCCTTCTCCATTTGCAACAGACAATATAATAGCATATTCACCTGCAAAGCGCAACTATAACAGCATATTTTTCGCTTCCGTTGGGGACAGACCCCATTTTCCTGTCTAAAAACTCATCGTATTCCCCTGCAATTTGCCCGTCCTGTCCTTGTTTCCTTTGCGCCCTTTGCGTTCTTTGCGGACTAATCATTCCAGGCCAAAGCAAAGATTGTCAGCGCGCAAGCATATGCCGTGTCACCACTTGTCGTAGTGAATCTTCGCCGGATTCCACTTGTCCTTGGCTGGCGGATTCTCGGCGGGATAGCCAACGGGGATGACATTAAGCGGCATGTAGCCATCTGGTATGGATAGAATCTCGCAGACGGCGGCAATGCGGTCTTCACCAGGGAATACGCCCGTCCAAACAGCCCCCAGTCCTTGGGCATGCGCCGCCAGAAGAAGATTCATAGTCGCCGCCGAGCAATCGTGGATCCAGTATTCCTTGCCGCGGCCAGGCAGTCCGTTGTCAAGCGATCCGCAGACGACAATCGCAAGTTTCGCGCCATTGCCGACACGCGAATATGGAAGCCGCGCGGCGAGTGCCGACAGCTTCGCGGGATCCTTGACGACAACGAATTCCCAAGGGCGCTTGTCCATCGCCGTCGGCGCGCACATCGCGGCACGCAACATCTTCTCTACCTTGTCATCCTCGACGGGCTTGGATGCGTCAAACTTGCGGATGGACTTTCGCGTCGAAATCGCCGTAAGGACATCTGGGCCTTTCCACTTGACGGCATCAACCCCCTCTCCGACACCGGAAAAGAACTCCGTCGCGCCCTTGCCGACAAGGTCTCCGCTTTTGTGCATAACCTTACGCCCCACATCCTCCGCCTTGTCGCAGCCGTCGACGAGAACCATCAACCCCGCGCCCAAGACAAAGCAAAACAGCAATTTCGTGAATCCAGTTGCCTTACGCATATTGATCCTCCATTTCATTAGATTTCTCCGCGTAATCTGAGGGCATTATACCATACAATCTCCGCGAAAGACAATGCTCAACCAAGATTCTCTTTCGTTGGGAACCTCATTTCTAGTTCAGACAGGATTTACAGGATTGTTTTCAACCTATATTCGGTAGTTGGATGGGGTAGTGTTTAACGCAGAGGCGCAGAGACGCAGAGAACGCGGAGAGTTTTATACATTTTGAGAAGACATCTCCTTGTAGGCGCTGACAACATCATTCACCCAATTGGTGATGGCTCATGCTCTCGGACAGCGTTTGGAATTCAGCATTTTCACAACAAATTTCATTCTCTGCGCACTTTGCGTCTCTGCGCCTCTGCGTTAGAAAATGAACTGCCGTTTTTAGGGTTAATCCTGTCCAATTTCACTTCTGCTTCAGCCGCTCGGAGGCCTTGCGGATGAAGCGCGGGAGGTTGCCCCAGATGGAATGGTAGCCGTAGCCACCATTTCTCATCTCGTCAATCGCATCATCCACCGTCCAGCCCTCACGCAGAATACGATACATCGCGCACATCGTTCCAGTTCGATCCGCTCCGTGTTGACAATGCACCAAGACCGGAACGGCATTTGTGTCATCCACGACCGAGAGAAAATCAGTGACATACTTGTCCTTCATGTTCCCCGTGAAGATCTCGATGCGATGCGCCTTCAGCGGAAGGTCGCCGATTTCGTCCGAATCGGAATGGTTGTCGCGCAGGTTGACGACCGTCTTTATCCCGAGCGCAACGAGGTTTGTCATCCCCTCCGCCGTCGGCTGCGCGCTACGATAGAGCTTGTCCGAGACTTTATGCAAATTGGGAACGCCCGCGCAGGTCATCGGCACAGCCCACTTCTCAGGTCTCGCCGTCGTGTCCACGCGCGTCGCTGGTTCCTCTGCGGTAACGCTCTTTGCCTTCGGGAAAAGATAGCGGAAGTTGCGCCGCAGCGAAAGAAGCGTTTTCTCAGCCTTGCTACCGGGCTCGTGGCGAGGGACGCCTTTCCCTTCCAGCACGTCCATAACGTCTTTGCACGAACTCCACGTGGTGAAGATGATGCCGAGGTACTGTCCGCGGTCGTGGGCGACGGCGTAAGCCAGGAACTTCTGCGTATTCTCTGAATAGCGCCAGGGGCAGAGATATATCTTGCGCCCAGCATCGGCGAAGACATCCACGCTTGGATAGGCGGTGCAGTTCTCGTAGTGCCAGTCGCAGATGGCAATGTCCTTGTCGAGCATATTGACTGCATCGCTTGTGCCATTGTCGCTCGCTTCCCATTCTCCGTAGCCGGTCGTTTTTGCATCGAGCAGACGGTCGCCCCAGATCATCGTGTCGACGCCGCGCGACTTGAGGTGCCTCGCAATTCCGTTGACCCAGTCCGCGAACAGCTTGGACGTTGGCGTGTCCTTGCAGCGCGGGCAGTTGCCGATTTCGAACACCTCGTCGCAGCCAATGTGCAAGGCATAGGCGCCAAACGCCTCAACAAGTTCGTCCGCAAGGTCGGTGACGATTCGCATCGAGTCGGGGTGCTTTGGGCAGATGCTTCGGCAGTAGTTGTTACGTACGTTCTTTTTCTCTGGCGATTCGTCGAGTTCGGGATACGCCTTCAGAAGCCCGTCGCTTATCGTGTTTCCGCTTTGATGGCCCAGCAGATTCATCTTTGGGATGAGCCGAATGCCGGCGTCGTCACAGGCGCGCTTTATTGCCTTTGCGTCATCAAGGGAGATGGCGTCCTTTGTCACACATCCAGGATGAGACGTGAACTGGTATTTGTATCGCACGAGCAGGACAACGGTATCGACGCCGGCCGGTTTTAGCGTGTCCTTCACAAATGTGCAGAACCGCCCCACGTCCTTTGGCGCCGGCACCGAAATGCAAATCGCCTTTGTCTTCCAGCCGCCCGCGGGCTCCGGCGCCACGCCAGGCATGTCCTGATCTTCCGCAGCGCCGAACGCCGAGACAAAGATCGTCACTCCCACAACAACCAGTGCAAACATTTTTAGCTTTTTCATTTCGCTTGTTCCTTTCGCGTTTTTTAGACAGGATTTACAGGATTTACAAGATTAAGATTTCCATCCTCTTCCCCTAATCCTGTTAATCTTGTTAACCCTGTCCAAAACATACATTCCGCGCCCATACAAGATTCTTTCGAGTATTCATTTTGACTCCTCCGCAATGCTTATTTAGTCGGCGAGCGACGCATTTCAAAATTCATCACAAAGCCCAGCGCAAAATAGAGCGGCAGGCAGTATATGGCATTTGCGCCACGGAAAATTTGCAGCGCGTCAAATCCGCGACACCACCAGTAGAGCGAATACACACCATCGATACTCACCCACATAAGCAGGAATGCAACGGGCAACCATTTCCAGCGGCGGTAGACGAGTGCGCGAACCGTCCACGGTGCGCACACGTATGCGCAGATGCCCATGATAAACGAAATCGGGTAATCCCAATCTACTGATGGCGTGACATGGGAGCCAACACAGAGAAGTACCAGTCCCAGCGCAAGGCAACAAAGCCGCCAAGGGGCGATCAGCGCCCGCGAAAACAGCGGACAGTCCTTTTCGAGAAAGACAAATGTCATCCGCATACTCATTTTGTCATTTCCTTTCCCGCCTACGCTGCTTGTGCCGTGGGTCGTCATCCGGTGGCTGGAAAGTTCCGATGAATTTGGCATTTGAAAGCGAATCGCCGACAGGGATGGAATCGTGGCTCGTCACCTTTCCGCTTTCCGTTTTGACATCAATGGAAACACTGGTCGGCTTGCCATCCTCCCCACCGCTGACGCCAATGCTGCCATAAGCATCTATTGCACCGGCCGGTATCTTCACCCACATATCTGCATATCTGCCATAATAATCCTTGAACATGACTTCAACCGTCTCGCCCGCAGCGTCGATACGCCACTCCTTGCGCCATGAGATATTCTTCTTCTCCTGCGCCTCGAACAAATGATAGCGTCCATCTTCAAGCGCATAAAGCGAATATCCTCCTTCTCCTGTGCAGCCATTGGAGCCAAGCACAATTCTCGCCCCTGATGCAAACACCAGACGATAGTGGTGCGACCCTTTCCATCGCCTGCATTCAAGCGAAAACGGAACTTCACCACCGTCCAGCTTGACGGACTTCCATTTGGGCTCGATTATGTCTGCAAATGGATCACCTGTGCCTGGCTCAAAATCCCCCTTCGGGTAGAGAAGCCCAACATATACACGACCTTTAAGCGAATCTCCAACTGGCGTCCCGCCGTTCACGCTCTTTTCGCCGTCCTCTGTCTTTACGAAAATCGAGTCACTTGAACTGCCATCGACCTTGAGCGTCTTATCTGGGATCTTAACCCATGTTTCATCGCACATCATCTCCACTGTCTCATTCGTCGTGTTGACGCGATAGTCGTTGCGAATAAAGTCGTGTTCCAGCCCGTCAACAAGATAGTATTCGCCCGTCGGCAGACGATAGACAGCAAACGCCCCAGCGCCACCCGTGTCCACCCAAACACCGATACGCTTGCCCGACGGAAAGACAACGCACTTGTCATACTCGGCAAGGAACGGATGCGCCGGGCGGTACTCAACCGCAAACTCAAGTGCGGCCGTCTCGTTCGTCACGCTTGCGCTTTGCACTTCCGCATATCCGCTTGAAGTCGCATGGGCTATGACACCTTCTGTCACAAACGAGAACAAAAGCCCAAAGAAGAAAATGGGCAGACCGGCAAGGGCAAGAAGGAGTTGAGCAAGCCCCCGACCAGACTGATGCTCTACCAGCGATATAACAATCGCAACTACATTGACGACCGCCGCAACCAATAGCATGATAACCATCATATTGGTCAGTATAATCCCGAAACTGCCGAGCACCGGCGACAATGCATACGCCGCAAATAGCAAAAACGCCGTGCCGCACCATATTACAAACGGCCCAAACGCAGTCTTTAATGCAAATCTCACAAACTTTTTCATTTCGCTTTTCCTAATCCTGTAAATCTTGTCTAAAACTCCTCTGCGCCTCTGCGTCTCTGCGCGAGAAATCCGTCATTCTCCGCCACTCCCTCGTAATGTCACTTCTTCCCCCACTCCGCAAGATTCCTGAGGACAAATGCAAATGTCTTTTCGCGCTCCTTCGCCGTCTTGAGACCGCATTCCCAGATGACGATGAGATTCCATCCATCTGCCGTCCACGCCTTTTCGTGCTCTGCGTCACGGCGGACATTTCGACGGAACTTCGCGTTCCAAAACGCGCGGTTTGACTTCGGCCTCGTGGCGGTCGCGCAGATGGCGGTCTGGACAAGCTTGCGGCCATCCCACTCCCACCCATGCTGGTGCCAAAAGCAGCCACGAACCTCGATGAGTGCGCGGCACTTTGGAATCACGATGTCGGGATGGCCGACGATGCGCTTGTCGCAGACGCGGAATCGATAACCGTTCTCCCAGAGCATCTTGCGAACGACGACTTCCGGCAGCGTGTCGCGCGAGTGTATCGCCGACATTATCTTCGACCGCTTTTCCTTGCTCACCGTGTCCATGTCGTCCCTTTCTACACGCCCTCTATTGCAGCGACCATGCGGCCGATGCGCGTCTTCGCCTGGCTCACCTGGTTGCGCGTAACACCAAACTCGCGCGCAACCTCGTCGATGGGACGTTCCTCGACGACGTACGCCCGGTAGAGGCGCTTGTTGAGGTCGGAGACGAGCGTCTTCGTAAGAACATGTTCTTCGGCCGCGCGGTGCCGCGCCATCGCCCACTCAGCGTCCATCGCCGCAGTCACGCTGTCCGCAGGGATGCTCGGCTCCGCGTCATCGAGCGGAACATTGAGTCCGAGCCCGCGCGCCTTTTCGCGGCGATACGCCATGTAGAGCTGGCTGCGGATCATCTTCGCGAGATACGCGCGGAAGTTCCCCTTCCCCTCGCGCACGGAGAACTTGTTGCCGCGGAAAATGCGCACAAGCCCAACGAGCACTTCCTGCACTACGTCATCCACATCACGTCCATCGCCACGATGCCGCGCAAACTCGCGTATCGCTGGAACATACAGGTCGGCGAAACGCACCCAGTTCGCCTCGTCCTCGCCCGTTACCTGCGCAGCGAGTTTGACGAGAAGCGTCGCGGGTGTCTCCGGGAATGCGCTCATTTCGCCTCCATCACAGACATTCTCTCGCGCAGTTCCCTTAACTCGCGCTCGGCCATCTTGCGCTGTCCGCGCTCGTACGCCGCATAGATCGCGACCGCCGCAAATGCCGCGGCTGCGAAAAGCATGAGTCCCGCGAGAATCCAATGCGGAAAACGAATTCGCAACATGACGTCGTTTCCGCCGCCGCCCGCTGTGACGAGCGACCGAAACGGATTCTTGTCCGGCTTCCGCCAGGCGAGAAGCCTACGCTCAGTTGGTTTTTCAACAAGAAGTGCCGGGAGGAGTCGCCGCCACTGCGGGTCGAGCGGAAGGAGCAGGTCGTCCAGTTTAACGCCGGGCGCATACCACACCTGTGTGAGGAGTCGCAGCATCATCACGCCAAGCGAATAGAAATCGGAGGACGCAGACTCGTCGCCTCCGTCTGCGACTTCGGGCGCAATATAGAACGACTTGCCCATCAAGGGCTTCTCGCCGCGCACAAGCGTGTTGACAGTCTCTTTCAGCTCCGCACGCAAGTCGCGCGGCAGGATCTTCGATACTCCGAAGTCGGAAAGAACCGCGCGGCCGTCCGAGCCGACGAGCACGTTTTCGAGCGTGACGTCGCGATGGACGACACCCATCGCGTGGATGTATTCCAATCCCTCGCGGAGATCTTCGTACCAATTCGCAGCAAGCTCCTCCGTCGCCTCGCCGCTCTCGAGCGCATCCTTCAGCGAGCGCGGACGCCCTGACTCGTCGAGAACGAGGTCCATGACATAGTACGGGAGTCCGGTCTCAGAGTCGACATCCATGTCGTAGACGCGCACGATGCGCGGATGCGACAGGCGCGCGAGAAGCCGTCCTTCGACCTGGAATCGCTTGCGCAAGAACTCGACCTCGCCGTGGTCGAGCGTGAACGCCTTCAGCGCGAAGCGAGCCCCGAGCCGCTCGTTCTCGACCTCGTACACCTCGGCCATTCCGCCCTTCCCGAGCGGACGCACGATGCGATAGGGCCCAATCTGTCTTCCAGTCTCAAGCATAGCGCTTAACATCGTGGGGGTTAAGAAAACCAATTCTCGATTTTAAGTCCATCAAAGCGGGCAAAGTGTCCGGTGTTGCCAGTCGCCAATGTCGCGTCAAGTGTCAATGCCGTCGCCGCGATTATGACATCCGCGTCGTCAACCCGCCGTCCCTGACGCTCTAATGACGCCTTGAGATCGCCGAATTTCCGCATGATTTCATCAGTGGTATGATAGACAACCAGACTTTTCAGCAGTTTGTTGGTGGCAACGAGGTTCTCTTCCCTGAAATCAGATTTCTCGACGCCGTAGTAAAGCTCTCCTTCTACCATGGCAGGAATCCCGATCACTTCGTTCGCCACTTGCACATGTCCGAGCACCTTGGGATTGGCGTGCAATATCCCTATGCAGATGTTCGTATCAAGCAATATCATAGCGACACCTCTCGGCCCTTTGTCCGATGGGATTCTATGTCCTTTATAACTTCGGCCTCGGTGCGCGAATCACGCCAAGTCCCAGCAGCGGCAAGGATATCACGCCTTTGAGCGGCTACCGGATCTGTCCACAAATAATCGTCTATGGACAACTTCTCTGGATGCGCCACAACAAAGTCTATGATCGCCAACAACTCGCCGTTTATGCTCCTGTGATTGGCAGCAGCCCTATTCCGCAACCCAGCCAATGTTGACTCTGGGAGATTCCTTAATGTAAGGTTCGCCATAACAATCACCTCCTACTTAGATATCATTTTGATATCGCGGTGATATTATACCAAACCTACGGCTAATTGCACAAGAAGGTGCGCAACAAGTCGCACTTACTCGATTTGTCGTTACTTTGCGGCGGGCAATATCTCAGAAAACGGCTTGCCGTTGTGGGCATGCGCGGTCGGATAAAGCGAGCGTATCTCGCCATAAAGTTTCATGGGTAAATTATAGCAGAATGACGTTCCTCGGCGCAATCACCTGCCAGCCGAAACAGTTCCAATGCCGACGGCCTCGCCGAAGTGCATGAGGAAGAAGCACTTGCCCTCGGGCGTGCGCGGCGTGCCGATTGGCGCGAGCATCGGACGAACGAGCGTGACGGTCTGAAGCGCGACGACGGCAAAGACGACGAGCCACAGATGAAGACCGGCCTTGTTAGCGACGATTTTCTTCTCCGCCGCCGCCGTAATCGGGCACACCACGAACGCAAGCGACAGCGCGGCAAGGAAGCATGACAGAACAACGATGAACGCGACCTTTTCGGTCGACACGGAGAAAAGCCACAGAATCGGCGCCAGCGCCGCGAGGAGACTCCCGAGCGTCGCCGTGCAGACGAGTCCGAGGACGGCAAGCCGCGACGCCGAGAGCTTCGACCCGCTGATCGTCGCAAAGACATACAGCGTCGGAAAGCAGAGGACGAACGAAAAGACCGCAATACCGACCATCTTCGCCGCGTCGAGAGCTGCGACCTTCAGGTCTACAAACGACCCGACGGCAAATCCGAACAGCGCACATCCAACCACCGTGACGAGCACAAGGAACACGGCAAGCCGCCAATAATGCGCCTTGCCGTCTGCAAAGCCCATAACCTCGCCCGGCGCGCGCAGCAGTTCGCCAAGACCTGGTGTTTTCTCATTGTTCATTTTACTACTCCTCCGTTAATTAGGTGTGGAATGATCTGTGTGAAAAGCGATTCAAGGAAATTGCTGTCGAGCGCATCGGAACGGAGGAACTCGACGGAGATGTTGGGGCTCCCGACAAGCGGGCGCATGATCCATCCAAGCTGGCATCCGACGACGGCAAACGCCGCGAGCCAGAGGCACATCATGAGAACGAGCCGACAATCCGCCGGAACGCGCCTCTTGAGACTCCTGTAGAGAAGCGCAACCCCGACGGTTCCGGCGCTTCCCATTACGACGATGTGCGCAAGCATCATCGCGGCATGCGCAAGACGCATCGTCTCGCGCGTGCCAGAATCCGGCGCGGCGGAAAAGACGAAGAACAAAACGACAGGCGCCGCCGCAAGAAGTATTGCGCCAGCGACGGACATCACGAAGAAAACGGCCTCAAGGACTTCGCGGTACCTTAGCCCCGCGCCCGTCGCAAGAGCGGCCACCCAGCAGAAGAGCGAAACAAGCAGTGTCGCGCCGACGAACACCATCGGAAGCTTCGCCGCCACATACGCCGCCATGAGCGGCGAGCGCCACACGGCCAAGACCGCGCCATACACGCCAGTCGCCGCCGCAACAAACAGGATTCGCCGCGCCAGATGTCCGTAAAACTCTTCATTCTCCGTTGTCATCACAAGGGAGAATGCGCGCGCGCAGCGAAAATGTCACTTAAATTGGCATCGCCCCTATCACGCCTTGCGGACAATGCCTGCGCCGAGCCGCGAAAGCTCTGTCTCGACGGCGACATAGCCGCGGTCGACGGTCTCTGCACCAAGGATCGTCGACTCGCCCTTCGCGGCGAGCGCGGCGATTACAAGAGAGATGCCGGCGCGGATGTCTGGCGAAGTAACCGTCCCGCCAAAAAGCTGCGAAGGACCAGTCACGACGACGCGATGCGGGTCGCACTGCACGATCTTCGCGCCCATCTGCCGCAGGTGGTCGACGAAGTAAAGCCGCGACTCGAACATCTTCTCGAAGAAAAGGCATGTGCCGCGCGTCTGCGTCGCAAGCACTATCAGAATAGACATGAGGTCCGACGGGAACGCAGGCCAGGTGCCGTCGGCCACGGACGGAATGGCGTCGCCGAGATCGTATTTCATCTTGAGGCGCTTCTTCGGAACGTAGCGGAGAGTCCGCTCCTTCGCGTCTATCGTCCACGTTACGCCGAAGCGCGCAAACGCCCCTTCGAGGATTTCGAACGGAGCGGGGTCGACGCCGGTAAGCGTGAGCT
>JAZSLQ010000093.1:0-2050 GCA_045535455.1 Kiritimatiellia bacterium | reverse complement strand
TGCCTCCGCTCCCATTGGAGCCACCTAGCGGAATCGAACCGCCGACCTCATCCTTACCAAGGATGTGCTCTACCTACTGAGCTAAAGTGGCACCTCCAGAAACGAAAACTCGCATAGTATATCAAAAATGCGCCGCGCGGCGCAAGGGGGTATTTGAAGGTAAAGAAATGGTGGCGAAGGAGGGGTTCGAACCCTCGACCCAAGGCTTATGAGTCCTTTGCTCTACCGACTGAGCTACCTCGCCATGTGTCTTAGATGACAACAGGCGCGTAGTTTACCAAAACCACGCGCCTGCCGTCAAGGGCGATTTGCAGCTTTTACGGCAAAAGCACAAGAGAGCCGAACGAAGACGGCGTCCACGACTCAAGGCCGCGTCCCCAAGCTGCCGCGCCGTGCGCCGCACCAGAGTCGGCGTCGGTGAGCCGCAGGGAAAGGCCGAGACGCGTACCGGACTGCGGACGGACGCCGCCCGCGTCGCGCCACGGAATCCTCAGCTCGTAGCATGTGTCCTTGCCGCTGCGCTTGACGGCAATCTCGTAAACGGACGAATCCTTTGCGAGCTGTCCGCTCGCAAGACCCGCCGCATGCGCCGCCGGACGATAGACCGTGTGCTTGCCAGAGCCGCTGCCCGGGTTCGCGGCGGAGATCCACCACTCGATGGCCGCGTTGTCCGTCCCCGCGAGGCGGTTCGCGGGATGGAGCCCGATCTGCAGCGCGTCGCCCTTCAGCGTGTCCTCGCCGGTGCGCGCGGAATGCACGTCGTCGCGCACGCGCGCCGCCACATAGAGCGCCTCGTCGTCCCACACGAGCTGCGCCACGCCGGAGAGGTTCTCGGGCGTCCACTTGTAGTCGCCTTCAGACGTGATCTGGTTCGCGCAGAGCAGCGGAATCGGATCGGCGAAATCCCAGTCGGAGAGATCGCCGTCGACTGCCTTCGGCTTCGCAGTGCGACGCGCCTCGGCCGCCCAGTCGGATTCATCGTAGAGCGTGAGGCGGATGTTGTCGTAGAGCGCGCCGCCGTGCTCGCCGCTTGCGACCGGCTGGACCTGCGCCTTCACCTCGTCCGGCGTCGTGCCGAGGACCTTCACCATGAACTGCCACGCGCCGTGCGTATCCCTTGGCGCCGTGAAGACGTGCGGCATGTAGAGGTCGTGCGACTTGCCGTCGCGGCGTATGAGCGAGGCATTGGACCCGGCGTTCATGTTGTCGGTCCTCATCCACGCCGTGTAGAGGAGCTTCCTGCCCGGCGCAGGATGCCCGACGCGCTGGAACAGCTGGACGTAGCCCTTGCTATGGTCCAGCGAAAGCGCGTTTCCGTCCTCGCCCGGACGTCCGCCCGAGAGCTTCACGATCTTGCCGCCGCCGTTCCAGCCGTGCTTCGAGCCGCCGTTCGCTTCAAAGCCGCCGTTCGAGAGGAGGTTGCCAAGCGTCGCGGGATCGACTACGTCGACGGCGAACTCGGTATCCGACGCCACGTTGCCCTTGGCGAGCTTCCACGCGACGCGGGCCACGGCCTTCGAGGGGCCGGCGGGGAGCGCGGACGCGGGGAATTCGAGGACGAAGTGCTCGCTCGCGCCGGGCGCGAGCTTAAGCGTCTTGGTGCTCTTGCCGCCGTCGCCGATCACGACCCCAACCACGCCCTCGACAGCCGTGTTGAGCGGATTGCGGGCGGAGACGCGCAACTGCGGCGTAGCGCCCTTCACGAAACTGACGGAGGGCTTTGGCGTGAGCGGCCCCTGGCCCTCGATCGTAAGTGCGCAGCGGACGGCGAGAGGTGCAAGCGGCAGTCCCTCGTAGACCAACGGCATGGCGGCCGCCTTGACCGAAATCGTCTCGCCCTTGGCGGCGATCGTGCGCTCGTTACCCTGGTGGTCGGTGCGCACGACGGTGGAGCCGGGAGTCGCGGGAATAGTCACCTCGACAGGCGCGGCCTTCTCGTCTGCGTTCGCCGAGCCGACAACGGCGAGCGCGGTGCCGTCCTTCCGCTCGAACACAACGACGCGTGCGCCAGGTTCGGCGTAGTAGGCGCCGACAGGGCGGGCATTGCCGA
>JAZSLQ010000223.1:0-2375 GCA_045535455.1 Kiritimatiellia bacterium | reverse complement strand
CGGCAAATCGGCGAAGCCGGCGCTTCACGCTCTCGCCCTGCAAGGCGACAATCGCAGGGATCTCGAGCCCGAAGCGCTCCACGAGAATCGAGTCGACCTTCTCCTCGAGCACCGCGGCGATTGCATCGGCGTCGGTCGAGTCCCTGAGCTCGCCCTGCCCCCACGCCTCGAGCGCGTCGTGCGCGAGATTGCCGAACTCCGACGCGTCAAGCTCCTCGGCGCGGTAGTCCTCGCTCTCGTTGAAGGTCTTGCGGAGAAGGTAGGTGAAGGGGCAGTGCATGTAGAGGTCGAGACTCGACGGAGAAGTCTTGCGAAGCTCGGCGTACTCTGGCGGCACCGGCAACTTTATCTTCCACCGGTCGGGAAGGTCGGCGGGCGGCGTCTCGCCTGTTCCGGCGCGCGTAGCATATAGCGCAATCACGCGGCGAACAAGTTCTTCGTCGTCCTTGCAGTCGAAGAGAAGCCGCGAGGGCTTCATCACATCGCCCTTCCCGTCGACGGAATGGAAATGCACCGTCACCGCTGCCGTCTCGCGGCAGGCAAGCGTCATCGCGAGAATCGTCTTGTCGCGCGCCGTCCGCGCCGTATTGTCCACAAGCCCGAGCCCACGGCGGAGCGAGTCAGGGAGAAAGGCATGGCCCACGACAGATTCTGGCACCTTCCCCTCGGCAAAGCCCGAGATCGTGACTTCGTCGGCGTCGAGGAACGGAAGTTCGAGCCAGCCGTCAGTCAGGATCGTATCGCCCTCGTCGGGCTCAAGCGAATAGGTCGTCTCGCCAAGACGCCGCTCGAACAACTCGAGCGCGAGGTCGCGCGGCACGTCCTTTGCAAAGCACTCGTCGATTAGACCATTCACCGCCTCCGCAGCCGCCGCGAACTCACGCGACCGCTCGTCGCGTTCGTCGAGGGCGAGCGTCGAAAAGATCGAGGCGAGAATCTGTCTCATGCCGCGCTTCCTGAGCTGCACCTTCACAAGTTCGAAGATCGCGCGCAGCGTATGCTCCGTCTTCGACGCGATGTCGTCGACCTTCGCGGGGATAAGCTGCTGCTGGCGGTTGTCGAGGTCGACGAGAGCCGCGGTGAGCTTCGCATCGTCGATCTTCAGTTCCGCCTTGAGCCAGCGCCTGACATCGCCGCCGCGCACAAACGCGGAGAAGACGGAATAAGAGGACGTTCGCGCAAGCGCGGCAAGCTGATGGGCGAGGTGTCCGAGCGAAGAGGTGGAAAGCGCCATCGCAGAAGGATTGTGCACCTTCAGCCCCTTTGCGCGGAGCGCGCCCTGTATCTCGGGAAAAGTCTCGGGATCTGCGAGGCAGAGCGCTGGTAATGCCTCGTCCGGCTTTACGGACGCGAAGAGCGACGCAATCTTCGCGGCTTCGCTTGCCGCAGTTCCCGAAGCGGCGATCTGCGACATCTTAAGCTCCGGAGCGGACGAGACATCGGGAACGAGTTCCGTCACGGGAAGATTCGACTTCTCGAGGACGATGTTCATCACAGGAAGCGGATCGAGAACGCAGGCGACTACGGCTTCCTCGATGCCAGGAAACCCTATCGGCTTTGCGAGTTCATCCTTGAGCGCCGCGACGCGATCGCGCTTACCGCGCAGCTGCAGCGCAGCAAAGTACCGCGACTCAAGACCGGCGAGCTTTTGCCAGCGCTCGATCTCGACATCTGCAAGATCGCCAGTGAGTATCGAGCCAACCTTCTCGGCGACATCCGAAAAGGAAAGCGCGTTCGCGCCGAGGATGCGGCGGATGTCAGCAAGTTCGGCGGCGACGTCAAAGCCGCCCTTCCCGCCGTTCGCCTCCCTGAGCGCAAGCAGTTCGTCGGCGCGTCCTGCGATGTCGGGGGCGGAAAGGTCGACGAGATGCGCTGGTGTCCTGACGAGAGGAGGAACGGCGCCCGCGGGAAAGCGCCGCGCAAGCGCGTGGCGAAGGCGGCGCCCACTCTGCGCCGTCGGCACGACGACAAGAATGTGCGCAAGAGACTTTACGCCAGCCGCGTCAGGCCGCGCTTTCGCCGCGAGGAAGTCCGCCACAGCGTCCACGGCCTTTCGCCGCGCATCAAATGTCTCCACCCGCCTCACACCCATATACATTCATCTCCTGAAACGGGAAAAAGAAAACCGCCTTGCGGCGGCTTAAGATGGTGCTCGGGGCGGGACTCGAACCCGCAAGGAGTTACCCACATGCACCTCAAGCATGCGTGTCTGCCAATTTCACCACCCGAGCAGCGAAACGAGAGATAGTATACGCTTTCTGCGCTCAGAAATCAAGGGGGTAAATGTGGAAAAAATCGAGTAGGGGGGGTTGCAACTCCCCCTACTCGATTTTTTACAAAAGCTATATCCAAGTCGGGTCGTAGCCATGGCGTTC
>JAZSLQ010000144.1:0-14891 GCA_045535455.1 Kiritimatiellia bacterium | reverse complement strand
ATTCAACTCCTTGGCTCACAGAACGACATGGCTACGATCCGACTTCATGCTCGGCGGGCACCAGGAAGGCGGTCGCCGTGCGGGAACGGAGAACGTCCCCTACATCATCGGGCTCGCGAAGGCGTGTGAACTCGCGCGACTTGGAATGGCAGACGAGGCGAAGAAACTTACGGTGCTGCGCGACAAGCTCGAGGCGGGGATTCTCGCTTCCTGCCCGAATGTCCGCGTCAACGGCGACAAGGCGAACCGTCTCCCCAACACACTCAACGTCTCTTTCGAGTACATCGAGGGCGAGGCAATCGCCTATCGGCTTAGCGACATCGGCATTTGCATCTCGACTGGCTCCGCGTGCGCGTCGGGCTCGCTCGATCCGAGCCACGTCATACGGGCGATGGGAGTCCCCTTCACCGCGATTCACGGCTCGGTGCGCTTCTCTCTAAGCCGCTATTCGACAGACGCAGAAGTCGACTATGTGCTCGAGAAGCTCCCGCCCATCATCAAGGGGCTTCGTGAACTCTCGCCCTTCGGCCCCGACAAAGACGTTAGTACATTTCAATAATCAAAAAACTTTTTAGACATGATTTACATGATTAACAAGATTTTAAGTCGGTAAGCAATCAGCGATTTCAGGAAATCCTGTAAATCTTGTAAATCCTGTCTGAAACAACCAGTAACTATCATGAAAAAGTTATTACTCCTAATTGCGATTGCAGCCGTGGCGACCATGTCTGGGTGCCGCCGCGAGGATATCCGCGAATTCACGGTGGAGATGCCGTCGCTTACCGAAGCCGACAAGTCGAAAGTCGTCGACGCTTTCACCATCCGTAGTCCCGGCCGCCCCCCGCGCGTATATGAAGGCATTTTCACCGACTCGTTCAAGTTCGACTTCGACAAGAAGACGCTGACGATGAAATACGACTCGATGAAGATCGCGCAGACGAACATCAGGATGCTCATTCAGAGCAAGGGCGTCGAAGTCCTTTTCCCATCCAACACGACTGGCGTCGCAGGTTACCTCGACGTCAAGCCGAAGTCTGTCGAAAAGTAGTCGCGCTACTTCAATAGCGCGACGGCGTGGACGGCGATTCCCTTTCCTGCGCCGACAGCGTCCATGCCCTCGTTCGTCTTTCCCTTTACGGAAACCCTGCCAATGCCGATGCTCATCAATTCGGCAAGCGACGAGCGAATAAGCTCAACGAATGGCCTAAGCTTCGGACGCTCGCAGATGACGGTAGCGTCGATATTCTCTATCGAGTAACCTGCGCCGCGAAGTTCATAGACAACGCTCCTGAGAAGCTCGCCCGAGTCGGCGCCCTTCCAGCGGTCGTCGGTGTCGGGGAAATGCGAGCCGATGTCGCCAAGCGCCGCCGCCCCGAGAAGCGCATCTATCACGGCGTGAATAAGGACATCGCCGTCGGAATGCGCCTTTAGTCCGTCGCACTCAGGAATGACCACGCCACCGAGAACAAGGGGTTTCCCGCTCTCGAAGAGGTGTGAATCATATCCAAGGCCTATGCGCATATCAACTTCAATGCCGACAGCGTGGATTTGAGCTGCGCGAGCTTCGCGTCGTCCGTCTCGCAGAGCGGCAGGCGAAACGCGCGTTCGATCCTGCCCATGAGCCAAAGCGCCTCTTTGACCATGACGGGGTTGACGTCAATGAAGAGGTCGTGGAAGAGCGGATAGAACTTCGCATGAATCGCACGTGCGCCGACGAAGTCGCCGGAGAGCGCAAGTCGCATCATGTCGCCCATCTCCTGAGGTATGACATTCGACGCAACGGAAATGACGCCCTCCGCGCCAACGGACGCCATCGGGAGCGCAAGCCCGTCGTCGCCGGAAAGCACCGTAAAATCGGGAATGCGGCTCTTGATTGCACTCACCCTGTCGACGGAACCGGCGGCCTCCTTGATCGCGACGATGCTTGGGTGCTTCGCGAGGCGAACGACGACATCGAGAGGAATCTCGCGCCCAGTGCGACCAGGCACATTGTAGAGGACGACAGGAAGACCGAGATCGGCGATCGTCATGAAGTGGCGGTAGAGCCCTTCCGGGTTCGGCTTGTTGTAGTACGGCGTCACCTGGAGACACGCATCCGCACCGCCTGCGGCGATCGCGGCTTTCGTCAGCGACACCGCCTCGGACGTGGAATTGGCGCCCGTGCCGGCGATGATCTTGCACTTCCCCGCGGCAAACTCAATCGTCTTCTCGATTACCTTGTGGTGCTCCTCGTGCGAGAGCGTCGGGGACTCTCCGCTCGTCCCGACTGAGCATATTCCCTCAATACTGGCTTGCGTCTGGCTTTCAACAAGCGACCGGAGCGCACCGTAGTCAACAGACCCGTCCTTCGCAAACGGAGTAACGAGGGCCGTGATAGTTCCTGAAAGTTTCATGGCTAATATTATATCAAAATCTCATTGCGCAGGTTGCACAATATCGCATCTGCCGGCGGTGCTTCGCTGGACAGCGCCGCGCGCGGTTTACGAAATAGACGGCGCCTACCCTCCGAGGCATATCAGGACGACGCCCGCGACTATGGCTGTAAGCGCCACGGCCTTGCGTACGAGATTCGTCTCGTGGAAAAACTTCGCGCCGAGGAAAAACGTGATGACGACGGAGAATCTCCTGAGGAGCGAGGCCGCCGAGATCGGGGCGCCCTAGAAGGAAAGCCCGGTGAAGTACATCCAGTCCGCAACAGCGAGGAGAATGCCGACAAGCGGAATCGTCCACCGCCACTCGAAGGCGCCGCGTTCCCTTCGCCCCGACGCAACGCTGACGACTGCAAGCACAATGCCGTAGAATACGACAAGGCCGATCTGGAAGACAAACTGCACCGTCTCGACGGGAAGAGCGCGCACCTGGAATATGTACTTGTCCCAAAGTGATGACAGGGCCGAGAAAAACGCCCCGGCGACAGCGCACCAGACAGCGCGGTTTCTGAAGAAGTCTATGCCCTCGTGCTTGCCAGCCCAGGAGAACGCAAAATAACCGGCGAACACCGCCGCCATGCCGACGAGCTGGATCGGCGACGGCCTCTCGCCGTACACTATGAACGCGACTACGAAGACTATCGCCGGTGCGGAAGCGCGTATCGGCGTCGCTATCGATATCGGGAGCGTCCTTAGCGCACAGAAGGTAAAGACCCACGACGTACCGACGATCACGCACTTGACGGCCGAAAGAGCGAGGATCTCAGTCGAAAGCCCTGACGCCACGGAAAGGCGGCCGCAAAGCGCAAGCGCACCGACATACGCCGCGCATCCAAAGCACGTGGAGCACAGCAGTGTCGGAAGGACGGCGTTGCGCTGCACGCTTGCCTTCTTGGCAAGGTCGTAAAGCGCGAGAAAGACCGCGCTCGCAAGCGTCCATTCAGTCCAGCCCATCGCTCCTTAATCGCAGTCTAAAGTCTCGCGCGGTTTACGAAATACACGGCTCCGACCATGCAAAAAAAGGCCCAGAGATAGTCCCAGCGCCATTTCTCGCCCATGAAGAGCAGCATAAACGGGACGAATACGCAGACGGTTATCACTTCCTGTATGATCTTGAGCTGCGCCACGTTGAGCCCGCTCGCCGCGCCAAGCCGATTGGCGGGTATCGCGATCATGTACTCGATCAAGGCAATAAGCCAGCTCACGAGGATTATCGCATAGACCGGCCAGCTCGCCTCGCCGGGCCTCTGCATCTTGAGATGCCAGTACCACGCAAAGGTCATGAAGAGGTTGCTGCAAACGAGCATCCCAACGGCCGTTGCCACACCTATCTTTGATGTCATTTCCGTCTTCCCTTGACAGCACCATGTTTCGCATATCGCGCCTTGACGGATTTCAGGCGTCCTGCCTTCGCATTGCGCTTAGTCTTTGCTTTTGCTACGACCTTCTTCGCCTCCTTGCAGTTGTAGCCATTCTTTCTCTCAATTGCGAAACGCAACTGAATAGGCGCATGACGATATACGGCAAGTCGTCCACTATTTGATCTTGTCGCACCTTGAGCAGACAACAGGGCGGAAACCATACATCGACCCATATTCTCAGCCAGCCGAACAGGAACCGCGTTTCCTATCTGACGCATGGCCTCACCCCATGAACCGGAAATCTTATAATCCGCAGGAAACGTCTGTATCAGTTTCGCTTCATGAACGGTCATGTAGCGCAGCCTGCCATCAGGGAAGCGAATCATGTTCTCGCCCCCTGGCACTCCGTGCGCGCCCGCCTTTATTGTTTTGCTCGGCAAGTTGTAATCACTTCCCGAATGTCCAGGATATTCACGCGCACCGGAAACTATCACATGATCATTTGGAAGCGAAGACCTCTTATGAGTGATAAGATGACCTATCGCATCTGCAATAGATCTTTTGCATGAGCCTGGCAACGGCCACGCCCACTCCGCCTTGATGTCATTTCGCAATCCAACAATGAACACCCTTTCACGATTCTGAGGAACACCATAGTCAACAGCATTGACCATTTTATATTGAACATCATACTTCAGTCCAGTATAGTTCACAGGATTGATTTTTCTTAATTCTTCAAGATGTTCACGCCATGTCACCCCGGTGGAAGCCGCACAATCAGGAAAAGTCAACCGAAGTATAATATATGAAAAGTAATCCGCAAAGCTTTTCCGAAGCAACCCCTTGACATTCTCAAACAAAAAACCTTTTGGCTGTAATTCATGGATGGCACGGATCGCCTCCGGAAACATGTCCCTTGCATCTTCATGAGCTTTTGCCAATCCTCCAAGCGAGAATGGCTGGCAGGGCGGGCCACCCGCGACAATGTCCACTTCGCCTACGGAGCGGAAGTCAAATTTGCGCACATCCATTTCATGAACAAGCGCTGGCTCAAAGTTTTCCCGCAGACTCTTACACGCCCACTTGTTAAACTCGACAAAGGCCAAATGCTCGAACCCAGCCAGTTCAAGTCCTTTAGCCAATCCGCCGCAACCACTGAACAATTCAAGACAAGTCATCGCAAACCCATCATGTAGTCCATAACAGCTTTCCTAACGGCGCGAACATCTGTACGAGGACCTGTCATTTGTGACGCCCATTTTACACCATTATGAAGAATGTGCCATTTCGGCACAATGCCGTCCATTCTCTTGCGTCCAGGAGGATTGTTGCCGAATCCGTCTATCACTGCGTTCCATAGTGGCGTATATTCCGCAATTAAAGCCGCCTCGACTGCTGCTATCATGTCAACGGACGAACCACTAAAAATCATAAACCTACAAGCAAAATCGGACAAAGATAGATTTTCAACAGAAGAGATTGTTTTCGAATGATGGACTAACCGGCTACGAAGAGATGTCCCCTTGTCCGTTTCAATCCCAGCCGTCCGACTCTGCCGCCATCCCTTCGGCACGGCCTTGCCGACATATATTGGCACGTTATATCCCATACGATTGACTTTGTTGCCGTAACGTTCGTAGACACCTTTCCGCGCGGTGCAATATATCGCATAGACCCCTGCCCCAGCAAACCTCGGTGGCGGCAATTCGCAGACCGGCGTCCCATTGAACGCCCTGACCGCGTCCTTGCATAATTCGGCAAATGCCTCATTGTGATAGACGTGGTCCTCCCGCTTAAACGGCGTAAAAGACTTCATACAGTCCATGCCTACACTCCTTTATTGATGATGATATCATTATATCAAATTTCCCTTCAGAAGTTCCATAATCGACACATGCGCCCCTCGGCGACCTATGATGACATGGTCATCGCTTAAAGCCCTATACCGCCAAAACCCTGCCAGACGTTGCGGCCTGAATACTCTTTCGCGGCAAGTTCACCGCGAAGAACCTTTAGCGCAGGAAGCGCGAGCGCCTCCTGCTCCATCTCGCCTGGGTAAACCTCGATAGGCGCGATAAAACCGCAGCGCGTCTTGATGCCATCGACGATGTCCTGAAAGCGAACGAGCCCGCCAGTAAGAAGAATCGCATCGACCTTTCCGCACAAGACAGCCGACATCTCGCCGATCATCTTGCATATCTGGTATATCATCGTGTTCCAGACAAGCGTCGCCTTCTTGTCGCCCTTGTCGACAAGCGCGTGTATCGTGTCGGAATTGGAAGTACCGAATAGATCGACAAATCCGCCCGCCCGCGAGCACCTGAGACGAACGTCGGCGACGGAGTGCGCCTCGATGTAGTCGAGAAGCTGGAGAACAGGCACCGAACCGATGCGCGTCGGCGTAAACGCGCCCTCGCCGTCTGCGCCCATGTTGCCGTCGACCATCTTACCGCGCTCGTGCGCCGACACCGTGATGCCGCCGTCAATATGCGCGACGATGAAGTTGCATTCCTCGTACTTGCGACCCATCTTGGCGGCGTGGAACTCGGCTACCGCCTTCTGGTTGAGGACGTGCGAGTGCGAGACGCGGTAAACGCCCTTGATGCCGGTAAGTCGCGCCAAGTCGCAGTATTCGTCGACGTTCGTGGGATTGAGGGTGAACGCCGGCTTCGAGTATTCCTGCGCGAAAGCCCAGGCAAGCATGACGCCGAGCTTCGCAGGATGCTCAGAGCCGCCGACCGCCGCGACCGTGTCGTCGTAGAGCTTCTGGTCAATCGCCGTTATGCCGCCGGGTTGCGTGCAGGCGCTGCCGCCGCGCCCTACGAACGCGTCAATCGACCGCGGGCTGACGCCCTCTGCGGAAAGCATGTCGAGGATGACGCCCTTGCGGAACGGCACCTGGTCGTTCACGTGGGGAAACGCGAGAAGCACCGACGAATCGTGGAAAAGACTTTTCTCGAAAAGACAGGTCTCGTCTTCGAAAAGACTCACCTTTGTAGAAGTAGAGCCGGGATTTATGACGAGCAGTTTATATTTGCGATTTTGCATTATTTATCTGTCCTAGAAATTCAAAGATTTTTAACGGAGAGGCGCAGAGACGCAGAGACGCGTATACCCCAGACAAAGGCTGTCCGCGAAGCGGATGCCTTAGCAGGGGTGAGGCGTCAATAGCCGCATTCCATGATAGACTTCTCGAAGCCGAACGTGGAGGCGATGAGCGCGGCGCGTATCCACATGCCATTTCTCATCTGGCGCCAGTACATTGCGCGCGGATCGTGGTCGCAGCAAGTCGCGATTTCGTCGCGGCGCGGAAGCGGGTGCATGATTATGCCGTCCTTCGGGAGAAGCTTCAGCTCCTCGGCGCCGAACTTGAAGCGCGACGTGTCGATCTTCGCAGAAGCGCCCTTCGACTCGTCCCACTCGTCCTGGATGCGCGTCATGTAGACGGCGTCGGCCGTGCGAACAGCCGACTGAAGGTCGTCGGTCACCTCGAAGTCGACGCCCTTCTTCGCAAGGATCATCACGACGTCGGCGGGAACCTGTAGTTCCTGCGGCGCGACGAACACCTGGCGAACGTTCTTGAAGTTGGTGAGAAGATAGGAGAGCGAACGAACCGTACGCCCGCGCATCAAGTCGCCGCAGAACACGACAGTCTTGCCGTCTATGCTGCCCTTGTCCTCGAAAGAGCGGAAGAGCGTGTAGATGTCGAGAAGTGCCTGCGTCGGGTGCTGGTCCTTGCCCGAGCCGGCGTTGAGGATCGGAATCGGGCGCGACGAGTTGGAGAGCTCCCACGCCATCTTCTCGGCAAGCCCCTGCTCAGGAGAGCGCATGATTATCATGTCGAAGTACGACGAGAACGTGCGGATCGAGTCTTCGTGGCTCTCGCCCTTGAACTCGGACGAAGTCGCCGCGTCACGAACAGAGCCGGTCGTCACGCCGAGGATCTGGCATGCCGCGAGGTGAGAGAGGAATGTACGCGAGCTCGGCTGGGAGAAGTAGAGCATCGCGCGCTTGTGTGCGAGGACGTTCTTGAGGTAGAGAGCGCCTTCCTTCGACTTGTTGATGAACCTGATTCGGTTCGCGAGGGCGCATAGCCGTTCGAGAATGGGCCTGTCGAACTGCTGGGCGAAGAGCGTGTGGTAGGGCATTCCCTCGCCTTCGACCCTTTCAAGATATGGACGCTTCGCCTCGAGCGGAAGCGCATGAAACTCGTTCCAGCCGATGTCCGTAAGTCTTGCCATAAATAAGTCCTTTGAAGGTTTTGGATATTATACCAAAAAAAGAACCGACGCTGCGAAGCGCGTCAACCCGACTGGGCTGTCCTGTGTAGCGTGCCTTCCAGTGTGCGGCTTGCTTCGCCGCAACGGTGCTCGCCTGCGAGAAATGGCCGATTCGCGCGTCCTTGCGACCGCTCGACATATACATATATGTCTTCGGGTCGCAGTCCTGCGCGACTCGTCTCATTTTCGCAGGTTCCGCCCCGCTGTCGGCGGCGAAGCAAGCCGCGCTTGGCACCTCTGGTCGAGTTCGGCGCGGTGCTCGCGGCTCGGCCTATGGCCTCGGGAGACACGCGGACAGTTGATTAACCGTTCATCACCTTGTGCAGATAGGCAACAACTGCTATATCATTATTGCGCTCAACTACAATGTCCGAATACTCGCGGTTGATTGAGCGGAGCAGAGTCTTACCGCCCTTCTTGACAAGCTTCTTCAGCAAATACGCTCCGCCAGACTCGGGATCGGAAGATTTATCGTTGCGCTGGGCGAGAATGATTTGGTCGTCGTAATTTCCACCACCAACCTTTCGCACAACGCAAAGGTCACCGTCGTGGATTGTCGGCTCCATCGAGCTTCCCTCCGCCCGCACCACAACCATAGTGTCGTCAAGACGTCCGATCCCATCTGCCTTGACCCAACCTTCGGGCGCGACATCTCTTCCCTCGCCCAGCACGCCGCACGCCGCGCGAAGCGAATAGAGCGGAAGGTAACTGCGATACCTAAGTGAATACCCGACGTTGGCGAGGATTGCGTCATCCGACGCAGACTCCTCCGTCTTGCCCGCCATCGCGTTGTAGTCTTCGCGCGACAGCACTGTGTTGTAGAGCCCGACGTTTTCGCCTGTGTGCTTGTCTATGCCGGTATACGTAAGACTCGCGTCCTCGTAGCGCTTGAACTTGTACACCGCGTCATTCATCAACCCTTCATTGAAGACGTTGAGCGAGACGAGAAGCTCAAAGTCCTTGACGTTTAACCCCGTCACGCGCTTGAACAACTCAGGCTCAAGATCGGTAATGACATCTACAAGACTCATTTCGCGGAAGTCGGTGAGGTACATAAACACCGGTATGCGCGTTGCGAACTTGATGAGCTTCTCCTGTATCTCCTTTCTCTTCGACTTGTACTCCTTCTCTTCCTTGCTGAGTTCTTGTTTCTCCTTCTTGCTCAGCTTCTTTCCCGATTGCATCGCCTTTTTCACTGCCTCGGACTTGTTGATGATGGTCGTAATTTCAGTGTTAAGACTTCTGAATCCCTCGATCCTCATCAACGCGTCCATCGCCTTCTCATTCGCCATCAAACGCTTCAGTGTCTCGTTGTCGACATTCACCAAAAGAGCGCTCTCCCACCTCTTCGCGAGGAGCGTCGCCGACGTGCCGGACATCGCCATGTCGAGGATGTCGACCGCATTGACCTGCCGCATCGAACTTCCGTCGTAAGCAAGGACAGGCAAAAACTTGATGAACTCCCCGACTTTCTTCTCGGGATTAGATTCTTGGACGTTCAGCTGGCAGCTATAGTCAGAAATCTGCTTGAGCGCCCTGTCGAGCGCGAAGTCGAACACATAGCACACCTTCTTCACGATTTCAGTGTTACCGTCATCCTTCTGCACTTCCCAAGGGCTCTGCACACGGAACGCCGCCTGGAAATATGTCTCGGGGCTCGAAAGGTTCCGCAGCATGAATATCCCACCCCATGGCTTTATCGTGACGCCGGTTGTCAACTTGCCGCACGAAAGCGTGATTGTCTTCGACTCAAGCGGATTGCGCATCGAAGCCCTCACAGGCCCAAGCGCGTCGATGCCAATCCCCGCCTTTGTGCCCGCGCAGACATTCACCTTGTAGTCGTGGTAGAACACGTTCTGCCGCTTCTTGAGCAAGTTAGCCATCGCATAGCACGACGCTACATTGGGCAAAAACCATAGCGTGTGCGAAAGAACGTTCAAGAGCCGCGAGTCTGAAAACGGCATTGGCGGTTTCTCGGCGCCAAGTTTCAGCTCCTCGACTGCCGTTTCGAGATACGAGCCACGTATCAGGTTCAACCACTTCTGGACATAGTCCTCATAGACGAACTTCGCATCCTCACCCTCTCCTTTTGCAGAGAAGAACACATTGAGATCAAACTCGTCGAATTCACCCTGCTTTGCGATGGCCTGTATACTCTCCGGTATCTTGTATGTGAGCATCACCATCTTCGGAAGAGCTGCGTACGGATTCCCCGGCCCCTTCCACTCAACCTTCGCCTTTTGCTCGTCGGCATAAGTCCAGTTGAATATCTGCTCCTCAATAAACTCGCCGGAGTTGAGCGCTCGGAATGGCGTGCCCGAGAGGAATAGATAGTGGTCCGTCGTAATCGGCAACCACGACTCGTCTATCTCGTTTCCGCTCTCTGCCGCCCTGATGTCTTCCTCGAACTCGTCGTCGTCCATCGCAAATAGGTGCTTCGCGTTGTCTCGCCACGCGCCGAAATGGTACTCGTCGAAAATTACGAGATCCCAATTGATCTCGTGCACCCACTCGTTCTTCTCCTTGATGGCGCCGTTCTCAAGACCAAGGAAATCCTGGAACGATCCAAAACAGACGATTGGTTTCTTCTTGTCGGCCCTCTGGTACTGCTCGTCTATCGAGACATCGCCCGACCCCTCGCCACGCCCAACGAACTGCCATCCCTCGAAGTCGATATGCGTCATCAGGTCTTCGCGCCAGGCAGAACCCACCGCCGGCTTGAAAGTCAGCACCAGAACTCTCTTTGCCTTCATCTGCTCCGCAAGCTTGTAAGCGGCAAATGTCTTGCCGAAGCGCATTTTCGCGTTCCACAGGAACTTTGGCGTCTTCTTCGTCCTGTCCTTCTTCGCGGACTTGTAGTATGCTAGGGTTTTCTCGATCGCCGCAGACTGCTCGTCTCGCAGCTTGAAGTTCTGCGTCCGCTCCTCGACGTTCTCGATGCCGGCCTGAATCCCCAGGACCGCCGCCTTGACATCGCCCAGCGAGCACCTGTACCACTCGTTCCTGTCTTCGCCCTCGTTGAGCTGCGGGAATCCCTTTTTCAGCAAAACGGCTCGCACGTCATGGTCGTGGAACACCGTTCCGTCGTCACGCATGGCGGACCAGGTTCCGAGGACCTTGAACTGCACGGCCACGGTGTGCGTCTGTTCCTTGATTCGTTCGGCGGCGGTCCGCGATGTCTCGCCGACCTTGATGTAGCCCTTGTGCGACGCAACGCCGACGAGCTCGTAGGCGTAGATGATCGGCTTGAGGTCGGGCTTTTCGGGGAACAGGTCGCCGGTATTCATTTCGGGCTCCTTCCTAATGTGAGAAAATGTATAGCATCTGATTGACACTGGGAGCACTGTATGTTACAATGCCATCCGCAAACGCAATTAGGAGAAAATGTCATGGCGCAAGTCAACTTCAGGATCGACGACGAGACCAAGCAGAAGGCGGAAGAGCTTTTCGCCAGCCTCGGTCTCACTATGTCCAGCGCGATTACGGCATTTATCCAGCGCTCAATTGATTTCCAGGGGATTCCGTTCACCGTACGCAGGCAAGATGCCTTCGCTCGCCCGATGGACGAGCTCATCCGCCGTGTCGACGACGTCGAACATGGGCGCAATTGCCATTTCCACGACCTCATTGATGTCGACGACGCAAAGTCGTCCAAACGCTCTCGCGGCGCAATGCGCAAGGCATCGACGCGTCGCCGGAGGACTGCTTCGTGAAAAAGCTCTGGCACGACAAAGCGTGGGCTGAATACGCAGAATGGCAGACGCGGGACAAGAAGACGCTTAAACGCATCAACATGATCCTCAAGAGCATTGAGCGCGATGGATATCGCTGCATCGGCAAGCCGGAACCGCTCAAGGGCAATCTTTCCGGGAAGTGGAGCGCGAGAATAGACGACGTTAACCGTCTCATCTTCTCCATTGAAGACGGCGTTCTTGAAGTCTATTCTTGCATGGGTCATTACGAATAGCCTCGTCACTCCATCGGCTTGATCATCGACTCGATAAAAGCTATCTCGTCCTTTGTCAGCTTGTACTTCTTGTAAAGCTCGGCATCGGTCCACGGCTTCGAAAAATCCTGCATGGGGACGAAAGTGAAACTATATTTGGAGATGTGCTGCGTAGTTGCTATTTGTGCAACAAGAAATCTTGCAAACATTGTCTTCAAATACGCGAAGAGATGTTCTGCTTGTATCTTTGTGGGGAAAACACCTACAACAATATATGTCTCCGTACACACAAACTTTGGTGGCAATATTTCCATCGATGAAAATATTCGTCTTTTCCCTTCGCTGTCAGCTCGACCAGCATGATCAGCCGTCAGATAGGACATTATTATTTTCCACTTATCAATCCATTCGGTTTTATCTAAGACATTCTTTTTGCTGAACGGGCCAGTCCCTTTGTTGTATCGCAGAACTAGATCACCTCTTTTGTCTGGCTTTACGTATGTTCGCAAACCAAAGGGTTTTTGAGAGCTCACAATGCTGCTAACTGAGGTTTCATGCCTTTCAATCACTTTCTTGACAATAGACAATGCTACTGGGTGTCTGATAAATGTCGGAAACTCGCCAAGATCACGATATGCCTCGACTCGCGTTTCGCCATGAATGGTTGTCACAGTGCAATTCCCATGATAATGCGAATCCCTCAAAAAATAGCAAATTCCACCTGCAACATCCACACCAGGGAAGCAATCCTCAGAATCTATGTAATCCACCAATTTGCATATGGAATCATCATTCAGCATCATGTTGCGAAACTCATCAAGCCCACGCCCGCCCGAATACCATCGCGCTGGAATTATCATCTCCAAGTATTTCGGATTCAATCTTTTTGCCTGCTCAACAAATTTCTGATAAATCGGAATCGCACTTGCAGAATTACCTCCATCGCTCAGCTGATACGGCGGGTTGCTGATAATGACATCGAACTTCATCTTGAAAATCTCCTCGGGCTTTGCTGCGTGGATGAACTCATAGGCGTGGCTTTCCAACTCGTCGCCTCTGTTGTACTTCTGCTTGGGCGCGCCGCAGAACTTGCACTTGCCGTTCACCCAAGTGTGCTCTATCGGCTTGAACCTGATGTTGCCGTCGATTGTTTCGAAGTCAGCCACGGAGTAGTTACCGTTCGCGGTCTTCGAGCAGTAGACGCTTCGCCGCGAAAGATGAGAAGTAAGCTCCGTGATTGCGATGCCGAAGAGCTGCTTCTTGAAGATGTGGTTTGTCCGCTCCTGAAGATCGGGGATCTGCGTTTCAAGTCCCTTCAAGAGTCGTTTAGCGATCTCGCGCAGAAACACGCCGCTCTTGCAGGCAGGGTCGAGAAATGTTGCGTTTAGATCGCTGAACAAATCCTGCGGAAGCATGTCGAGCATCTTGTTCGCAATGTTCGGCGGCGTAAACACCTCGTCGTTTGAGAGATTTGCTATGCACGAGAGGACATCAGGATTGTAAATCGTATTGTAGAGATTATTCTGCATATTCCGCAATCCTCCTGTAGTGTGGCAAAATGGGATATTGCTTCACGATCTCACCTTCTTCATTGGCATTGCCCGACGAGAACAGTTCGGTCTGGCGTGCCTTGGGCTTGCCTTGAGCATCAGACTTCGGACGATGATACTTCCCATCGAGCAGCTTGTCGAATCTATAATCAGTCCGCTTTACCTTGTATTCCCCGATAAACGCCCATTCGGGAAATATAATCGGATCTTCCGTGTCGTTCGCATCGGCATCTACCTTCTTCATGCTGAGCGCGTTGCCGCAGACGATATTCTTTGCGAGTATGATGCGCGCGACTTTGCAGACATCCTCGCTTATGATACCATTACAAATCTTTGCATATTCGTCATGCCAAATACGATAGAGCCGTTCCCTGCACTCGACAGTATTGTCCATCATCAGCTCGACGCCATAGATGCTTGTCAGCGCGACAATGCTGTTCCTTTCAAACCGCTCTGGAACCGGACGCTTCTTGCCGTCTGGAATCGACATGCGCTTGGCCGCTTCGAGCTTGCGGCGGAGAATCTCAGCAAGAAAGTTGCCGTCTCCGCAGGCAGGTTCGAGGAAACGGCTATCTATCCGCTCCGTCTCGTGTTTTACGAGATCGAGCATCGCGTTCACTTCCCTTTTGGCAGTGAACACCTCACCGCGCTTTGCAACTCGCTCGCGTGACTTTATCTGCGAATCGGCCATGTCTCCAACGACGCTTCCTTGAAGATCCTGCTTTTAGAATCCTCTGCGGAAATTCTTGCCGCGCTTCCTAATCGTCGCGGAGACCGTCTCGCATACATGAAAAAGAGCGCATTTCCTCGTTCATGCACTCACGCAAGGCATACTGGTATAGGCCTGAAACGAATGCACTTAGAGAAAATGCGCCCAGATGGGCGCACCTTCGCTTACATGCCGCTCGTTTCGAAATATTACCAGTATTTTTGCGTGAACGACGTGTAGCGTTGATGCTACATTGATTAAGCGCCCGGCGGGGTTTCCCCGTTTTCCGGACTATGACCCCGCGTCGCGCATACCGCCTCGCGAGATGTGAGTATTATAGCGAAAACGCCGCGCCAAAATCAAGCGCGGCAAAAATGAGATTATGGTGCGGACGAAATCATTCGCGAAGCCGTTAGGGTCGATTAGTGTCGGTTGGAGACGGATTAGAGTCAGATAGCGTCGCTGTGGATAGCATTAGGGTGCGGACGTGGTGGGGGTGTTTCGGCGGCATGCGAAGCGACGTAACCGCCGCTTGTCGGTGGAAGTCGGAGGCCAAGCGGTCTTAGGAAGACAAAATTTGTATTCAACTCCTTGGCTCACAGAACGACATGGCTAC
>JAZSLQ010000085.1:0-7299 GCA_045535455.1 Kiritimatiellia bacterium | reverse complement strand
GGTTAAGGGTTAAAGGGTTAGGGGGTGGTGGATTCGACGATGAACGCCGGCTGGTCGCCAAGGCGGTCGAGTCGGCCTGTCGCAACGGCCTTGGCGCCAAGGAGAAGCTTCAGCGGCCCAGACGGCTTGGCGTCGGTGGCACGCGGCGTATCTGCCGCGTCGAAGACCTCGCCGAGCGTGATCTCCTTCGGCTCGGCGTCAACTACACGGACAAGCCCACCTGCTGCATAACGCGACACGCCCCCCTCGCTAACCGCAAAGCGCCCATCGACGATAAGCCCCGCAGGAACAGTGCCGATCTCCGGCAAAAGCACAGCATCGCCTACTTCAAGTCCGTCGACATCCGTCTGCGGAAGCGCAAACGCTGCGTATTCCACCACGGCGCGAAGCGGCATAGAGCGAATCGACTCGTGCGAAAGGTCGAGGTTCCTGAGATTGCCTATCGCGGAAACGACGGCGGGAGTGCGGGTAATCGCGAAAACTATGTCGCCGACCTGCCCGACAAGAGTTTGCACGTCAGGACTATCTGGTGACGCAAGACCGACGAGCTTTAGCTGCTTGTGGACGGCGTTTTCAATTAACTGAAAGACTGCGCCAGCGTCCTTCTCAACAAGCGCAAGCAAGATTGGTTCTGGGACGTCGGCACGGCTATCCCAGACGGCTTCCAGCTCCTTGAAACGCGGGGAGCGCCCGAGGGAGAGGATGTGCGCTTCGTCGTCGAGCGTCACCGAAAGAGAGATGGCGTCCGCAGGGGGTATGGCGCCAAGGACAAGCATCGTGCTCTCGTCTCCAAGCCGGCACGGCATCGCGAAAGCCGGCGAATCGACTATTGCATCGGCGGCAAGCTTGGTCCACTGCGGGAGCGTGGAGAGTATCTCAAACGACTTCATTTCCCTTTCCTTTCCTGACTGAGACCGAGACCTGGCGGAAGGTGGCGACATGCTCTGCAAGCGCCGTCTCGAGGCGCGGCATGGCTTCCGTAGCGAGCTTCGCGGCATTCGGCGTCGATGGGACGATTTCGACGGCGAGAGTTCCGCTTTCAGAAGAAAGGCGGATTTCAGACCCGTCAAGAACCTCTGGCTTCAGCCGCACGATCATCTGGCCTTCGCCGCGCACGAGCGAGGGCGTCACGAGTATCTGGTCAGCGATCGCCTCGGCCACGTAGTTCACGACTTCGATAATTGATTCTGTACGCGCACTTGCCGTCGAAGCGGCGATCTCCTGCTGCGCAGCTGTCACGGGAGGCGCGTTGCTCAACGGTGCCGCGGCACGCGCGGATTCCTGAGAGAGATCGATAACGACGACTTCTTCAGGAGCCGCAGTGCGCTTCGCAGCGACAACTGGCTTTGCCGAAGCGACTTCGGGTTTGGCAACTGGCGCTTCAACGACGGGCGCGGCAGGCGCGGCGACTGACACTTCGACAACTCGCTTTTCAACGACAGGCGGCTCGACAACGTGCGCAACGGACGCACTTGACGTTGCTGGCACGGCTGGTGCGACAGGAGCTTCGACAACTGGCTTTTCAACGACAATAGTCTCGACGACTTGCATGACGGGCGCAGTTGGCATTGCGAGCACGGATGGCGCGGCGACTGACACTTCGGCAACTCGCTTTTCAACGACAGGCGGCTCGACAACGTGCGCGACGGGCGCAGTTGGCGTTGCTGGCGCGGCGGGCGAAACTGGCACTTCGACAACGGGATTCTCGACGACAGGAGTCTCGACGACTTGCGCGACAGGCGCTGCTGGCGTTGCTGCAACGGCTGGCGCGGCGGGCGCTTCGACAACTGGCTTTTCAACAACAATCATCTCGACAACTTGCGCGACGGGCGCAGTCGGCGTTGTTGGCGCAGCGGGCGCAATCGGCGCTTCGATAACTGGCTTTTCAACTACGGGCTTTTCGACAACAAGCGGCTCGACGACTTGCGCCTTAGTTACTGGTGGCTCGGCAATCGTCGCAGGTCGCGCACCTGGCGCGATAGATACGACAGGCGATTCAGCGACAGGTGCAGTTGGCGTTGCCGGCACGTGGACGACTGGCGCAACAGACGCGGCTGGCGCGACGGGCGCTTCGACAACCGGCTTTTCGACAGCAAGCGTACTACGGCAAGAGTCGGTCGGCAATTCAACGACAGGCGCTTTGACAGCTGGCCTTTCAGCGACAACAGTCTCTACAACTTGCGCCGATGCCACAACTGGTCTCGAAACGTCGTTTGGCGACGACATGTTTTGCGAAATGCTGCCCAGCGCAAGACGAATCGAATCTACCTTCGGCTTGCTATCAGACATCGACGACAAAAAGCGCCCGAACGCTTCAGGCGATGGCGGATTGAACAACAACGGCGCAAGTCCGCTCACATCCACGACGCGCAGAGAATCTGCGGCCGAGAAGATCGCGTCAAACTGTATTGCGCCCACTGTCATATCTCCGGCTTCCTTACGATGAAGTCCTCTAGTTCGCCTTCGGCCCGACGTTCCTGTTCGGCAGCCTCCTCCGTCTTCCAGACGGATCTGTGCTCCTCGATCTTCATCCTGTTCTTCATTGCAACCGCAAAATTCATCCTTGCGGTCTCGGCAGCCGCCTCGCGGTCCTTAAGCTCCCCTTCCGCACGCGTGACATTGTCGGCCTTTAGAACACCCTCCTCGTCGATTCTCGCCACGCCTTCGTTCGCGATGTCTATGCGATCACGGCTCACGGTCCGCCCGATTATCGCATCGTATATGCGCTCGCGGCGCTCCTCCTTCGTCCTCTCGTACTCGGCAAGCTCGTTCTTCCTCTCTTCAAGCTTTCGCTCCGCCTCTGCGACGGCACGACGGGCGACGGTCAGTTCGCCCGCGGCTCGGTCTTCTCGCATTACGCGTATGCGCAGCAGTGGCTGTAGGAAGTAGGACATTTAAGTTAGAGGGTTAAAGGGTTTAAGGGTTAGATGGTTTGGGGGTTAAGATACTGCTTCCTTTAGCTTTTCGATGGTGTCGGCGTAGGCGGGCTTTTCGTCGAGCCCTTGTTTCAGGAACGCGTTGACGGCTCCGTTCTTCGCAACCGCCTCGTCGGTCTCGGGGTCTGTCCCCTTCTTGTATTCGCCGATCTTCAGCAAGAGTTCAACTTCGGCATACTTGGCGAGCAGCGAGCGGAGTTTCGAAGCCGCGGCCTTGTGGTCCTTGGGGATGATGGCAGACTGGCAGCGCGAGATCGACGCCAGTATGTCGATCGCCGGATAGTGGTTCTGCTGCGCGAGCTTGCGCGAAAGGATGATGTGCCCGTCGAGAATGGAGCGCGTCTCGTCAGCTATCGGCTCGGTCATGTCGTCGCCTTCGACAAGAACGGTGTAGAGCGCCGTGATGGAGCCCTTGGAAGAATTGCCCGCGCGTTCCATGAGCTTTGGCAGCTCGGAAAATACGCTCGGCGGGAAACCGCGTCTCGTCGGCGGCTCTCCTGCAGCGAGGCCGATTTCGCGCTGCGCTCGCCCGAAGCGCGTCACGGAGTCCATAAGAAGAAGAACCCTCTTTCCCTTGTCGCGGAAACTCTCCGCAATGGATGTCGCGACATATGCTGCCTTGAGACGCTCCATCGCGGGGCGGTCAGACGTAGATATAACGAGCACAGCCCTTTTCTGCCCCTCGGGGCCAAGGTCCTTCTCGATGAACTCCCTGACCTCGCGTCCGCGCTCGCCGATAAGAGCAAGGACCGTGACGTCCGCCTCGGTGTTGCGGATGATCGACGCGAGCAGAGTGGACTTGCCTCCGCCAGCCGCGGCAAAGATTCCCATACGCTGCCCCTCGCCGCAGGTGAGAAGCCCGTCGATTGCGCGAATGCCAAGCGAAATTGGCTTGGAAATTATCTTCCGCTCAAGCGGAGACGGCGGCTCTGCGTATACAGGATAGTATCCGTCTGGACGTAGGATTCCCTTCGTGTCCGAGTCCATGGGGCGGCCAAGCCCGTCGAGGACGCGACCAAGGAGATGATCCCCAACTGGAACCATCTGCACGTGCCGTGTCGGTATGACTTCGGTTTCAGCGGAAATGCCTATCATCGTGCCGAGCGCCGTCAGGAGGACTGCGTCGCGCGTAAACCCTACGACCTCGGCCTGTACCTCGACATCCTCCCACGGATTGCGCAGAAGACACACTTCGCCGATCTTCACGCCCGGGACGGACGCCTTGATTATGGTACCGACTACCTGGATGACCTTGCCCTTGACGTCGATGGGCTGCGCGTCCTCGACGGCTCGGTTTAGCACCTCAGGGATATAGTCGAACGGCGTTGACATCAATGCTCCTTGGCAATGTGCTTCTTGAGCGACCGCTCGATGGCGGCGAGCTGGCTCTCTACCGAAGCGTCGGCGACGCCTGCCTCGGTTTCGAGAAGGCACGCAGCCCCCTTGAGGCGCGGATCCTCCACGACGTCGAACGTCTCAATAGTGGGGAACGCCGCCGTGAGCTCTGAAACGCGCGCGCGAACGGTCTCCACAAGCTCGGGCGCGACCTTGAGCGTGACCTGGCGCTGGGTGCGTATTACCGCAGACATCGTCTTGCGCACGATCTGAATGACCATCTCGCGGTCGCCGATCTCGGCGACGCACGACTTCAGGGCCTTCATCACGATCTCGGACATCTTCTCCTCGACGTTCTCCATGAACGCCACGGACGAGTCAACGAGATCGAGTTTCTGCATCGCAATCTCGGTCTTGCCGTCGGCAATGCCCTTGTCGTAGCCCTTCTTCCGCTCCTCTTCATAGGCGGCTTTCGCGTCTTCGCGGATCTGCGCGGCCTGGGTCTCCGCCGCGGCGACTATCTCCGCGGCCGAGCGGACGGTCGCAACGTCCGTGGCCTTTACGACGCGGCGGTCGGACTGCAAGACGAAGTCTCCCTTGTTTATCAGCAGCATAGCTTGTACGCCTCCGGGAATCGCAACTTCAATAGAAGTTGCAAAGTTGAAAGTTTAAAGTTTAAAGCTGAAAGTTGAGAATCGGAACATTCGCCCGACGAAAGAGCCTTTGGAAGTTTGAATCTAAGGCGATCGCGCAGAGGTTTGGGAAGTTGGCCGACCAGCGCAAAAAGCAGAGAAGAACCAACTCTGACAATGTGCTCCCCGACGTCTTCCCCCCCTGTACATTTTACATTTTCAACTTTCAACTTCCTGAAGTATTCGGAAAAACCGAATACTTCAGGATAGATGCCGCGGAGCTTGGCACGAAGTTCGCGCACGATCTCTCCAGAAGTGACGCGGCGAAGCGATTCGGCACATGCAAGCGCACCGAGCCACTTCGCAACCGATTCAAGGGTGGCGCCGTCGAGAAGCAATATGCGGCTGCCGTCCTCCTTCGGAAACGCATGGAAGCACGGCTCAACGCCAAGCGAATCAAGAATGTAGCGCTTGACGCGGGAAGAGTCCTTAAGCGACAGCTGGTTCGGCTCCAGCCACGACTCATGCACCTGGGGCGCAAAGTCCCAAAGGAAGTCCCTGACGCGCGGCCAGAGAAGCCGGTTGGAAACCAGCTTCCTTGCCTCGTCAAGCGTTATATTTACTGCATTTGGCATCAACTCTACACTTTAAAACTTTACACTTTAAACTTTACACTTTAAACTCTTCTTTCACGCCGTCCATTGCCGCGCAGCCCCCTTCCTGGACTCAATGTATCTGCTCCACCTGCTCTCCGCCTCGCGTTCGCGCCCAGCCATCTTCAACGCGCGCGCTTCGAGGAACGCGGCGGCATGGGAGAGCTCGGGCGGCACATCTGCCGAGCGAAGCGTCTCGATAGCACGCGCCGCCTCGCCGGAGTCGAGCATGAGCTCAGCGAGGGCGACGGACGCCACTCCGTCACGCGGATTGTCGTCGACAAGAGCGGCGCACACAGACCGTGCGCGCGCAGGCTGCCCGTGCCGCATGAACATCCACGCGGCCGTAAGCAGAAACTGTCTCTCGTCAGCGTTCATGGTTTAGTGGTGTTGTAGTTTAGTGGTGTTGTAGTTTGGTGGTGCTGTGGTTGCCCAACTACTTAACTACCTAACTACCTAACCCCCTCCTTCGGCGGCGTATCCCGGAATATCGTCACCATTATCTTCTCGTAGGCGAGGCCCTCAATCGCATTCTTTACGAGCCCCTTCACGGACGGCACTATATCGGTTATGTCAGCGTCCCAACGCGAACGGATCGCGACCGCCGCCGAGGAAGGAAGCGCATTGCGCGCGAACGGATCGTTCTCGGGCAGCACCACGTGCACACGCGCGTCGACTACGCCGTCGACCATTGAAATCGTCTTCGCGAGGTCCTGGGCGAGCGCATCCATAAAGCGTATGCGCTCCTCGGACGGCGACGATATCATGCCCGTCTTCTTGAAGACCTCGCCAATGCCCATGTGCGCTCGGCGCGGGAGACCTTTCCGCTCCAGAAGGTTCACTGCCGCGGCGAACTTCTGCTCCGCCACCATGACGTTCCATGTGCCTTCCTCGCCGGCTTCCTTGCTACAGGCGATTCCGGCGTCAAGAAGCGCCGCCATGACGAGGTTGGCCTGCTGCTCCTCCAACCCAGCATGAAGCGTTGTCTCCTTGTCGCATCCCGCCAGCAACAACGCAGCGGCCGGCAACATCGGTCGCAAAGAACGAAAAACCCTTTTAAAGCCTCTCATCACGTCAACCTTTCAACTTTCAACTTTACAACTTTCAACTTGTCAAAAATCATTGATTTTTGACGAGCGTCTGGACCGCGTTCGACGTCTTGTCTGCGACCTTTGCGACTACTTCCTGCTGGAACGATAGATTCATCACCTCGTACTGCAGCTCGACAAGTTCGGCAGACGACGGCCCGTGCATGCGTCCCAACTGCGAGAGCGCACGGATGCGGTGCAGGATGCCCTGGTTGTTAACATGCGCCGAGCGCCACGAAGCGGCGACCTCGTTCGCAAATGGAACCGGATCCACCTCCTGTGGGCCCTGTGTACCCATTGCCGCCTGGAATCGGCTCACCGCGGACGGATCGGCTACCGGCTGGGCCGAGCCGACTCCTACGCCCTGCTGGTCGAGCGCAGATGGGCCGCCGGCGGCGCGCACCGCCTCAACTATCATCGATTCTGTCATGTCAGTAGGTCCTTTGCCAATTGTGCCGCCGCAGGATCGGCGGTTTGCTCTGCCGCGACCGACAGTGGCAGCGCGGCTTCTTGCTTGCGTCCCAACCGTATGAGCGCCATGCCCTTGAACGCCTGGAGCATCGCGGAAGACGGGAATTTCGGAAGAGCGATTCGGTCTATGTAGTCTATCGCCCCGCCGAAGTCCAGCATGCTGATGAAGAGGATGGCGTTCGCC
>JAZSLQ010000101.1:0-2431 GCA_045535455.1 Kiritimatiellia bacterium | reverse complement strand
ATCACGACCGCGCCGCCGATCGCGCGAAAAGCCGATTTGAGAAAATCACCGCCGCGCGAGGGCGCGAACCCGCGAAAACATCAAATTGTTGAGAAAGCATCTTGAATGATTCGCCCTTGCAGAACCCGACCCAGCAAGCGCGATGAAGCCAAAAGGAAAGCCCCCTGCAAGATCGTTGCAAGGGGCTTGAAGTTTGATCGAGACGCAACTTCATACCTTCATGTCGTCGATGAGTTGCACTCGGCGTTTGAGCGCTATGACATAATGTGAGCCGGTCGGCTCGCCCCAGTCTGGGTGCTGCCGATTAGGATAGAGGTTTATGCCGCAGACCTCGATAAACAAATCCGGCTTGCGGTAGCCGCGTGAAAAAGCTATCACAAGGTGGCCGGGAACAGGAATGTCCATTATCCAATTTGAAAACCGGCGATGCCAGTATGGCGTGTCGGCGCGATATTCTTCCGTCTTCTCGCCGCTTGCAATCATGTCATACCACTTGCCCTTGAGAACAAGCGGCAGAATGGAGCATTCGCTTGGTTTCAGCTTAATCATTTCGCACCCTCTTTCTTATGCGGCCGAGATACGCATTGAGCATGACGAGCAAACTCTTCAGCTGCTCTTCCTTGTAGTAGCCATAGCACATCTCGTGCATGAACACCGCCGGTACAGTTCCCGGCAGACGCTCGAACATCTTCGACTGCGCCATCGTGCCAACGACATACTGGTACTCGTTGCCGTCGTAGTCGGGCGACGCAGTGACGATCTTCTTTGCGGCATCGACGATGAGATGGACGAGCCGCACTTCCGATCCCTTTGAATAGGAAAGCGCGCGCTCGTAGTCGCCGCGATCAGCCCAGATGCGAGACATCAGTTTGTCGAAGCCACCGTTCCGCGAGACCTCGTCAAGATGCTCGACGCCGAGCTCTTCCTTTAAGATGCGCTTGCGATAGACTTCGGGATCCTCGCCGACCTCGATCGCGGCCGGGCGAATTCCCATGAACAATGCCTTGCGCTGAAGTGGTGTAAGAGTTTTCATCTTCCCTCCTCAAATTGCGAGACGCTGCTGCTGCGGGCGCGGCGAACCGTGCTTCACAGCGTAGGCCGCCTCTTCGAGCGCGACATCGAATGCGGTTTCGGCCTCCTTCGAGACCGCAAGCGCCTGGAGTGACCTGGTGCGGAAATACGTCCGCTGCGCCTGGCGCATGAGACGCCCCTTGTGCAAGGCGTCGAAAACGATTTGAATTACTTCTGGGGTCATTTGCTCTTCTTCTCCTGGTGGCAGTGTGGTGGTGGTTAGAGTGGCAGTGTTTGCTGGTATCGTTCGTGCCGGTTCCGAACATAGTCTTCCTTACGGACATGTTCCTCAAAGTAGACGCGCGCAGAAGACTGCTCGGCCGCGCTGCCGTATCGGATGGCGCGGACGAGCTTCTCGGCAAGCGGCACGAGAACATGATGGACTGTTTCCGCGATCGGCTCCGGCGGACGGCCTTTGAGCTCGCGCAGGGTCGTTACCAGGGAAAGAAACCTGCCGCACTCTTCCGTGGTGCAGCGAAGGTTGACGCGTTCCGGACGCGCCGCGCTGCCGGAATTGGTCGGCGCTAATTCTCTCTTGCGACTCCTGCGGCTCATAGTGGCGACCCTCCTTATTAGTTCTCGCTCGGCCAGCAATCGGCGATGTCGAGTCGGATTTGACGGAAGTCCTCCTGTGTCGATCGCCTGACTTCGCAAGCGAGATAACGCTTGCCTTTCTGCGGCTTGATCGCATCCTGGAGGATCTGTTTGGCCTTGCGCCAGTCGGCGTTGTCGATCTCCATCCGAAGAAGCGACATGATCTTGCCAGTCGAGAGGAATCCCTGCGCGTTGGCCTTGAACGCCTCAGCGACGATGAGCTTCAGCGCCTGGGCGTCGTTGCCGCCGATCTTGGCGAGGACTCCTTCGACATATCCAAGCATCAACTCGCGTGCGCTGACAACGCGCTCGTCGAGAAGGATGTTGTACTGCTGCCGGATAGATACCTGGATAAGCGCATCGAAGCTCCGCGCCTGGAAGTTGCCCTTCGCGCCAACCGACTCCTTGCACCTCGCAAGTTCGTCGAGATCGGCGATCGACTCGCTGACGACCGCCTCCAGCGCAGCCCTCGCCTTGAGGAACCTCGCCTTGATGCGGCGCGTGATCTTGTCGCGCAGCTTGTCATAGGCCGAGACATACTTGACCGGAACTTCCTGGCCATTCGAGTCTCGCATAGTCTTGATTGGTGTTGCCATGTTCATTTTCCCTTGTTGGTGGTTTTGGTTTTAGTGGTGAAGCGGTATCGACATTCAAGCTGCGCGACGCCAGGGAAGAGGACGCACTTGCGCTTCTTGTTCCACTGGCAGGTAGTGTTGTCGCACTTGACCTCGCGCATGTCACACCTCCTCGAACTGAGAGCGGTAGA
>JAZSLQ010000148.1:0-8437 GCA_045535455.1 Kiritimatiellia bacterium | reverse complement strand
CAAAATTTGTATTCAACTCCTTGGCTCACAGAACGACATGGCTACGATCCGACTTGGAGTTGTTAAGCGCCATGATCGCCTGTTCGGCGGCGAGTTTCGTCTTGCCCATGACCGAGACTGGGTTCACGGCCTTGTCAGTCGAAATGAGGACGAAGCGCCTTACGCCGTGCGCGGCAGAAAGCTCCGCAAGCAGCTTCGTCGCCTCGGTGTTGTTGCGCCACCCTTCCTCGGGGTTCATCTCGACCATCGGCACGTGCTTGTACGCCGCCGCGTGGAGAACAACTTCCGGCTTCTCCGCCGCGAAAAGCGCCTCCATCTTGCCGCGGTCGTTGATGTCGTACATGAGAGGGACACACCGCGAGTCGTGCATCCGGCGGTCGATTTCGTAAAGCGCGTTTTCGCCGCGCTCGACCATGAGAATCTTTTTTGCGCCCGCGGCCGCGACCT
Source organism: Kiritimatiellia bacterium (assembly GCA_045535455.1). Lineage (GTDB taxonomy): Bacteria > Verrucomicrobiota > Kiritimatiellia > RFP12 > UBA1067 > UBA1067. The sequence goes on along the minus strand of JAZSLQ010000148.1, from coordinate 7,990 downwards.
GTCGAACAATCTCCGAACCAATAGACCCACCAGCACCAGTCACCATCACGACCTTGCCAGCGAGGAACTTGCGCGCCGCCGCACCGTCAAAGTGCTTTACATTGCGCTCGAGAAGTTCGTCTTCCCTCACGCGGCTCGTCCAATAGACGCGCCACAGGACGCGGATGCCGATGATTCCAATCGTACCGAGGAAGAAGGATATAACCGTGATGGAATAAGGCGGACGTATGTGCGAGAGAGAGACATTCGGGAGGAAATACCGCATAAGCGTCAAGACGCCGCACGCAAACATCATGGCGCCAACATACTGAGGGAGCTCGCTCCCGCGTATTCTGCGCCACGCAAGGCGATAGCAGCCGAAGAAAAGAAGAGAAGCGAGGTGAACGGCGCAAACCATCACGTAGAGCCGTGCGACAGTTCCCCACCCGCCGAGCGTCGTCGGCTCCTGGAAATCGAACCTTAGAGCGAACGCGCAGAGGTAGGCAAAGCCGATTACGGCGGCATCTACCGCGAGACCGACGACACGCGTCGCCAGGAAGAGAATCCATGCCTCGCGGGAACGCGTCATTTTAGAACTCGAGCCCCATGAGGAAATAGAGCACCGCGGGCGCGAAGAGAAGCGAGTCGACCATGTCGAGGAACCCGCCCATGCCGTTCGTAATCTTCATCGTCGATGAGTCCTTCACCCCGACCCAGCGCTTGAACTTCGACTCCACGAGGTCGCCGGCAGTTCCCACAAGCGCGGCAGTTACGCCGCATGCGAGTGACTTTACAACGCCGAAACCGGTCGCGCCCATAAAGCAGCACGAGACAAGACACGAGGCAAAGACCGAGCCGAAAAGCCCCTCCCAGCTCTTGTTCGGGGAGATCGTCGGGCACATCTTGTGGTTGCCGCCCTTCACCAGCTTGGCGGACGTAAGCCCAAACGCGAACCCGCCGACATCGGAGAACTTGACGATTGCAATCACATAGAGAAGCATCACATTCCCGAGACGCAAACCTCCGCAAGTTGCGTCACCATATGGCTGTGGAATGCTTGCCAGCATCCAAAGTCCACCTGCAATGATTGCAATACCAATGATTGCCATACTGACGAAAAACGGTACGACATAGAGCCAACTGCCGCGTCCATCAGAGATTTTCCGGAACAGTAAACAATAGAACTCGCTTCCTGCCAGCACGACCAGGCACGCGGCGACAGGCTTAATTGCGACTATCGGCGCAAATAGCGCGATGCAAATCACCAACGCACCGACCGCCAGCCCTGTCAAAGTCCTCTTAAGTATCGGATTCATCGTCGTCTCAAACTCCCATATGCACCCGCCGCCGCCAAGGCTCTGGCGGGCAAGCCAAGCACCTCTTACAACCGCCCTCCCATTCGGCGCTCGCGCTTCGAGAAGCTGGCAATCGCCTTGTCGAACTCGGTCTTGTCGAAGTCCGGCCAGAGGACGTCGGTGAAGTAGAACTCGGCGTATGCCGCCTGCCAGAGCAAGAAATTGGAAAGCCGCAGCTCGCCCGAGGTGCGGATGATCAGATCGGGGTCGGGGATTCCCGCCGTGTCGAGGCAACTGGAAAACACCGCTTCATCCCCAACAGATTCTCCGCGCTCTCTGCGCCTATGCGCCTCTGCGTTGAAAATCTTCGCAGCCCTTACGATTTCATCTCGCCCACCGTATGAAAGCGCGACAACGAGCGTGAAATCCCCGCCCTTCGTCTTCTCCTCGAGCGCGGCAATCTCCTTCTGGAGCTTGGGCGAGAGGTCTTCTCTGCGCCCGATTACGCGAAACGCGATGCCGTTCTTGATAAGCTCTTTCTCTTTTGCCTTGATAAAGTGAGAGAGGAGCTTCATCAGCCCCGCGACCTCGCCCTTCGAGCGCTTCCAGTTCTCGGTGGAGAACGCGTAGACGGTGAGATACTTTATCCCCGCCTCCTTGCACCAGTGCATCGTGCGGTCAAGCGACTCGGCTCCGGCCCTGTGGCCAGCGAGCCGCAGCAGATGGCGCTTCTTCGCCCACCTGCCGTTCCCGTCCATGATCACCGCAAGATGCTGCAATCCCATACTAACGACTATATATTAATCCTCAGAGTGGTCTCGCGAGCAGGACCGACCGAGAGGACGCCGAGCTTGCCGCCGACGAGATCGAGGATGCGATTCACGTACTTCTTCGCGTTTTCGGGAAGTTCGGAATAGTCGGTAATATGCGACGTCTCGCACTGCCAGCCGGGAAGTTCTTCGTATACCGGCGTGCAGCGCTTGAGGACCGCGAGGTCGGCCGGGAACGTCTGGTAGACGAAACCATCGTCGCGGCGATAGCCGGTGCAGATCTTGACGACAGGGAACGTGTCGAGGACATCGAGCTTCGTCATCGCCCAGAAGTCGACGCCGTTTACGCGCTGGGCATAGCGAGCGACGACCGCGTCGAACCAGCCGCAGCGGCGCGGGCGGCCCGTCGTAGCGCCGAACTCGCCGCCGCGCTTTCTAAGCGTCTCGCCGTCTTCGTCGAAGAGCTCAGTCGGGAACGGCCCCTCGCCAACGCGCGTAGTGTATAGCTTGAGGACGCCGATCACGCGGTCAATCGCGCGCGGAGGCACGCCCGAGCCGGTGCATGCGCCGCCGGCCGTCGGGTTGGACGACGTGACGAACGGGTAGGTGCCGAAGTCGATGTCGAGCATCGTCGCCTGGGCGCCCTCGAAAAGGATAGACTTCTTCGCGTCGAGGTTCTCGTGAAGGAACTGGATCGTATCGGTCACGTAGGGCATAAGCGCCTTGACCATCGGCGTATAGAGCTTGACCATCTCCTCGGGGTCGAGCGGCTGGGCGCCAAGCGCCGCGAGCGCGCGGTTCGCCTCTGCGTCCTGTGCGCGGACGAGATCGAGGAAGTCGGGCTTCAGGATGTCGCCGACGCGCATGCCGTAGCGACCGACCTTGGCGGCATAGGCGGGACCGATGCCGCGACCGGTAGTGCCGATCTTGTGGCCCTCGGGGCGCGCGGCCTCCTCGGCCTTGTCGATAGCGCGGTGCCACTGCATGACCATGTGTGCGCGCTCGGAGATATGGAAGCGGCCCTTGAGCTCAAAACCCCAGCTTTCGACCTGTTCAAGCTCCTTCATGAGATCGAACGGGTCCATTACGACGCCATTGCCGATCACACAGTGCTTGCCGTCGTGCAGAACACCCGAGGGAACGAGGTGGAGGACGTATTTCTTGTCTCCGACGACTACGGTGTGGCCCGCGTTTGAGCCGCCCTGGAAGCGGACTACGACGTCCGCCTCTTCCGTCAGGAAGTCGATAACCTTGCCCTTGCCTTCATCGCCCCACTGGGCGCCAACGAGTACAGTATTCATAACTGGCCTATATTATACCAAAACGAGCCGCCCTTTGGAGCGGCTTAATATAAGGAGCGGTGGCCGAAGGCACTCGCCGAATCGCGGCGCCAATCTCGGCGTCATCCTCTTTCTGCGACTCCTCGTCCGCAAGGACCCGCGCATACGGCAGCTGGAAATTGATGTCAAGCGTGGGTTCGCTCCAGCTGAACTCGAAGCGTCGGCTCATGAGACCGTGCCCTCCGACAAAAAGCGAAAGGCCCGCGCCGCCTTCCAGCTCCACGAGCGCTGCTCTTAGTTCCGCGATCACATCTTCTCTTGTATTGGTTTCCATTTTTCAACAAACGTCAATGTCTTTCAGGTTGGTGTGGGCGCATCTTTCCAGATGTGCTATTTTGCATCTTATCAAATCCGTCGCCCGAATTCAATATATGCGCAAAATGGATGGCCGCGCACAATGAGGCCCGCTCACCTGGAGAGATTGAATTCAACGCCGTTAGACAGGGTGGACATCATATAGTGCTCTTTTATGTCTTCAAAAGTTGGAATGAGCTTGCAGTTCAGAGTCGTCGGCCGTCGCTCAGTAGTAGATGTCGTTCGGCTCGACGAGGACTTCGTTGCCCATGCGGTTCTCGATCTCGCCGTTGAGATTCTCGAACGTGTCCCTGATTTCCCTGAGAGTCTCGTTCACGAGCGCAAGGGCTTTGAACATCTCTTCGTCCTGGAGATTTACGAGCGCGTTGTTGAGGTTCTCGATGAGACGTCTCACGCCGCCACCGCCGAACACGTCCTTGAGCGCCGCATTCGCGAAGTCCCTGTAGCCCGCTTTCCTGAGCTTGCTGCCCAGCTCGTTGATCTTGTTCTCGACATTCTCCGGAAGGTTCTCCTTGCGAATGCCCGCGGCGTTCTTTGACGTGAACTTCGAGCCGAACAGCGACGCGCCGTGGGCGATCGACTCGCAGATGTCGCCGAACTCGTAGCCGCGCGTCTTCATCTCCTCGGTGCGGGAGTCCGCCTTCTTGGAGAACTGCGCGTGAATCGTGTTGACGAACACGCCGTAAGTCTCGCACTTGAGGTAGAGGCGACGGTTGGGGCCGCTCCCCTTGTCGACGTCGTTCATGTGGTCGTTGTCGGGAATCGAGAAGTAGTGGAAGGTCCTCATGCCGTTGAGGAGACCCTTCATGCCGGGCGCGACATCATACCCGCGCGGCATGTTGAGGTGTCCGTCGACCTGCATCGACTGGTATGGCTTCGCGTGCGTAGACGTGCGCTGGTAGAGGCCGGGTGCCGTGTCGAGCCAGCGTGCGATGTTGCCGTTCGGGTCGGAGACCGAGAACGCGCCGCGGTATATGTACTCGCCTTTCTTCAGCGCCGCCGCGTGTATCGCCACCGTAAGGGCCGAGATGTTCTCCCTCGATGGCTCGAAGCGGCTGACCTTGCCTTCATATAGCGCCTTCAGTATCTGGTTGCCGCGGGCGACGCGCGCCGAGAGGAAATGCCTCAGCTCCGCGACGGATCGCGGTCTTTCCGCCTCGGGTGTGTTCATGACCATCGCCTCGAAGTGGCTCTTGCGCAACGTGATCTTGGAACTTCGCAGGGAGATGTCGAGAGTCGCGGGCAGGTCTGCGGACTCGAGCGGTTTCCCGTCCGTGCGGGGCGCCGGTGCAGTCGGTACGTATGTCTTAGCGACCTTGAGCCGATCGCCGCCTTCCGCCATCGTCTGATATTCCTTGGCATGCGTAAACTTGACGACGTTCTCTTCGGAAAGCGCCTTGAAGGCATCCTCGTGCCCGACGATCGGAATGACGACCCTGGTCGTCCCCTGCCCGTCCACATCGAGGAACGAGCTGGGGCATTGGGAAAGCATCGCGCGGAGGGTGTTCTGCACAGCCTTGGAGAGCGGCTTGTCGCAGTAGTAGACGACGTTGTCGCCCTCGACGTGCGCGCGCCAGGGCACGCGGGATTCCGGGAGAACCTCCAGGTGGTTCAGCGCGACCTGGCCCCTCTTGCTGACCCAGGTGGTCGGCGAGGTGAGCTTCTCGAGGTTGGCCAGCGTCCCGACTGCGTCGTCGCGGTTGACCTGGGGGGCCAGCTCCTTCAGGTCGTCGTGCAGCTCAAGCTGCATGCCGGCCACTCTCATCAGCTTGTTGATCGACTCGTTGAACTCCTTCTCCTTGGCGTTGATCTCGGTGATGATCCTGCCGCGGAGAGTCTTCTCCGCGTCGGATATCCCTCCCTCGTTTGGGTCGAACGCCTTGCGGTAGTCGTCGAACACCTTCTTGAACGCGCCTGACTTCTGCAGCTCGCGCATTTCCAGGACTCCCCTGAGCTTCGCCGCGCGCGTGTCGTCGTCGAAGACGGAGAAGTTCTCGAAGCGCGGCTTGGTGCTCGAGCCGTAGGTGTCCTTGAACGAGAGGTCGTCGGATATCTTCAGGTACTTGCCGTTGCCCTCCAGGGAGTGGCCCGGGTCTATCGCGAAGAACTTGCCGTTCACGAAGCCCTTGTTCTGCCCGCGCCTGCCTACGGCGTCGCGGTCGGCCGTCACGAGGAAGAATGCCTTGAACCTGCCGAGCGGCTCGGGGTCGGGTCCCTTCGTGCCGTCCTTGTTCGTCGGCGGCACGGCGCGACCGTCCTTGAGCATGCCGTCCTCCATGTCCTTGTAGCCCTCGGCGAACTTCGCCGCGAGCATCAGCTTGGGGTGGCCGTCGGAATACTGGCCGCGCACGATCTGAAGTTCCTGCGAGGGAACTCCTGCGACGCGCGTCAGGTCGTTCGCGAGCGCCTCGGTGACTGCGCCGGCGGAGATGGAGTCGGCCGAAGACGCCGTCTGAAGACGGTATATCTGGCCGAGCTTGCGGTTCTTAATGCGCTCGGGGCGCATGAAAGAGCCCGCGTGCGCGGCATCCTTCGTGAAGATCCTGTCGCCCTCGTTGTAGTCGAGCTTGATGATGCCGCGGTCGTTGAAGTGCTTGAACACGGGCGACATCTTGTAGAGCTCGCTGTCGGTGCCGTCCGCGTTCTTTGGCCCGACGCTCATCACCGCGTCGCGGATCTGCGTGAAGAACTCCGTCTTGATCTTCTTGAGAATGTCGGCCTTCTCCGGGCTCGTGAGGTTCTCTAGGTCGGGCAGCAGATACTTCTCGAGAATCGCCTCTCCGAGGTTCCTCACCTGGTCCGGGAGCTTGATGGCGGTTTGCGTGTGATTGATAGCCAGGTCTATTATCAATTCGGCGACGGCTGCCATGCCGAATCTGCTGGCGCGCCCTTCGCGCAGGATTGCCGCGCGATCCGCACCCGGCGGAATGGTCGCCATGTAGCTCCTGGTGTCGCTCTCCGCCCAGTCGTTGCGGTAGATGAAGCCGGGCTCTACTCCGTTCGTCTTGAGCTTCTCCAGCACAACCCGGTTGCCGGCACTGCGGTTGACGCTCATCCCGACACCGAGACTTCCCCTCTTGATACGATCCTCGATAGACGTGTGTGCCGACTGGAAGGACAGTTTCAGGTTCTTGAGTCCGGTGGGCTCGTTCGGTTTCGACGAGTCGTCAATACCGGCGGCCCCAGTTATGTCATGGGTCAGGGCGTCTTTTCCATTGGCGTTCTTCTTGCATTCATCTATGGCGCTGTCGAGGCGTTCCGAAGCGGCCTTTACGACATCCGCCTCGTTCTTGATGCTGGAGAGGTCGACACCGGAAAGCTTGCCCATGTTCAGGGAATCGCGCACAAGCTCGCGCATGGCATCCGAAAGCTGCATAACCTTCGGCGACGTGTCGAACTGGCGGATTATCTCGCCGACTACGCGAACGCCCTTGACGGCATCCAGGTTTGAGAGCACCTTCTTCACGTCTGCGGCGCGAAGCGACTGGTGCAACTGGTTGCGTGTGCCGACGAACGTGTCGAAGGCGTGGGTTCCGAACACGCCATACTCGTTCTCCAAGGCGGTCTTGAAGGCGGACATCGTCGCGTCGTTGGCCTTGTTGCCCTGCGAAAATATGTAGTTGCCAAGCTTTGCGACGGACTTGTCGCCATCGTCCTTGACTACTATGTCGCGTGAAGTTATCAATGCGGAGTCCGCGACTCGGCGAAACGCTTCGATGTTTACTGGCATAGTTTTCTCCTCTCAATTTGTCTGCATTAGCGAGATGCGAGGTTCAGAAGGTCGTCAAGGATTTCGTCGGCGTTTATCTCGTCGGCGTTGAACTCTCCGTTGAACGGAACGATGTCCTCTCCGAAGTCGCCGTCTTCGCCTCTGCTTCGCTCAGATTCATGGCGGTCACGATGTTTTCGCTGAACTGCGAGATGGCATGGTGGATTTCAAGTGCCGACGAACGGGGCGAAAGCTTGCGGATGGCGTCGATCTTCGCATTTGACGCCTCCAAGACGAGCTTGGCTATAATTCCCGGCGGCAGCGCCTTTCCGTCCAAGGCGACCATCATGCGCTTGCCCGCCTCATAGACGGCCGGACGGTTCTTCGAGAGTTCCCGAAGCTCCCTGAAGTTGTCGGCGGCCAGCAACTTTAGGATTTTCGTTTTCATAATGGGTTCTGCTTGTCAATACTGCTTGTTTCCGTACACAAGTATCTTGCTGAGCGACAGCGGCTTCTTGCCGCCGCCCGGCTCGAAGCCGACCTTGACGAAATTCGCCGTCGGGGAATCCTTGCGCAAATCCA
>JAZSLQ010000183.1:0-2480 GCA_045535455.1 Kiritimatiellia bacterium | reverse complement strand
GTTGGAGGTTCCTCGAACTCGGAACTCGAAACTCGAAACTCCTCCGCCATCGCCTCTGCGATCACGGCGGCGAGCGCGGGATCTTCGGGCAGGAGAGAGGGGAGCTTTTCGATGAGCTCGGCGGCCTTTTCGGCGGTCGGGTCTTCAAGGAGCTTCAAAACCTCTTGAGCGGCCTTTGAACCATCCTTGCAGAAGGCCTCTAAAACGCCCTCAGAGCCGTTTTCCGCGGAGACCGCTCCTTGTGCGTCCGGATCTTTCCTCGCGTTTTGCAAACGGTTTGCAAACGGTTTTAGAGAGGTCTTGGCGTTGAAGAGCATCGAACCGGATGCTTTGGGGTCGAAAAACGGGTCTTGAGTGGTGTTTTGGGCCGCTTCAAGGGCGTCGGAGTCGTCTTTTGCCTCTATGCGTCCATAACGGGCGAGCGCATCTGATTTGGAGAGCCTTACGCCAAGTCCGGAAAGATGTGAATCTATCTTCATCTCCCTGTCGATATCCATTCCTTCCGACGGAGGATTGATGACTATCCCGGCGAGCGGTTCGTAGTCGCCGCATTCGAACCTTATGACAAACCTTTCCACCTGATCTCGAAGCGTTTCGGATATCATTGCGCAGCCATCCGCGTCCATCAGCTCCGACTCTCCGTCCTGGGCGTTCGTTCCGGCGGCGTCGGGTCTGCTGGACACGGTGGCGAGGTCGCCGCCACGGTAGAGGGCGGAGATGGCTCGGTCCACGCAGTCTATCAGCTCCCGGTATGCGCTGTGGTCGCCTCCACCCATCCACACCGCGTTGAGTTTGGTGCCGGCGTCGGCGAGAAGTCCCGTCTTGGGTGCGATCGACTGTATCGCCCGCTCCATGGCCCGCCATGTGTCCGATCCGTGCTGGGCGGACGTGTTGCCCATGACTACGGGCATTCCGCACTTCTCGGAGAACAGCAGCCAGTCGTTCCATCCGAGCCGCTTGGCCATGGCGAGGATCGCGGCGGGTATGCCCACGCCTTCGCCGATTGTTACGAGCCATTCCCCGTCCCGCATCTCCTCGCCGCGGAAGTCCCCGTCGTTGCGGATGTAGCGGAGCCGCCCCGTGCGGTTCTCGAAGCACCATGCCGGAACATGGGTGAACGTCGCCTTGAGCGAACCGTCGCCGTTGACCTTCCATACGATGTCGTGCACCGAGAACACCCGACTCTGAGCACTCATCATCTGCCTGATGAGAAGGCGCAGACCGCCCTTGCGGTTGCGGCGGAACATGTCCGTAACCTCCACCCTGTTCCAGAACCGCAGGAGCGTCCTTTGGTGCAGCTTCGCCCGCTCGGAGTCCTCCTCGCCCTTGTTTATCCTCACCTCCCACGGCTTCGAGCTCACCGCGGCGGACATCTTGAACGCGCCGATGCGCATCTTGTCCTCCCGCGTCTCAAACTCGTCAAGGACGCGCTCGAGTCCGCAGATGTCTCCCTGGGCGAAGGCTGTGAGATGGCGCACGAGCACGTCGGGGTCGAGGGCGTACAGCGCGTTGTACCTGAGCTGGTTGCGGCGGAGCGTCTCAGCGGCGCTGAAGGCGTTGCCTCGCTTCTCGAAGAAGAACCTTGATATCCTGTCTAGCATGCCCATTACATGAAACTCCCTCTGTTTAGGCCGGCTCTGCCGTCGGTGATGCCCTGTTTAATCTGTGCGGTGGCCGATATGGCCGGTGAATCCCCGAACCCTGCGGCGCGTTTGCAGAGGGCGGCGGCGCAGCATCCGTCCGAGTGGCCGGCGCTAGTGCGCGGCGACCAGAACTTGTAGTCGTTGCCGCTGACGATCATCTGCATCGCATGGAAGTCGTGCCGGATCCAGTCGGCATGGGGAATGAAGAAGGTGACGACCTTGCCGAAGCAGAGGCGGAACTTCGTGAACAGCTCGCGCTTCGACGGCTCGGAGAATGTGAACTTCTCGATCTTGCCCTGGAGGAACTTCTTCGGGTCGGGGTCGAACTCCCCGTACTTCTTCGCGGCCACATCGCCGAAGCCGCGCCCGGGGCCGGTGTAGTCCACGCACACGCGGCGGCATTTGGCGATGCGGCTGTCGCACGCGTCAAGCATGTCGACGGTGTCGAGCCCCTTGAGTGAAAGGACGTCCCGCGTAATCAGGTTCTCGCCGACCTTCTTGGCGTACCAGAACACGGCGGGGTCGGTGATGCCGCCGAAGTCGAAGCCGCCGTAGAACTCGCCTTCCTCGTCGGGGTCGAAACCGTGCTCTGTGGCGTCGATGGATTCGGCGGCGGTGATCATGTCGTAGGTAAGGAGATTTGAGGATGTGTCAAGGAACTCGCACTCGAACTCCTGCGGCCACGCCTCCGGCGTGTCGAACGCTTCGCGCACCTCGGCGACGTACTCCTCGGCGGTCTTGGGGCGCTCTTTGCCCGTATCCTCGTCGATGACCGTGCCGAGCTTCCCGGCCTTCTCCCATTCCTTCGCCGCTTCGTGGATCGTGACCTTCTGCACC
>JAZSLQ010000255.1:0-39624 GCA_045535455.1 Kiritimatiellia bacterium | reverse complement strand
GTCCTTAACGAGACGGTCACCATGGAGCTCAACGAAATCGCTGAATATCAGGGAGATAAAATCCCTGAAGTGGGGACGCTTCGGGTCCCTCGCCAGTTTCACGCAATCCATCGCATTTTTCGCCATAAATCCTCCAACTCCTCACTTCGACATATAACCGAGCATCTTCGCGAGAAACGGCTTCATCTCGGAGCGGTGAACGATCTTATCGATAAAGCCGTGGGCTTCGAGATACTCGGCGGACTGGAAGTCGGCCGGAAGCTTCTGCTTAATCGTGTTTTCGATCACGCGACGGCCCGCGAAACCGATAAGCGCACGAGGTTCGGTCACGTTGATGTCGCCGAGCATCGCGTAGGACGCGCTCACACCGCCCGTCGTCGGGTCGGTTAGGACGGAAATGTAGGGAAGTCCCGATTCCTTGAGCTTTGCAATAGCGGCGGACGTCTTTGCCATCTGCATGAGCGAGAGTATGCCCTCGTGCATGCGCGCGCCGCCGGACGCGGAGAAGAGGACGAGCGGACGATTTTCGGCAATCGCCTGTTCGCAGGCGCGGGCGATGCGCTCGCCAGTGCCTGTGCCGAGGGAGCCGCCCATGAACGCGAAGTCCATGACGCCGAGCATCACGGGGTGTCCATCGATCTTCGCAGTCCCCATCACGACCGACTCGGTCTCGCCCGACTTCGCAATCGTCGCCTCGACTTTCGCCTTGTAGGGGCCGGTCGCATCATGGAACGCGAGGTGGTCGGAATAGGACACTGCGCGGAAGACCTCGGAGAAGGAACCTTCGTCCGCGACCTGCGCGATGCGCTCGCGTGCCGAGAGACGCCCGTGGTAGTTGCACTTCGGGCATATCGCGTTGTTCTTCTTCCAGACCGCCTTTTCGAAATGGCTGCCGCACTTCGGGCAGATAGCCCAAAGCGCCTTCGCCGGCGGGATCTTCACCTTTTCAGTCTTTGCTTCAAACCAGCTCATGTGGTCTCCTTGCAACTGTTGCCGTGGCCCTGCGCCCCGGTTCGAGTTATTATACCATAAAATCGCGTCACTGAAGCAGGATGTTGAGCATCCCGACGACAAGCTTTCCGGAGGCGAGAAGCGACTCTTCCGAGATCTTGTCGATCGTGTCCTTGTCAGTATGCCAGTAGTCGTTGCGCCCCGGTGCGCTGCCGTACTCGAAATCGATGAGGTCAATCGACTTGAAACCGGCCTCGAAAAAAGGCACGTGGTCGTCCTTCACGAGCAGGTCTATGCGCGACACCTTGTCGGCGACTCCTGCCTTCTTTGCGGCGGCAAGCGCGATCTTCGACAGCGCTGGACTGCTGTTTTTCGGGATTGACACATGAAGGTCCTTGTCGCCAAGCATGTCGAGGCATATCACGGCCTTAACCTTGACGCCGCTTTCCTTCAGCGACTTCGCCGCATGGCGAGACCCCCAGAGGCCGTCGTCCTCGACATACGCGTTCATGCACTCCTCGCCATCGGTCCATATCAGCATGACGTTGTCGTTCTGCGTTCGATGGTTGTAAAGAACGCCCGCAAGCGCGACGAGAAGCCCCGAGGTCGAGGCGCCGTCGTTCGCGCCCGGGCAGTCGACGCCCGTCTTCGTGTCGTAATGAGAGACGAGGACTACCCAGGGCGCATCCGGGTTCCTCTTGAACGAGGCGACGAGATTCGTGAAGCGGCGCTCGCCCTTCGGCGTCTTCGCGACAAACATGTCGCGCCTGACGTCGGCTCCCGCCGCGCTCGCGGCGTCGAGGAGATAATTCGCGGCAAGCTGGCTGCGGGTCGTGCCGGAATCTCGCGGCGTGTGATTCTCGACGAGACCCGTGGCAGTCTTGAAGGCGAGGTTGGCGTCGGCCTGCGAAAAGACGAGCGACGCCGCGAGAAGCGCAGAAAACATCGTCAGTCGATCTCCACGCCGATCATGCGGATGACGCGGTCGAGGTCGTCGTTGTCGAAGAAATCGATCTCGAGAACGCCCTTCGTATGCTTGCCGTTCGCATGCGTGACGCCGCTCGTCACGCGCACGGCGCAGCCGAGATGGCGCTTGAGCTTGTCGGAAAGACTGCGCACATACGAATCGGGAAGGTCGGGCACGCCTGTGGAGCGCGCGGGAACGGGTGCGTGAAGACGCGCGACCTTCTTCTCGAGGGCGCGCACCGTAAGCTGGTCGTTCACGCAGTCGCGCGCAAGGAGGACGCGGTCTTTCTCGGAATCGACGGAAAGGAGGACCTTCGCATGGCCGACGGAGAGAAGACGAGACTGCACGAGCCCCTTCACCTCGTCGGGAAGCTCGAGAAGCCGCACGGAATTCGCGACCGTCGCGCGGCCCTTGCCGACCTTCTCGGCGACGTCGGCCTGCGTGAGATTGAAGCTGTCTTGGAGCATCTTGTAGCTGAGCGCCTCCTCGATCGGATTCAGGTCCTCTCGCTGGAGGTTCTCCGTAGCCGTCATGGAGGCGGCAGTGAGATCGTCGGCCTCGACAAGCGTGACGCGTATCTTCTTCCAGCCGGCGATTTGCGCGGCGCGGAGACGGCGTTCGCCGGAAATGAGCTCATAGCGGCCGGCGGAGTTCTTCCTCACCGTCGGGGGCTGGACAAGGCCGCTGTTCTTAAGCGACTCGGCGAGCTCCTTCAGCTCCTCTTCCCTGAAATCGCGGCGCGGCTGGTAGGGGCTGCGCTCGATGTCGAGTATGTTGAGCTCGAGCGGCGCACCTGGCTGGGGCTGCGCCAGAACTTTCGCCTCGGGGCGAACCGCTGCGACAGCCGACGGCGGCAGGGACGAGGAAAGAAGCCCGTCAAGCCCGCGCCCGAGCCCGTGCTTGCGCTTGGCATCAACGGACGCGGGGGCCTTGCCGGCCCCCGTCGCCTTCTTCAGAAATGGATTACCCGGCCTGCTCACTCTTCGTCGCCGCCGAAGTAACCGTTAACGAGCGGAAGGATCTTGATCTTGTTGTCAAGAATGATGTTGATGATGCCAACCTGAAGACCCCACGGGCACTCATGCGCGATATTGATGATACCGACCTGCACGCCGTGCAGCTCTTCGGCGCTGTTGATGGTCGCGGCCTGGAAGCCGGTCTCGATCTTCGCCATGTTGAGCGCGAGCGAGAAGCTGGCGCCGGTACACTCATTCTCGGTGAAGTTGCAGATGCAGGAAGTCTGCCAGCCGACAAAGTCCTTCTGGTAGGAGGCGAGCAGGTTGGCGTCCACGCCCTTCATCAAGTTGCGCATGCCGAACGTCGCCACGTTAATGCCATAGACATCGCCGAAGCAGAGGTTCGCGCCGAGCGTAAGGTCTATGCCGCGGACGTCAGCGTCGTTCCAGTTGCACGCCAAGGTGGCGAGAAGCCCGTCCTGACGATCGCGGGTGCGCGCTGCGATGCCCGAGATGCCAAGCCCCTGGAGCTTGACGGTCTCCATGTAGAAGAGATCAAGGTCGAGACCCTTGACATCCCAGTCAAAGCCCCACGGAATCGACACAGGCGCAAAAAGACCGACCTGAACGGGAGTCCAGCCAATCGCCCCGATTCCCTGACCTTCGACGTCGCTGTCGACAGCCGCGCCATCAGCGGCGAAGACAGTTGTGCATGCCGCGATCGCGGCGGTTGCAAGTGCAAGCTTCATGTTCTTCATTTGTGGACTTCTCCTTTGTTGTGAAAAGTATGCGGAAATTTTACACTTTCGCGGGCGTCGCGTCAAGTGCGCGGGCACGTACGCGAAGAAAAACAAGACCCGTCACCGGGACGGTCAGGACGTAGAGGACCCCCATCACGCCGACCGTCATCCAGAAATTTGATATGAGAAGCGCGACGACGAGCAGCAGCGCAGCCATCACCGGAAGCTGGTATCTGCGACTTATATGCAGTGACTTCAGCGAAATCGTAGGGAGCCGCGACGCCATCAAGGCCCCCACGAAGAGGAGCATGAACATGCCAAAGTACGGATTGCGTAAAACGTCCTGCAGCGCGGGATACTTGTCCTTCGCGTCGAGAGCGAGAGCGAGGATTGCCGGCGTGAGCACCATCCAGCACCCGCCCGGCGCAGGAACGCCCGTGAAGAAGTGCTTCCAATAGGGAAGCGTCGGCTGCTCGAGCATCGTGTTGAACCGCGCGAGACGGAAGCAATCGCAAAGCGCGTAGAAGAGCGAGCAGCCGAGGACAAGCCGAACCATCTGCGGCGAGCAGCCCTCGTGCGCCGGCCCCCCGGTGAGCCAGAAAAACATGAACATCGCGGGTGCTACGCCGAAGTTCACGAAGTCGGCGAGAGAGTCGAGCTCGGCGCCAAGCTTGGAACTTGCCTTCAAGAGCCGCGCAACGCGCCCGTCCATGCCGTCGCACACGCACGCGACGAGAAGCGCGACGAGTGCATGGAGAAAGCGCCCTTCGCTTGAAAGCGATATCGACGTTATGCCGGCGCACGCGGCCATCGAAGTGACGAGGTTCGGCACGATCGTGCGGAGCGGAATCATCTCCGCACTCGACCGCTGGTCTCGGCTACGGCGCCTCCTGCCTCTCAAACGAAACCTTCCCATCTCGTCTTTCTCAGCTGACGGATATGCGTATTCCGCCTGGCTGCGCTGGAGCTGCCGGGCGCGGCTGGGGCTTAGGCCCGTTCTTGCGCGGCGGCCCGATGAGCGCACCGAGGACGCGCCCGAGCGTCTTCGGGGCCTGCTCGACGAAGCACTCGTCCTTCAATTCCTCAAGGACGCGGTTGATGACGTCCTCGCCAAGCTCGCGGTGCGCGTTCTCGCGCCCGCGGTACTGGAGCGTGAGCTTGACCTTGCAACCGTCCTTGAGAAAGCCCCGTATCTGGTTGAGCTTGTAGTTGAAGTCGTTCGTGTCGGTGCCGGGATGGAACTTGATTTCCTTCACCTTCTGCACCTTCTGGGCCTTCCGCGCCTGCTTCTCCCTGATGGACTCTTCGTACTTGAACTTTCCGTAGTCCATGATCTTGCAGACGGGCGGCTGCGCGTTGGGCGTGATCTCTACGAGATCGAGCCCCCTCTGGTCCGCGAGGCGCTGGGCGTCGCGTGTCGGCATTACGCCGAGCATATTTCCCTGGGCATCAAGAACGCGAACCTGCGGAACGCGAATCTTGAAGTTGACACGAGTGAACTGTGCGATAACTCACCTCTTTTTTTGGTTTATGATGTTGTATTATACCACAATCAGGCGCGCGGGTGTGATGAAAAATACGCATCTTTAAGGCGCTCCACGGAAACATGCGTATAGACTTGGGTCGTCGAAAGCGACGAATGCCCCAGCATCTCCTGGACGCTTCTTAAGTCCGCGCCAGCGTCGAGAAGGTGCGTTGCGAAGCTGTGCCGCAGCTTGTGAGGCGTCAAGTCCGCAGGAAGACCCGCCTCGGCAAGATACCTCTTCATACGCCGCTCGACGAGGCGCGTAGATGCCGGTTTCCCTGCGGCCGACGCGAACACAGCGCCGTCGGCATCCGCGGCAGATGCGCCGCGAAGAGCCCTGAGCGCGTCGAGCGCCTTGGGCCCGAGTATGACGAGCCGGTCCTTCGACCCCTTTCCGGTCACGATCGCGGTGCCGCGGGCGAAGTCGATGTCACTCCACTTGAGCGGAACGACTTCGCCAATTCGGCAGCCCGTTGAATAGAGCGTCTCAAAGAGGGCAGAGTCCCGCAGGAACTCGCGCTCGCCGATGCGGCCGGCGGCGTAGTCCTTGCCGGGCTGGGCGAGAAACGACTCGACATCCCCGACCGAAAGCACCTTCGGCAGGGTCTTCGCCTTGCGCGGGCCCCTAAGCGAGGAAAACGGATTGTCCGCCACCGCCCCCTCCCTCTGGAGATGCCTGTAGAACGAACGGAGCGCCGCAAGCTTGCGCCTCACCGTCGTCGCGCGCGCGCCTGCGGAGCCGAACGACGAGAGGAACGCCCTCGCCGCCGCGTCGCTCGCATCGCCCCACGCGAACGGCGGCGCCGCGTCATGACCCCATGCGAACGACGCAAACTGCGCAAGATCGGAGAAATACCCGTCCCACGTGTTCTGCGAGACACCGCGCTCGGCGAGCAAGCTCGCCTTGAAGCGCTGTACGCACGGATCTTCCGCAGTACGCGGATTAGTCGGAGGGACCATCTATCACCTTGGCCTTCTTGTCGCGGCTCGAAGGGATGTCGTCGAGGCCAAGCGGCCCCGCGACCTCGTCATAGCCGGGGATCTTGTCCTTGTAGGCGACGATGACGCGCCTAAGGGCCATGACCTGCCGCGGCGAAAGCGACCTGCGGCGCTCGTACTGGTCGACGAGCGACTGGACGAACGCCTTGTCGTCGTACGTCTTGCGGCCCTTCTTCGAGGAAGGCCGCCACTCTGTCACCTTGCCGACGAGCGCGATAAGCCGAGGGATGACGGACTCTTCCTCGCGCTGGATCGGAGAGAAGCCGCCTGGGACGAATTCGGAGAGCTTCGCCCTGATCTCGTCGCAGTCCTCGAGCCCCGCGGCGTTTTCGCCGACCGCCTTCACGAGTATCGAGAACTGCTTCTGCGAGAGCCCGCGTCCGCGCTCCGTCTGGTCTCTGAGGCTCTTGAGGAACGGGTTCTTCATGAGCCCTATGATCCTGTCGGCCGTGTCAAAGCACCACTTCACAAGCTCGGCATCCACCGTCTCCGGCTTCTGCGCCTGGGAGCCGGCGAAGCCGTGTTCCCTCAGCGTCGCCTCGCAGTCCGGTATCTGCGACGCGTACATGAGCGCCATCCGCACGAGGTATTCGAGCTGCTTCGCGGAAAGCGGCTTGCCCGAGTCGAACTGCGCGCGCACCGACTCGACGAACGCCTTGTCGTCGTACGTCCGCTTGCCGACTGTCTTCGGCTCCTTCCACTCGCGAACCTGGTCGAGGAGCGAGAAGACGAACTCGAACTTCTCCTTGTCGGGAGCGGGCTCCTTGCAGGATTCTACGGCCTTCATGAACTTCGCGTAGAACGCGCTGAGCATCGCGTTCATCGGCTCGCCGCCCCCCTCGACCTTGTCGAGCTCGGCCTCCATCTTCGCAGTGTACCCGACGCTGAAGAGCGCGTCGAGCTTCTTTACGAGCCAGTCGCACACGAGGATTCCGCGCTCGAGGGGGACGAGCTTCTTCTTCTCGGCCTTCGCGTATTCGCGCGCCTTCAGCGTCTCGATCGTCGCCGCATACGTCGAAGGGCGCCCGACGCCGTTCTCCTCGAGCGCCTTGATGAGCGATGCCTCGGAATAGTGCGCCGGGCCCTTCGTCTGCTTCTCGTCCGCGAGCCAGCGGACGGCGTCGAGCGTCTCGCCGCCGGAAAGCGGCGGAAGCGCCGCGACCTCGTCAGAGTCCTCGTCGTCCTCACCGTCCGGACGCTTCTTCTTGAGAGAGAGGTTCATGACCTTGAGAAAGCCCTCGAAGTCGATCTCGGTCGCGCTCGCCGTAAAGAGGTAGTCATGCGCGAGCGCGGGCTTGCGGGCCGCAAGCGTCACGGTGCGGACGGTCGTCTTCGCGTCGGCCATCTGGCTCGCCACGAAGCGCTTCCACACGAGTGCGTAGAGCTTGAGCTCCGCCGCGTCCATGCCGCTCTCGGCGGCGCGGTCGGGGGTGAGCGATACGTCGGTCGGGCGTATCGCCTCGTGGGCGCCCTGCGCGTCGGCCTTGGACTTGAAGAAGTTGGGGCTTTCGGGGTAGAACTCCCCGCCGAAGGTCGCGGTCACGTAGTCCTTCGCCGCCGCGCGCGCCTGCTCGGAGACGTTCACGGAGTCGGTTCGCATGTAGGTGATGCGCCCCTGCTCGTAGAGCGACTGCGCGAGCTTCATCGTCTTGCCGGGCGAAAACGAAAGGACGCTCGACGCCGCCTGCTGCATCGTCGAAGTGGTGAACGGCGGCAGCGCGTGGCGCGTCTTCGGCTGCGCCTTCAAGTCGACGACCTCGAGCTCGGCGCCGGAGAGGTCGAGAAGCGTGGTGTCTGCCGTCTGGCGGTCGCGCACGTTCGGCTTCTCGCCGTCTATGCGCGCGAGCTTCGCGACGAATTTGCCGTTCGCGGCGCCGCGCTTCTTCGCCTCGACGCCCATGAGGAAGTAGGTCTCGGGCTTGAACGCCTCTATCTCGCGCTGGCGCTCGACGAGGAGCCGCAAAGCGACAGACTGGACGCGGCCCGCGGAGAGCGAGCGGTTGTTGGCGCACGCGATGTTCTTCCAGAGGAGCGGCGACACCTTGTAGCCGACGATGCGGTCGAGGATCCTGCGCGCCTGCTGGGCGTCGACGAGAGGCATGTCGATGTCGCGCGGCTCTGCCACGGCCTTGAGAACGGCGCCCTTCGTGATCTCATTGTAGGTGACGCGGTGGAACGGCTTCTTGCCTGCAACAGGCCCAAGCACTTCCTTGAGGTGCCACGCGATCGCCTCCCCCTCGCGGTCGGGATCGCTTGCGAGATAGACTTCACTCGACGACTTCACGGCGGACTTGAGTTCCGAGACGACCTTCTCCTTGCCTTCGGAGATCTCGTACTTCGGCGTGAACGTCCAGCTCTCGTCGCCCGTCTTGTCGATCCTTATCGCGCCGTTCTCCTTCGGGAGATCGCGTATGTGGCCGACGGAACTCCTGACCGTGAATTCCGGCCCGAGATACTTGCCTATCGTCTTCGCCTTCGCGGGAGACTCGACTATCAACAGCTTCTTGCCCATTGCGCTTCCAATTTCCTTTTGCACTTTATATTATCCATTATTGCAAAAGGCGCCGCGCCTTGTCAAGGGCGCACGGCAAAAACTGGAAGCGGGGCGCAAGGCCCCGTTACGACGCGACCTTGCCGAAGATGTTGCCGTAGCGGCTGAGGTTCAGCGCTTCGACAAACGACGATATCTTCGTAACCGTCGAGCACGGATCGATGGACGCGTCCATGCAATCGCCCTCAAGCGCGAGGAGCGGACATCCGATCGAGTCGAGCGTCTCGCGAAGGAGTTTCGAGAACGCGCGGTCCGCGAGCGAGCAACGCCCGAAGCCGTGAGTATAGAGAACGACGCCGTTGAACTTGCCTTCGGGAATCGCCTTCTTCACGTACTCAACGCGCTGTGCCGGATCGAGGAAACCAGACTGGAGAAGCTTCCTCGCAAGCGAGCGATAAGGATCCTTCGGGTCAAGCGGCTCCCAGCCGACGAAATTCGTCTCTTCGAAAACTATCGGCGCGTTGCACGTAGTCTCGAGGAACGTGAGATGCTTCGTGTCGTAGAAAGGCGGCAGGTGAAGCCAGAGAAGACGATGAGTATCGTCGATAGAGTAGCGCTTCTCGGCCCAAAGCTTCTTCTGTATGAGCTCGTCGCGATACGCCGTTTGGATATCGACGAGATCCTGTGTCCCCCAGAGCTGCGAGAAGACGATTGCGTTGTAAATCGCCTCGCTGCCGCGGACGAGAGGCGGCGACGTAAACCTGAGATGCGTACACTGACGCGCGAGCTCTGCGGCCTCGTTGGAAAGGACGCACGCCTCTTCGAGACGACCCTGGTCGAGCTTGCGGCCAAACGCCTTCTCCATAAGCGCGACAGACTCGGCGAGGCCATCGGCAATCGTCTCGATCGCGGCACGACTCTGTCCGTTGATCGGCGTCTGGAGAGAGTAGAGGCGGTCTGGAATCTTGTATTCGCGCGCGAGATCGGCGAACACACGCTCCGCCTGCTGGCAGGGCTGCATCGTCGAGACAATGTAGTCGGGCTTTTCGAGCTCCATGCCCTCGAGCATGCGGAGGAACGAGCAAGTCTGACCGTCAAAGCCCTTCTGCGCGGCCTTGCCAAGCGCTTCCTTTACCTTGTCGGCCTTGCGCCCGAAGAGCGCGGCGTAGGTCTCGAGCGTACGGACACGGCAATCCATCGCGTTCAGGATCTCGGTCGGGAAGAAGAGGTTGCGCCACACGAGCGGCTTCGACTTGTCAGTAGAGAAGAAGTCGCGCTTCGTCGACTTGATTCTGAGCAGGACGGACTTGCCACGCGTCGGCTCGTACTCGACTTTGGCGAGATCGAGCTTGCCGGCGTCGCGGAGGTCGTGGAGCTGTCGCGCAATCACCGCTGCGCCGAGAGCGCCCATCACCTCGTGATACTGCGGAATTACGATCTCGCTGCCGGTGAGTTTCTTGAGGAAAAACGCGACTGCACTGTTGAACGCTACGCCGCCCTGAAAGAGTATCTTGCGGCCGGGAGCGTTGAGGAGAAGCTGCCCGACCGAATTGAGGATCGTGCGCGCCTGCGCCTTGCATGCGCCCGCGAGTAGGTCGCCGATCGGCACGCGGTTCTTGAACTTGTTGATCGACGTCGCGGAAAGAACGGCGCAGACCGAGCTGAACTCGGTGTCGGAATCGTAGTTCACCTTCTCCGCGACGTCCTCGATCTTGACGCCGAGCTTCGCCGCGACTGAGTCGAGGAAGCTGCCTGTCCCGGCGGCGCAAACGCCCGACATCATGCTCGTCCAGAGCTTCATCGTCGGGTTGTACACCATGCACTTCGAGTCCTGGCCGCCGCAGTCGATGATCGCGTCGACGTCGGGATGGAGGAACTTCGCGCCCGCAACGTGCGCCGTCACTTCGCTGACCTGGAAATCGAACGGGATGAACTTGCGCGTATCCTCGACGATCTGGCTGCCTGTCACGACGATTGCCGAGATGTCCTTAAAGGAAGTAATGCCCGCGACCTTGAGGAACTCGAGCGCGAGACGCTTCGACGCGCCGCCGCCACAAGCGCCGCACCCCGAGCAATGCCCGGTGCAGGCGACCTTGCCAGAGTCAATGGGCTGGGTGCGCTTGTAGACCGTGCGCTCCACCTTGCCGTCTTCGCCGAGGAGGACGGCCTTGAAAGTCGTCGAGCCGATGTCGATGCCGAGGTAGCGTTTCTTTTCCATTGTATTACAGCTTGTTGCGCTGGATCTTTCCTGAAACAGTCTTGGGAAGTTCGTCGCGGAAGACGACGATGCGAGGGTACTTGTAGGGAGCCGTGTGCGTCTTGACGTACTCCTGAATCTCCTTCTTGAGCTCCTCCGTGCCTTCCTTGCCCTTCACGAGCTTGATCGTCGCCTTGACGACCTGACCGCGCACGGGATCGGGCGCGGCGGAAACGCCGCACTCGACGACGTAGGGGAGCTCCATGATGACGTTCTCGATCTCAAACGGCCCGATGCGGTAGCCCGACGACTTGATGACGTCGTCCGCACGACCGACATAGTGGAAGTATCCGTCCTCGTCCTTCCACGCGAGATCACCCGTGTGGTAGCAGCCGTGACGCCACACCTCGGCCGTCTTCTCCTCGTCTTTGTAGTAGCCGACGAAGATACCGGGGTGAGGGTTCGAGCGCGGAGTCCTGACGACGATCTCGCCATGTTCGCCGGCGGGAACGGAGTGCCCCTCGGGGTCGACGAGGTCGATGCCGTAGTCTGGAATCGGCTTACCCATCGCGCCCGGCTTGATCTCGTCGCCGAAGAGCGTACCGAGCGCGCAAGTCGTCTCGGTCTGGCCGAATCCCTCGTAGATTGAAAGACCCGTCGCGCGCTTGAACTGCGTAAACACCTCGGGGTTCAGCGCCTCGCCTGCGGTAGTCGCGTGATGCACCGACGAGAAATCATACTTCGAGATGTCCTCTTTTATTAGCATGCGGTACAACGTCGGCGGCGCGCAGAAAGTCGTGATGCCGTACTTGGCGAACATCGGGAGAATCTGCTCGGCGTGGAAACGCGAGAAGTCGTAGACGAAAAGCGCCCCTTCGCACATCCACTGGCCGTAGAGCTTGCCCCAGCTCGCCTTGGCCCAGCCCGTCTCGGAAATCGTGAGATGCAACCCATCGCGCTCGACCTGGTGCCAGTATTTCGCCGTCACGTAGTGGCCGAGGCCGTAGAGGTGGCTGTGAAGCGCCATCTTTGGGTAGCCGGTCGTGCCGCTCGTGAAGAACATGAGCATCGGGTCCTTGCCGCCAGGAGCGTCCGGCCCGCGGCCAAACACGCGCGAGAAGCCGACGTATTCGCGGTCGAAGTTCTTCCAGCCCTCGCGGTCGCCGTTGGCGATCATCTTGACGAGGGAAAAACCGGGATTCTCCTTTGCAATCTCCGCCTCGGCAAGCTCGGCCTCGTGCGCAACATCGCCGTCGGCGGTGCAGACGAGCGCCTTCACGTCGGCCGCCTTGAAGCGGTAGACGAGATCGTGGTCCTTGAGCTGGCTCACGGCGGGAATCACTATCGCGCCGACCTTGTGGAGCGCGAGAACCGCCGGCCAATACTGCCAGTGGCGTTTCAAGATGAAGAGAACCTTGTCGCCCTTCCCGATGCCGATTGAACTAAAGTAGTTCGCCATCTGGTTCGAGATGTCGCTGATCTCGCGGAAGGTGAAGCGACGCTCGACGAAATCGTCGCTGACGTGCAGAAGCGCGAGCTTTTCGGGATAGCGGTTGGCGATCTCGTCGATCACGTCGAAAGCGAAATTGAAGCGCTCGGTATTCTTGAACTTCACGTGCTCGAGATGGCCCGACGCGTTCTCCTCGCACTCGACGAACTTGTCGACGACAAGCGGCACCTTCTCGTGGCGCGGACGCACGGTCTCAAGACCGAGATGCGTATCGCCGCCTTCGCCCGCCATCACCATCGCGAGGAAAGTGACGCCGTTCGGATCGGTCGCGACCATGCCGTGCGGCGTGGACGAGCGGTAGTAGATCGAATCGCCTTCCTTCAGTTCCTCGACATGCTCGCCGACGCGGATCTTCATCGAGCCCTTGAGGACGATGTCGAACTCCTGGCCAGCGTGGGTCGTCGTGGAAATTGGCTTGTCGAGAAGCGCGGGGTCGTACTTGTAGGTGACCCAGTAGGGCGTTCCGAGGCGGTTCTGGAACATCGCCGCCTGGTTGCGGATGTCCATGTGCGTCTCGTGCGCCGTAAGAGGGCCCTGCCCCGCGCGCGTCACTTCGTAGCCCGAAAGGTGGGCGCTATGGCCCTTCAAAAGCGCGTTGATGTCGACGCCAAAGGTAATCGCGCACTGGTGGAGAAAGTTGAACGTCGGGTCGAGCTTGCCCGCCTCGACCGCCTTGTAGTCCTCGACGGAGACTTCGGTCTTCTCCGCCATCTGCTCAACAGAATACCCGATGATCTCGCGCATTTCGCGTATGCGCGCGGCCATTTCAATCAGATTTTTCTCCGCCTCTGCACTCATTTTCGCTGTTTCTCCGACAAAATATCGGAATATTATATCATTTTTTCACTTGGGCGGAGTCCACTTGTGGAATCCGTGAGTAAACTCGCGTTCAGCGCCATGGGCGAAGAACTTGCCGCCAGAGACGGAATAGGCGCTCGACGACTGGCGCACCGTCTCGTTCATGTTGCCCTCGATTGTCGTGAGCTGGGAGCCCTTGCGATATATGACGAAGATGTAGTGCGACTTGAAATGCACGACGTCGCCGGAACGGATTTCATCGACCTTCTCAAATCGTTCGCCAGAACCGAGATCGCCGTCAAACATGTAGGTAGACGCGTCAGCGGCCATCGCGGCGCACTCAAAGCAACTTGTGTTGCCGAGGACAGACGGGAACATCTTGCCCCACGGACGCCCCGTCCTGAAAGCGTGTTCCGCCATCATCTGCTTTGCGCGAGCGTCGTATTCGGCTTGCGTCTTCACAGGCGGGTTCTCCTTGAGGAAGACAAGCATAAACGAATTCTCCTGCCCGCCGCCTTTAAGGGCCTTTCGGACCTGCACAAGCTTCCGAGACGACTTGTTCGCCACGACAGTGCCGAGAACGGCGCACGGCGTTCCACCTGGGATCTTCGCTACAAGCTCAAGAGGCCCCTTCCCTCCGTTCAAGTAGGCGAGGCACGGCACATCTGGAGTGTACGGCTCAAGCTTCCACTTGATCTTGCCAAAGACGTCCTCTGCCTTGAACCAGCGATTCGTGAACTCTTCCGTGTGAAGGCCTGCTGGAACCGACATCTCGACAAGCTTGCCGCCCTCGCCTATTGCCGTTATCGCAAAGGGCGTTCCGTCCACCGTGATCGCATACTTGCGGTCAGGCGACTTGCGCTTCTCGGAAACAAGCGGGAATATCTTCGTCGCGCCAGACGCCGGAACCGGCACAAACGCAGCAGGAAGACGTTCGCTAAGCTGTTTTTCTATCTCCTCGGGCATCGCGGCCGCAAAGGCCGCCGATGCGCCGAAGATTACCAAGATCGTCAGTACTCGAACCGTGTAGAACATGTAGAACGTGTAGAATTTTTGCATGTCTCCACGGTTTATTATTTCATGGAAACGATTTGGAAGTTACCCCATGTTGCCGATGACTGCTTTGATACGCCTAACGCCTGCGGAAGAAGACTGCTCCTTCACGATCTTAAAAGAACCGAGTTCCTTCGTGTTCTCGACGTGAGGCCCGCAGCAAATCTCCTTTGAGACGTCGCCAATCGTGTAGAGAGAGACTTGGTCGCCGTACTTCGCGCCGAAGAGCGCCATCGCACCCTCGGACTTCGCCTCTTCGACGGTCGTCATCTTCTTCGAGACGGCGATGCCCTGGGCGATCCACTCGTTGACGAGCTTCTCGACCTCGGCTTTTTGCTCGGCCGTCATCGGCTCGGGCCAGGTAAAGTCGAAGCGAAGGCGCTCGGCGGTGATGTTCGAGCCCTTCTGGTTCGCGGTCGGTCCAAGTACCTTGTGGAGCGCGGCATGGAGAAGGTGCGTCGCCGTGTGCATGCGCGTCACGACCTCGCTGTTGTCCTGAAGCCCCGCCTTGAACGAGCCCGCGCTCGTGGTGCGCGAAAGCTCCTGGTGCTTGCGGTTCGCCTCGTCGAAACCTTCCTTGTCGACGGTAAGCCCGTCTTTCGTCGCCATCTCGATCGTCATCTCGAGCGGGAAGCCGAAGGTGTCATAGAGCTTGAACGCCGTCTTGCCGCTGATCTGCGACTGGCCGTGGAGCTTAAGCTGCTCGGCGACCTTCTTGTACATCGCCTCTCCCTTGTCGAGAGTCGCGTTGAAGCGCTTCTCCTCGGCCTCCAAGTCAAGACGGCACTGCGCGAGGTTCGCCTTGAGCTCGGGGTAGACGTGGCTGTACTTGTCGCAGATCACCTCGGCGAGTTTCACCGTGAAGCCCTCGCCGATACCGAGCATGCGCGCGTAGCGGACTGCGCGGCGGATAAGGCGCCTGAGGACGTAGTTCGCGCCGATGTTGCCGGGCTTCACGCTGCCCTTCGGGTCGCACAGGATAAACGTCGCCGTCCTCATATGATCGGCGATGATGCGCTTGGCGCGAAGGAGAGACTCCTCATCCATGGGCTGGGGCTCGGGGCCGCCAGAGGCCCCGGTCGTTGTCCGAAGTTCCTCAATCTTCGCCATAATCGGCGCGAAGATCTCGGTGTCGTAGACGGTCGGCGCGCCGCTCATCATGCAGATGGTGCGCTCGACGCCCATGCCCGTGTCGACGTTGTGGCGACCGAGGGGGACGAACTTGCCCTCCTCGTTCTTCAAGTACTGCATGAAGACGTCGTTCCAGATTTCGATGTACTTCCCGCAGTGGCAGCCAGGGCGGCAGTCGGGCCCGCACTTCTCCTTGCCGGTGTCGATGAACATCTCGGTGTCGGGACCGCAAGGGCCGGTAGTTCCCGCAGGCCCCCACCAGTTGTCCTCGCGCGGCAGGCGGAAGATGCGCTCCTCGGGGATCCCAAGCGACTTCCAAATCTCGACCGCCTCTTCATCGGCGGGGATATAGCCGTCCTCTCCCTCCTTGCCCTCGCCGCGGAACACCGTGACGTTGAGCTGTTCGGGCTTGAAGCCGAGGTGTTCGGTGAGGAACTCGTAGCTCCAGGAGATCGCCTCCTTCTTGAAGTAGTCGTTCAGGGACCAGTTGCCAAGCATCTCGAAGAACGTCAAGTGCGCCGCATCGCCCACCTCGTCGATATCGCCAGTCCTGACGCACTTCTGGACGTCGGTGAGGCGCGTTCCGGCGGGATGCTCCATCGCGCCCATGAGATACGGGACAAGCGGATGCATGCCCGCCGTCGTGAAGAGGACCGTCGGGTCGTTCTCCGGGATAACCGACGCGCCGGGGATGATCGTGTGCCCCTTGGACTCGAAAAACTTAAGGTACTTGTCGCGGAGTTCGTCCGCAGTGAGATTCTTCATTTGATGTTCCTTGGATCAACCGGCCGCTTCGGCCCATGGCAGAAGCCTATGCAAAGAGATTGGACGGATATTCGCCGGCATCGACGAGCGCGCGAATCGACTCCATGACACGCGGCTTGTCGTCGCGGTACGTGACGCCGAACCAGCTCGAGTCGGTGGGAAGGACGCAGCAGTCGGCCTTGCCCTCGCGGACGAGCTCGTCGACGACGAACGGAATATACCATTCGCTCTTCTCCTTCGAGCCGTTCACGGCGAGCCACTTCGGGAAGCGCTCCTCGAGCTCTGCGAAGAGCCCGGCGGGGAAGCCCCAGAAGTTCATGGAGACGCGCGAGTCGAGGGGAACCTTCACGGGGTTCGCCTCGTCCTCGCGGTTCTCGGCGATGTCGCCGACCTTGACGAGCTTCGTCATCTCCGTCACGCCGCGCAGCTTGCCGTCTGGCGCGATGTCGCAGATGCCGCGCGCGACGCTGCCGTTTTCGCTGAGCGTGAGGTCGAGCCTGAAGCCGACCATCGCGAGGTGCATCTTGCCGTCGTCGGCGGGCGCGGAGGAGAGAAACGCCGCGAGCTTCGCAAAGGCGTCGCGACCGTAGAAGTCGTCGGCGTTGATGACCGCAAACGGCTCGTTCACAACGGTCCTCGCCGCGCGCGTCGCGTGCGCGGTGCCCCACGGCTTCGTGCGGCCTGCGGGGACGGTATAGGGCGCTGGGAGGTCCGCGATGTCTTGATAGCAGTAGTCCACCGGCATCAGTGGCTCGAACTTGCGACCGATCTTCTCCTTGAACTCCGCTTCGAAGTCCCGCCTAATGACGAACACGACCTTGCCGAAGCCGCCGCGCAGCGCGTCGAAAACGGAGTAGTCGAGAATCGCCTCGCCCGAAGGACCGACAGGGTCGACCTGCTTCAAGCCACCATAACGCGAGCCCATGCCCGCCGCCAATACTACCAATGTGGGTTTCATGATTATATATTATACCAAAACCGCGTCCGGAGCGCTTACCGGCCAGTTTCGAAGTGGGGATCGACCGACATGCATTTCGCAGGGCACTTGGCGACGATCTGCTCGTCAGTC
The DNA here is from genome assembly GCA_045535455.1 of Kiritimatiellia bacterium. Taxonomy (GTDB): domain Bacteria; phylum Verrucomicrobiota; class Kiritimatiellia; order RFP12; family UBA1067; genus UBA1067. Next base: position 22,472 of record JAZSLQ010000255.1, on the reverse strand, counting down.
GGCGGGTTCTCGTAGTTGACCTTCGCGAGGAAGCCCTGGAAAGTGAAGTGGCCGGCCTCCTTGCCGCCTGAATTCTTTTCGCAGAGGTGGCAACCCATGCAGCCGACGCCGCAGACCTTGCGGACGTTCGGACCCTTGTCGGGGTTCGCGCAGAGGACGTGGATCGTCGCCGACGCGGGGACGAGCTCGATGATGTGCTTCGGACACGCAGTCACGCACTTGCCGCAACCGATGCAGAGACGCTTGTCGACCTTCGCAAGTCCGTCGTGGATCGATATCGCCCCCTTCGGACAGACGTTCGCGCACGCGCCGTAGCCGAGACATCCGTATGTGCAGCCCTTGTCGCCGCCTGCCGTCATCGCCGCAACGCTGCAATCGCAGATTCCGTTGTAGTCGCCGACGCGAATCGCCTCGGAGCGCGTTCCGCAGCACTTTACGAGCGCGACGCGCTTTTCGGTCGCAGTCGCCTCTACACCGAGAATCTTCGCGATGGCTGCGGCACATGCGTCGCCGCCAGCGGCACATGCGCCGTTCGGCGCCGTTCCCGCAACTAACGCGCGGGCGTAGCCGTCGCACCCCGGAAAGCCGCAGCCGCCGCAGTTCGCGCCTGGAAGCGCGGCAGTCACCATGCCGATGCGCGGATCTTCGCGAACGGCGAGATACTTGTCGGCGATCGCGAGCGCAAGCGCGGCGACAAGCCCGACTCCGGCGATGATCAGAATAGCTATTGTCATATGAACGACCCCGCAACCTTACATTTTACACTTTACATTTTACATTCGCTCAGTACGGCAGCTTCACAAGCCCCGAGAATCCCATGAACGCAAGACTGAGAAGCCCGCCTGTAACGAGGGCTATCGCGATGCCGCGGAAGCAGCGCGGAGGATCGGCGTGCGCAAGCTTTTCGCGAATGCCAGAGAAGATGACGAGCGCAAAGCCAAAGCCGACGGCGGCCGCAAACGAGAAGAACACCGACTCGAAGAAGCCGGAGCCCTGCTTGCAGTTGATTTCCGCAGCGCCAAGGACGGCGCAGTTCGTCGTGATGAGCGGGAGGAAGATGCCGAGCGCGGCGTGGAGCGGCGGCAGGAAGCGCTTCATCGCTATGTCGATGAACTGGACGAGCGACGCGATCACGAGGATGAACGCAAGGGTGTGGATGTAGCCAAGCCCGTGCGGCTGGAGAAGCCAGCGGTCGAGGCACCACGTCACTGCGGCGGCGACGGTCATCACGAAGACGACGGCACCAGACATTCCGAGCGCGGTATCGAGCTTCTTCGACACGCCGAGGAACGGGCAGCAACCAAGAAAGCGGCTCAGAACGAAGTTGTTCACGAGAACCGCGCCGACAAGAAGCATCAAGTAGTAGCTCATAAATTTGCCCCGATTATATCATTGTTGCCGCCATGATTCAACCCCGACTATTCGGGGACGACACCGAGAGAGTCAAGGTCCATCTCGCCCTCGAAGACACGCTTAACGGGCCCGGTCAACGTGATCTCCGAGAATCCCGCGTCCGTCTTGACGCCGCCCACAATGAGTTCGTAGCCGCCAGCAGTCTTCACGCGCACCGGGAACTTGAGCCCGTGCTGCGCAACGCCGACTACAGCCGCGGCGACGGATCCAGTGCCGCAGGCAAACGTCTCGGCCTCGACGCCGCGCTCGTACGTGCGCACCAGCACGCAGTCGGGTGCGCGGTAGCAGACGAAGTCGACGTTGGTGCCGTTGGGCGCAAATTCGTCGCTCATCCTGATGCGACGGCCCTCGCCTTCGACGTCGGCCTTCGCAAGGTTCACCACAGGCACGATCTTGTGGGGAACGCCCGCGACAACGAAATCTTCGCCGAGGTCCTTTGGATCGGGAATCGCAATGCGGACGAGGTCGTCGTCAAGGATCTCCGCATCAACGAAGCCCGCCGCCGTCTCGAAGCGCATCACCTTCCCGGCGGCGGCGCCGATTTCACGCGCAAACGCCGCGACGCACCTCGCGCCATTCCCGCAGAGATCCGCCTCGGAGCCGTCGGGGTTGAAGAACCTCATCTTGAAGTCCGCCGTCTCGGAACGCTGAACAAGTATCACGCCCTCGCACCCTATGCCGCTCGGACGCGTCGCCATAGCCGCTATCAGGCGGTGCTCGCAGGGAAAGCCGCCGTCACGGTCGTCGACGAGGACGAAGTCGTTCCCGGCGCCGTGCATCTTGACGAACCTGACGGTCTTCATCTTCAGAACCCTCCCATTATCGCGTTGTACCAGCCGCTGTTCGTGCGCGGGCGCGGAACTTCCGCGCCGCCGTTGAGCCGTATGAGATCGGACATGACGTCGAACGCGGCATCGAGAACGACGTCGTCCTTCGCGCGCTCGTTGCGCCTACGGCGGCGGACGGCCTTCTCCTCGTCCTCCTCGTCGTCGTCGGATTCGTCAAGCTCCCTCAGTTCGCGGTCCGCAGCCATCTGCACCTTCCTTGCCTCGCGCTCAAGCGAGACCTCCTCGCGTTCGCTTATCTCCTTCATGCCGTTCACGTTTGCGATATGCTTCTGGTAGCGCTCGTCGACGGCAAGACGGGCCTCGGCGAGACGGCGCAGCTCGGGAACGTACTCGTACATGTTCCAGCAGCGCGCGTAGTCGGCGGGGAGGATGCGACTGAACGGCAACGCGTTTGGCAGCTTGTCCTCGCCAATGTCCAGAGAGTCGAGAAGCGAAGGAAGCCGGATGTCGGCCTCAACTCCCTCAAGCTGCGTCGAACGCCCGTCGACGCGGTAGAACCTCGCCGTGGTGATCTTCATCGACCCATACTGCGCGGGTCCCATGCCGAGCACCGTCTGGACCGTTCCCTTGCCATGTGTGCGCCCATCGCCAAGCACGACGGCGCGGCCAACGTCCTGAAGATGCCCGGCGACGATTTCGGACGCGCTCGCGCTCGCGCGGTCTGTCAGCACGACTACGGGCTTGCGGAACGCGACGGGGTTGCCGTATGGAATCGGGAGACAGCCGAGGTTCCGCACGTCCTTGACCTGCACGACGGGACCACTCGGCACGAATAGCGCAGAGAGGAGAACCGCCTCGCGAAGCGATCCGCCGCCGTTGCCGCGCAAGTCTAGCACGAGCCCGCCGACGTCCTCGGCGTTGAACTCTGCAAGATACTTCGCGACGTCCATCGCGCAGCTGCGGAACCCTTCGTCCTGCGACCGCTTCTCCATCGTTCCGTAGAAGCCAGGAAGATAGACGTAGCCGACCTTGTTCGTGAAGCCGCCGAGCGAAACCGTCTCGACGCGACCCGTCGCCGCCTGGTCCTCGAGCTTTATCTCGTCGCGGACGAGCTCGATCTGCTTCTTCGTCGCGCCGGAAGAGTCGGAGCGCGGAACAATCTCGAGCGTGACGCGAGTGTTCTTCGGGCCGCGGATCTTCTTGATCGACTTCTTGATCGGCTTCCACATGATGTCTTCCATCTCTCCGTCTTCCTGGCGGACGCCGACGATTTTGTCGCCTTCCTTGATGCGGCCGTCGCGGTCAACGGGGCCGCCCGGCATTATCTCTACGATCTTGAGCGCACCCTCATCCATGTGCAGAACCGCGCCGACGCCGCATAGCGTCAGGCTCATCTCCATGTCGAAGTCCTCCTTCGACGCTGGCGACAGATAGTCGGAGTGCGGGTCGTAGGCACGTGCCACCGCCGAAAGATAGTGCTGTAGGACTGCCTCTTCGTCGGGCTCGGTGAGGACCGTGTAGTACTGGCGGTACTTCTTTACGAGACTCTCGGCGGCATCGACCTTGTTCGTAGAATTGTCGAGCTCCGCGCCGAGGATCTGGACAAGAGCCTCGTTCTTGAGCCGACGACGCCAATGGTCCTCAGCCTCCTCCCGAGTCTCGGGCCACGGCGCGTCCTTGCGCTTGATGCGGTACATCTCGTTCGTCGAGAAGTCCCACTCCACCGTCGCGAGGAAGTTCGTCACGAACTCCATGCGCTCGGCGAGCCGGCGGCAGTAGAGGTTGTAGACGTCGAAGCCGAACGAGGGGTCTCCTGCCCGCAGTTCGTCGTCGATCGACTTCTCGCGCTTCGCGAGCTCGTCCATGTCGGACTTCAGGAACACGGAGTGGTCGAAGTCGTAAAACGTCACGAGGTTTGTCCACGCCTTCTGCGAAATGTCGTCGTTGAGCTTTTGCTGGAGGACATGGTACTTCTGCAGCATGTCACCGAGGCGGCGGGCGACCTTCCCGTAGTAGTCCTGTGGGCTCACTTCCGCGGCAAATGCGCCGCAGGGCGCGACAAGCGCGAGGACAAGTGCAAGTGGAATCATTCTCTTCATGAATTGCTCTCCATAAGCGCAATGAGGCGCTCCAGTTCAGCAGGGGGTATCACGACGCGCTCCGTGGCGAAACCGTTTGCGAGTTCGCAGGAATTCACCACCACGGCGCCCTGCACTTCGGCGATATGATGCCTGAACGTGTCGGATGCGAAGGCGAGAACGGGCGTCACTGCGCCATTCCAGCCAGCGGCGGCAAGCGCAGACTTCACGAGCTGCGCCTCCTTCCGCGTCTGGGCGAGCGGATCGCGGTCGGGGAGCTGGCCGTCAAGGAGAATGTGCCCGTCCTCAACCGTCACCGAGCCGCGCCAGTACTTCGTCTCGACCGAAAACACCCCGGCAGGACCTGCGACCACGTGGTCCACATGCTTTCCGCCGGCAACAAAGTCGTTGAAAACGTGATAGGCGTCCGGCAAGTTCTGCAGTATGCCGGAGACGCGTTCCTCGCCGCGCGCGCCCTTGAAAAAGCGCTCGGCGTGGCGCAGCCCCTTCGACAAGCTCCAGCAGGAATAGGCGATTGCCGCTGCAAACAGGGAAAGCCCCCACGCCGCGTTTCCAAGCACCGTAGCCGCCAAGGCAAACCCGGCGACAAACACGCCGAGGAACAGGGGCCAGAGCCCCGTCACCATGCCTTTTACTCGCGCCCACTCTCCGGCGACGCCGTGAACCTTAGCCATTTTTGAGAACCTCCACTATCGAATCAACGTCAAGACCGTACTTCTTCTCGAGCTCCGCCTGCGTTCCGTGCGGTATGAACGCGTCGGGCCAGCCGAACTTCACGTCGGCGCCAATTGCCTCTCCAAACCCGCCTGCAATCGCCCCGTTCTCGATGCTCACGATCTTCATTCCAGCGGCGCGCTGCTTGGCAAGGAGCTCGCTGTCGAACGGCTTCAGGTAGCGGGCATGCACCGCTATCCCGCCGATGAGAGCGGCGACTTCGCATGCCTTCCCATACCAGTCGCCAGTGGCCCAGATGGCGAGATGGGCGGCCGAGTCGATGAGTGGAGGAGTGGAGGAGTGAGGGAGTGGGTGAGTTGGGACTTTGCCGCGGGGGTAGCGAATCACGGTTGGGCCATTGCGGCCAAACGCCTCCTTAAGAAGCGATTTCAGGTCGTCGGCGTCCTTCGGCTGGCAGATCGTGACGTTCGGGAGGCACCGCAGCATCGCGATGTCGTATAGCCCCTGGTGCGTCACGCCATCCGCGCCGACGACTCCAGCACGATCGACGCAGAAAACGACTGGCAAGTTGGAAATCGCAACGTCGTGCATCACCTGGTCGACGGCACGCTGGAGAAAAGTCGAATAGACGGCGACAACAGGGCGCATCCCGCCCGCGGCAAGCCCGCCTGCGAACGCCACCATGTGGCCTTCCGCAATGCCGACGTCGAAAAACCTGTCGGGGAATCGCGAAGCAAAGCCGGCAAGCCCCGTGCCGTCGCGCATCGCCGCCGTCAGCGCGACGACTCGCGAATCCCCAGCCGCGATTTCGCAAAGCGCGTCGCCAAAGGCCTCGCTCCAGCCCAACGCAGACGGCATCTTCTGCCCGTCTGTCGGAAGAGTGAGATCGACGGCCGCGGACGTAGAAGGCCAGGGGAACGGCCCTACTCCATGCCAGGCCGTCGGGTCTTTCTCGGCCGGGCCATAGCCGTGGCCCTTCTTCGTGACAATGTGGAGAAGTACGGGGCGGCTCTCCTCCTTCGCGGCGGTAAGCGCCGATTCGAGCGCTGCGAGGTCGTGGCCGTTGATCGGGCCGAGATAGTGGAAGCCGAACTCCTCGAACCAGACGTTGCGGAGCATCATCGTCTTCAGGCGGTTCTTGACCCAGTGGACGAGCCCGTAGAGAAACGACAGCCGAAGCGCACGGCCGACTTTCTTCGCTACGTTCTTCGCGCGGTTGTAGCGAATGCCCGACGTGAGGCGGCCAAGAAACTTCGCAATGCTCCCCGCCGGCTTCGCTATCGACATGTCGTTGTCGTTCAGGACGACGACAAGACGCTTCGTCGCGGCTGCGCAGTTGTTCAGTGCCTCAAAGCTCGTGCCGTTCGCAAACGACGCGTCGCCTATGACGGCGACGACATGCTCCTTGCCTCCGCGCCTGTCGCGTGCGGCGGCAAGCCCCTCGGCAACGGAAAGCGCGACGCCGGCATGCCCCGCAATGGCGGCATCGGCCTTGGATTCGGCGGGATTGGGGAAGCCCGAGATGCCGCCCATCTTGCGGAGCGTTCCAAAATCGCCGTCGCGTCCGGTGAGTATCTTCCACGCGTAGGCCTGGTGGCCGACATCCCAAACGATGCGGTCGGTCTCGGGATCGAAAACCTCCGCAAGAGCCATCGCTATCTCAACCGCGCCAAGCGACGACGCGAGATGACCGCCGTTTTTCGAAACGGTCTCGAGAATCCTGTGCCTCAGTTCAATCGGCTTCACCTGTCAGCCCTCTCGGCCTTGCGCTTTAGTACAAGAAGAGCGGTGGCGTTCTGACCGAAGTTGTCCACTTTCCGCACGAGGTCGTAGTCCTTCTTGAGGAGCTGGAAGTATTCGATCTGGCGCTCAATCGGCGTCTCGTCGCAACGAGGCGGATTTATCGCAAACGAATAGCCCGAAAGCGCAGCCATCTTGCACGGCGCCGACGAGAGGAGCTTGCGCCATTCCGCGTCGGAGAGCATGCTGAACGGCCCCATCTCAAGGCCGTCGGGGACCTTGCGCCCGGTCTCGATCGCAAGATAGAGGTCCTGGGTAAGAAGCATGTCGCCGTTCGGATCCTCCTCTTCGATGTAGCGGGCGACATCGCGAAGCTGGGCGAGCTCGCACTGGTCCTTCTTTATCGTCCAGAACCGGTCCTGCCCGTTCGTCGTCCACTTCTCGAGAAGCGGCGAGCCGAACGACGCGGCCCATGCAAGCCCGAGCGTCAGCAAAAGCCCGCGCGACGGCACAGACGCCGGACGGTCAAAGAAGAGCACGGCGGCGAAGACGGCCAAAAGCCCCATTACCGGAACCTGGTAGTCCTCGTAGGGGAACGGCGCAAGCATCTGGACGAGAAAGACGACGGCGAAGCTCGCAAACGCAAGGCGCGCAACGAGGGCCGTCCCCGGCTCGCCGCCGGCCTCGCGACGATGCGCAAAACCAAGCCCAAGCAAAACGAATACCGGCAGATACCACCTGACGAGCCGCGATGCGGAACCGACTGTGAAGACAGGGTCGAATCCGCCGCGGGCGGCATGGTATGCCTGCGCCGCAACGAGGCCTGCGCGCGCCGTAGGATCGCAGAGGAAAAAGCCGTAGACGACCGCGAGGCCAAACGCGCCGCCGAGACCAAACCAGAGGAACGTCCAGTGCATGCGGCTGAACGAGAAGAGTAGCCCAAAGCCGACAACCGCAAGAATCACCCCAAGACTGATGCGCGTGCCGCACGCGAACGCAAGTGAAAGCCCCGATGCGAACCCGAAAACGCCCCCACGGAGAGTCGATGGGCGGGCGAAAGTCAGAAGGAAGAAGCCGATTGCCACGAAAAGCGACGCAAGAGCGTAGGTCTTCGGAATTGCGATGTAGTAGAGGTGATAGAGGTTCGAGCCAAGCAGAAGAAAGACAGCGAGCGCGGCAATCGCACGGCGGCCAGGTGCGACGAGCCGTGCGGCACTGGCGCAGAAAAACGCAAGCCCGAGCGCACCAAGGACGATTGTAAGGATTCTTGCGCCAAGGAGCCCGAAGGAATTCCATATAGACGTAAACGCCGCATACACGACAGGCATGACAGGTGCTTGGGTGTAGAAGAAGTCGCGATAAGGGGTCTTGCCCTCCGACACGAGACGCGCGGCATAAAGGTACCATCCCTCGTCTTGATTGAGGGCGCCAAGCCACACGGCCGCAAACGCAAGCGCGACGAACCCGAAGGCCGCCAAAAACCAATATCGCTTCATTGGGCGGTATTATAGCAAATTAGCCCCCAAAACGCGAGGGGGTAGAAGTTTATCCGGGTGTTGCCAATGCAAATAAGGCAATCTCAGGTGGAGCTTTCGTCGCACATCGTCGGCGCATAGGTCGCTGAGCGTCTCATGCAAATCTTAGGCTTCCTTCTAAATGCCACCATGCCCATCGTTCCAGCATGACGTGCGCACTTGTTTGAGGCCCTGCGGACGCTCGAAACGCACGATGCGCGACTCGCCTGGAAGGAGCGAGAAGAAATTGTCCGAATAGTGAACTGGCACAATGCGGCGTCCGGCATCGTCGAGACACTGCACCTCGACCATGAAGGCGATCCGATCCCCCGTGTTCGTGACACGCACGCCATCTGCGATGCCGACGGCTTCCAGCGTAGTCTTCGGCAAGTCGGAAAGCGCGGCAAAGCCAGCAACGCATGGCCCCGTAACCGTGCCCGGACCTTTGTATTCGGAACCCGAGCGCCAGTAGAAGGTAGAGGCAATCTCCTCGCCTCCCTCGCGGATGCGCAGCTTTATGAAATGCGGGCGCGTAAGGTCGTGTCCTGCGGACAGGTCGGCGAACGGAACCTTGAACACGTCCATGCAGCCTTCGCCAGCGACTTTCACCGCCGCCGTCTTCTCCCATATCTTGCGAGACTCGAAATCGTAGACCTCTGCGACGACCAAGAGGTCGTGGCTTCCATAGACGTCGCTAACGACGCTCACGCGGTTCGAGAGGTATTCGTACTGTGCGTGCAGAGGCTCGAGGGCGCTTTTCTGGGCGAAGAAGCTCGCGGTCTGGTCGAGGTCGTAGTCCCATGCGTGTGACCCAAGCTGCGGAATCGGCGTGTTGTTGTACCAGAAGAGGACACCAGTCGCATCGTTGCGCACAAGGTTCCAGGCCTCCCAGAGCGCACGGTGCGCGAGGGCGTCGACGGCCTGCGACTTGCGGCAATACTCGTCGAACGTCTTGGACTCGCCGTATTCGTTCACCGCACGGTGGTGGTACTCCGTCATCTGGTCAAAGCCGCCGCCCTCGCGGTATTTCCACGCCTCGACGTCCATCGGCCAAAGGAGGTTCTCAGGCATGAACTTGCGGCACTGGTCGGCCGCCGGGAGCGCACACGTCCCGTACTCCGGCGAAAAGCCCCAGACGCGCCTGCCGCGCTTGCCTGACGCCGTGTCGTCGTAGTACCCCATCGGATTGACGGGGAAGTAGGGAGAGCCGTCGTGGACGCCGTCGCACTCCGAATTCTGCATCCAGCTTGTCGTGCCCGTGAGCTTCTTGACGAGATCCTCCACGCCCTGCACGTCGGTCGATTCGTTCGAGCAGACCCAGTGCGAAATGGAGGCATGATGGCGGATGCGCTTCACCTGCTGGGCCACGCAGTCCAGATAGAGGCCGGGATCGTCAGGGTGGCGCGTGTCGCCGGTCATCCAGAACTCCTGCCAGACGAGAAGTCCGTATTCGTCGCAGAGGTCGTAGAATCTGTCCGACTCGGTTATGCCGCCCGCCCACAGACGCACGAGGTTGACGCCGCTTTCGGCGGTGAGCCGCATCTCCTTCTCCATGCGAGCGTCGTCCTGGCGCAACATGCCCTCGGGGATCCAGTTCGTCCCGCGGATGAATATCTTCCTGCGGTTTACGTAAAACTGCCGCGCCCCGTTATTGCCAGACTGGTCGGATGTAAACTCGCGCACGCCAAACCTGATTGTCGCGGAGTCCGAGACGGACTTAGGCACTTTGAACTTGCTGTTCGTCGAACGGTCGTACTCCTCGCGCGGATCCAGGATCACGCGCACGTTGAGCGTATAGAGGTTCTGAGGGCCCTTGTTGCGCGGCCACCATAATAAAGGGTTCTTCAGCGTCGTCTTGAGGACTTCGGTCCGGCGCTCACCGCGGTAGAACTTGACTCGCTTGGAGAGCCGCACGTCCGTTCCGGGAATCTCCGCCTCCAGTACGCCCGAGTAGCTCGATCCCCAGTTGTAACCGGCATTAACGAGATCGACCTCGATCGACAGCTCCGCCTCGTCCATCGCCTCGTTCAACTTCGTGCGCACAAAAGGCGCGTCGACGCGTATCTTGTCGGTAGCGATAAAAACGATGTCCTTCCAAATGCCGGCGTGACGGTCGCGAATGCCGTCGGAGAACATAAAGTCCCAGCCAGCCCCCATGAGAATGGTGACGTCACGCCCGATCTCACCGTCGCCGCCGTTGAACCACTCGCCGGGCGCTCCCCATGGCTTCTGAAACGGTCTCCCGGGATGGTCCACGGGGCGCACCTCCACCTCGAGGTCGTTGACACCGGGCTTAAGGAACTCGGAGACATCCACGGCGTTGCGTGCGAATGTCCCGAGCGTTGTCGCAACGACCACTCCGTTCAACTTGATCTCGCCGTGGTAGTTGATCCCCTCGGGACGAAGCCAGATGGTCTTTCTCGCCCAGTCCTCGGGAATCGTCACCCTCGTGCGGTATGTCACCGTGTAGAAGTCTCGCGCGCCAAGTCCGATGTCTGGTATCTTCCCTTCCTGTATCTTATTGTTGATACCCCAGTAAGGATCCGGCACGACGCCGTTCTTGACGAGCGTCGAAAGTACGGTTCCAGGCACTACGGCCGGCATCCACTTCTCCGGCGCGGTCTTCTGCGCCATTTCCCATGGGCCCGAAGCCACCAGCGTATTGCGCCCCTGTCGCAAATCATTTAACGGAGCAGACTGTCCAACCAGAGCCATCAATGCTGCCGACATGCAGATTGTCATTGAAAGCCGCCGCCATGACGTCTTGAGTGTCTTTGTTTTCATGCGCATGATTATATCATACTTATCCGCGTTGTCGTTCAGCGAATCTTATTCAGCTCGAACTTCTCGCCCTTGAGCGCACGAAGCGCGAATTCGCCCCAGTAAGGAGTCGGCTCGTAGTCCCAGTTTTTCAATAGGCATGGGCTGCACTTCGGGTGGAAGCTCCACGCCGTCCAGTTGAGCCGATATTTCTGAATCGCGCCGAGCATGTCTGGCACCCATTCCTCGGGCTTCACGAAATCCTTCACGTCTTCGAACGGCATCGGCACGTCCTGCGCGCCGACCTCGCCCATGAGAACCGGGTACTTTTCCGCGACGTCGAGAAACGCCTTCTGCCATCCACGCTTCCACGGATAGCAGTGCGACTCGTACATCAGGTTGCCGTCGTCGATCGCATAGCCCTTCAGCACGCCGTCAAGCTGGTACGCCCAGTCGAGCCCGCCTACGGAGACGAGGTTCTTCGCACCCGTCGAGCGGACGTGTTCGACCAGTTTCTGCATCCCGATCGTCATCTCGCCGACGAGCTTCTCTTTGTTCTCCGCGTATGCCGCGCCCGTGGACTTGTCGCCCGTCATGCCGCCATTGCGCCATATCTCCCAGGTGATGTCGTGCGGCTCGTTGAGAAGTCCGAAAATTACGCCGGGATGGTTTCTGTAGCGCGTCGCGGCATCAAGCCAGAACGCGGCATGGTGCGCTTTCGGGGCGCGATACTCGTGGAGATCGAGAACGAGGTACTTGCCGCGGCGCTGGAGGTAGTCCGCGACTTCGTCTACGAGCGCACGGTATCGGTCGAGTCCGTTTTTAGGGTTCTGCCACTTGCCGCGCCCGAACCAGTAGCTCGAATGCACCGCGAGGCGGATGACGTTGACGTTCCACTTCTCGACGAGGTTGGTGACGGACTGCAAGATGTGGTCACCACCAGGCCCCCATTCAAGCGACGGAACGGCCGCACCCTGGAGCCATATCTCCGCGCCAGTCTTGACGTTCGTGAGCCGGTTGCCGCGCACCTGGATCGGCGCGGAAGTCCACTCTGGTCTCACGGGCAGCGTCTCGCTGCGTTTCACGCCGTCAAGCGCCGCGTCTATCGCGCTGATTGGCTCGACGCTCATGTTGCGCACTTCAAAGGAGCCCGCCTTTACGTTGAAGAGTGTCGGCATGAGAGATATCCCAGCGACTCCGGCGGGGACCTCGAACGTCTTGCGAACTCCCATCCAGTCGTGCGAGCCCTTCCAGCCTCCGATTGCAGGACCGCCCTTAAGCTTCTTGCTGTTGGAGTCGATGAAGTCCGTCATTATCCGCGCGTCGAACCACTTCTGCGCCCCTTGCTCGACGCCATCATACTTCACCTCGCACGTAAAGACGAGCGCCTCGGTCCCCTTTGGGAAGAACACCGGCGTGTAGACCATGCCCATCTTCCCCTCGCCCTTGAAGGGAACCTCGAAATCGCGCTTCCCCTCCGGAACAAGGTTCTCGCAGAATGCAGCAGCTCCGACAAATACGGCAACCGCCATGACCAAGTATCTACCCTTCATTGCCCATGTCCCCTTTGCATTATCGGTTTCAGTCATTTGCTATTGTTATCGCAAATCCAGTCACGCGCGGGGTAGCCCATAACTCCGTGCCATTCTCACGCAGTTCGATTGACTGAACGTTCTCGCCCTTCTCGAACGCAAGTCCCTCCATTGACGTTGTGGACGTAATGAACTTTCGCGCGCTTGCCGACGACATCGACGCCCGTTCCTCGAAGTTTATCACGAATGAGGCTCCCGATGCAATGGAAATCTGTCCGCACGCAAGCGTTCCCGTCAGTTCGATCGTACCGGCGGATACATTGAACTGTCCGCCGACAGTTACGGCTCCACCGAATTTCTGCGTACCTGTTCCCTTCTTCAAGAACGAGTAATTGCCCTTCGAATTCACAATCGTCCCAGAAAAGTCGCCGTCAGCGTCATTGTCGCCCAGTGTGAATGTCTTCGTGCCGGTATATGGCTTGTCTACTATTCCGCTTCCGTAAAGCCCGTTGATCGTGGGCGCGTCTACGAACAGTTTCCCATTGACTATGACGTTGCCCTTTCTCGCGCCACTCGGGACGAACGAGGAACCCGTAATCGTGGCACTGCCGTTGACGTAGAGGTCACCTGTAAACGTTCCGCTCGCGCTGACCGTCAGCAGCCCCTTGCCGGCGGCCGAGGCAGACTGGTCAATCGCACTGTCCGCGATCACGACGTCCTTTCCGGCGATGGACCCGGCAAGCGCGGCCTTCTTCGCGTGGTAGTACGTGATGTACCCCGTCGCCTCGCCGAAGTCGATATTGCCGTTGACGGTCGTATTGTCCTTGTTCGACGAGAGGTCGAGAACGCCGGACGCAATGCGCATCGTGCCGTTCGTGACGTAGACGGTCGTAGCAGCGGACGGCGTGGAGAGCATGGAGAGCGAGTTGACGGAAGGACTTCCGGCGAAATCGACAACGCCCGCAGCCGTCACGCGCACGTTCGCCCCTTCAGTCGGCACGGCGCTGTCCTGGGCATACGAATACGTCTGGTAGTCCGTCTCCGGCTCAAGGAAGCGGAATCCGTTTGCGGTGTCGTACGTCACGAGATCGGTCCACTGCGCGTCCGCCGCGCTGCCCGAGACCGCTCCGCGCGACCAGGGTACGATTGCGGTCGAAATCGACCCTGTCGCGCCCTCGCCTACCGCAACGACGCCGTTTGTGCTTGTCACGTTGACCGTGCCCGCTGTGCCGACCGCTGACTGTCCGAGCAGGGACGCGGACTGCGCGTGGATGTCGAGCACCGAATTGCCTTCGCGGACAAATTCGCCGATGTCGAGATGCGCGTTTGCGGTTGTCGAGCTTCCCGTCGCGACGATGCGGTCGAGTCCGCCCTTGCCTGCACCGGGAGCGATGGTGAAAGTCGCGGCGTTTTTCTTGACCGCGCCCGAAGTCTGTGCCGCAAGCGTGAACGTCTCGCTTTCGAGGCGCACGTCGCCGAGATCGGTTTCCGTCGGGCCGACAGCTGGCGTATCGCCGCCGCCGGAGCTACCGCCGCCGGACGAAGCGGACTTCGTCTGCGCGAAGAACCACGTTAGCACTTCATCGTTCTGATACGTGCGCGTCCAGACGTTGTGCGGGGCGTCTGGGTGTTCCCAATAGTGCGCGTCCGATCCGACCGCCCACAGCGCGCTCATCATGTTGCGCGAGCGGCTGACAGGAACGGACGTGTCCTTGCTGCCGTGGAACGTCCAGATCGGCATCGAGGCGAGTTTCGGCGCTTGCGCGAGATCCGCGCCGCCGCAGATCGGGATTGCGGCAGCGAACACCTCTGGCCGGCGCGAAATAAGATCCCACGTGCCGTAGCCGCCCATTGATATTCCAGTTGCGTATACGCGGTTCGTGTCAACGAATTCATCAGCCAGCAACGTATCCATGAATTCAAGCAACGATGTCATCGTCTCAGACGGCTCAACCGGCATCGTGTGGGCAGAGGAACCCCAGTCGACTTCGACCCAGCGCTTGCCAACTGGAACCTGTCCTGCGACGAACTTGAAGCCCGCCTCGTTAGCATCGAGCCACACAACGATATCAGCGACGCCATGGTGAAGCTGCGAGACATTGTTGTCGCCGCGCTCGCCAGCGCCGTGAAGGAAGAAAACGAGCGGCACCTTGCTCCCGTCGGCAGGCGTTTTCTCCGCCCAGCGGTAGCGGAACACCTTGTCGGTAGAGTTCGTGTACTCGCGCGCTTCGGTGCGCGACTCGATGCTTGCAGCGCCTGCGGAGAGTGCAGCTAGCGCAGCAGACAGAAGGAATCCTGTCTTTTTCACTTGTAAACTCCAGAAGATTTCGTGCAGAATGATAAAATAGGTCAGACCTGTTTTATCATTTTCGTCAGCGAAAGACTATCGTAAAGCCAGGGACCTTTGGTGAGGCCCAGAGCTCGGTACCGTTGTTGCGAAGTTCAAGCGCCCCAACGCCCGTGCCGCGCACGAACGTCGCGGTGATTGCGACATCGCTCTTGAGAACGCACTGCGCAGTGCGCCACTTCCCGCTCGTTACGTTCGCGTTGACAGTCACCGGCCCTCCAGTTACCACACCCGTTACATTCAAACAAGACGCGACATCATCCGCCACATCGACATCGAACTTCGCGCCGTCCGCAAATGTCAACGTCGTCTCAATCGAGCCGTTGCCGCCGATTGCAGCGCCCGCCGCTACATTGACCGCACCCTGCGTCACAGTGCCGTCGAGAACGAAGGTGCTGTTGGTAATGTTCAAATAGGAAGTCAGGTAGGCGCTTCCGGCAAAGTGGCTGTCGGAACCATCCTCGCCGACCGTGAGCGTCGTGCCGCGCACGGCACCTGTACCGTAGAGACCGTTGAGCGCGATGGTGCCAAAGGAGAGGCATCCATTCACGATCGTGTTGCCGGAACGCACGCCGTGGGGAATGAAGTCGTTCGAGCCGACTTCAACGACACACTGGACGTATGTGTCGCCCGTGTAGTCGGCCGTTGAGGAAATTGCGAACCCACGTGCGCTGGACGATGCCGCAACGGTCGTGTCGAAGGATGTCAGCAGTCCTTTCGACAAGACCAAGCCCCCCGTGCCGTGGACAGGCTTGAGAATTTTCGCCTGTTCGCCAAGGGCGCCGATAGAGAAAAACCTTCCCTGAACCGAGCCAAAATCGACGGCGACATTCAAGTTCGCACCGTTCTTCGGAACGGTCATGGTCACCATGCCGCCCTTCACGGTCAGCGTCCCTTCGCCGGAAATCTCGGGCACGGCATTGCGGTAGTTCGTCGCCAGCAGTTGGAGGGAATTGACTTGCGCATCGCCTTCGAGAGCAAAAGGCGCTCCGGTGTTGACCACAAGGTTTACCGCCTCGGCAGCCGAAACTTCATTGGTAGTTTCGGTGACCGCAAGCCGGCGAACGCCGTATTCCGGATCGTAGGTCGCGAGAAATAGACCGTTGTAGGCTTCGCCGCCCTGAATACCAGTCACAGGCGCCTTGGAACTAACCCCTATCACAATGCCGGGGATGACGGCGACCCCGGGCGTTCCGGCAGCCCCGGAATCCCCTGCCAGCTCAGGGGCTGTTTTGAAAGTTAGCCTCGTTCCAGCAGTGGCCTCGGAGTCTGCCGCGAGATCGTCAGCCATGACGGCGAGACTTCCGCCCTCCCTAATGTCAAGGGAGTCCGCACAGAGCGTTCCAAGGCAGTTGTTGTTGTGGGAAAGCGTAACAACCGCAACACCAGGAACTTCCTTTCCGGACACGACAAACATCCCCGTCTCGGAGATGTCAGCGGTGCGATAGGCATTCATCGAGAGAGTGGCCCGATTGAGATTCACCACTTCAGCCCGGCGTACTGTCCCGGATTTCGTCGCCCAATTAATCGCGAAGGTGGTATTCGTCATCACAGTGACATCGCCGCTGATCGCTGCATCGCCCACAAGCGTCATACCAGCGCCATTGCCGCCGAGCACAAGGTTCCCGTTGGCAATCGGACCGGTCACCCGGAACTTGTCGGCTGTCGAAGGCGAATAGCAGGTGAACGACCGCGTCAGGCCGCCAAGGTCAAAGCCGACAGTTGCATCGAAGATGAGCTTCCCTGCGGAGGCGGTGGGCTTGACGAGGATGTTGCCGTCGAGCGTGATGATGCGGTTCTGCGCCTCGGAGTCGTCAGCTGAACGGCCATAGAACGTCGTGTCCTTGGCGACGCTTCCGAGAAAGGTCAGTGTGCCAGTCCAGTCGTTCGTGAGGCGCAGGTTCAGCGCAGCAGTCGGCGCCCACGTTGCCGGAAACACACCATTGACGTCACCGTCGACCCAGTTGGATGGCTCCAGAAACTGCTGGGCACCAGCCGTCGTATTAGTCCATCCCGTCGTGATTTCTGCAAACGACGAGAATGCGCCGAGGCAGATGCTCACGAGAAGCGCGATTGCATTTGTTGCTGTTTTCATGGATTTTCCTCTGTTGGTTTGTTGGTTGACTTGAAATCAGATTAGGCTTTCGGCGAATGCCTTGCCAAGGACTCGCGAGAAATAAATTCTACTGGGACGTTTAGCACCGCGCCCGGCGCGGCGGGCTTCGCGATCCGCGCGACAAGCGCCTTCACCGCCTCGCGGCCCATCGCCGAGAAATCCTGGCGGACGGTCGTGAGAGCGGGGGTCGTCCACTCGGCGATTGGGTCGTCGTCGAATCCGACGAGCGACACGTCGTCCGGGACCCGCATGCCGACTTCCGCGAACGCGCGCATCGCGTGCCGTGCTATCGCGTCGCAGGAGCAGAAGACGGCGGTCGGACGCACCTTGCGCTTCACGATGCGTACGACGGCGGAGCGCACCTCCGTCCCCCAGTCGCCGAGTCGATTCTCGCCCTTCACATCGTACTTAAGCGGAGTCTCTCCCGTCAGCTCTGCGGCGAGCTTCGAGAATCCGCTCCAGCGCTCGCGAACCGTGTCCGCCACGAGGTCGCCGATAAACGCAAGGCGGCGGTGCCTTGCGCTGGCCATGCGCTCCGCTACAAGCCTGCCTCCGATTGCGTTGTCCGCGACGACGCACGAGACATGCACCTTCTTCCCGAGGTCTTCGTCGACGACCACGATTGGGAAACCCTTCTCCGCAACGGCATGCACCGCCGCGTCGAACGCCTTCGCATGAACGGAAAACACTATCGCGCCCGTGGCGCCGGAATCGGGAAGCGCCGCGATCTCGGCGAGCAGCGCCCGCATGTCTCCGCCAGCGTCCTTGAGTTCCAGCTCCGCTCCGATCTTCTGCGCCTCGTGCCTCGCACCGCTCGCCGCATTAATCGCGGTGTCCCACAGAAGATTGCCGGCGATAAAACGCCAGCGGCGCGTGACAGCGTCCTTCCCGCGGACGAAGAGCCCTACGCCGGCGCGTCGCTCCACCAGCCCCTCCGCGACAAGCGCATTGACGGCCTTGCGCACCGTCATGCGCGTTACACCGCACTCGGTAGCCAATGCGACTTCAGTGCCGAAGGGCTCGCCCGGTTTCATTGCGGCGACACGCTCGCGAAGCACATCCGCGATGCGTGCGTTGAGCGACGGCCGCCCCCTAGATTTCTCCTTCTTCGCCATGACGAGAACAGACTACCAAAAATCCGCCCCGCCCGTCAATCAGAAATTATACATGTATAAAAAATAAACCACCCGCCAAGCGGCACGCCCCCTCGATTCGCCGCTTGCCACCTTTATCTGTTCCCCTTCGCGCGGTTGTGGGTCTTGCAAAGCATTTGGCAGTTCGAAATGTCGGTCGCCCCCATCGTGTTACTCATGGCATCAATTTATTCCCAAGGTTTCCAGGATTGGGGCAAAGGTTGTTCTTCCTGTCCCATTCGAGATTGCGGTCGTTTGGCGTTGGGTTGAGGTAGTAGAGGAAAGAGATGCCGCCAACCTTTTTCATCCATCGATCTTCGCCATCAAGCAAAAATCCGAGATCTCCGTACATTTTTCCGTAAAGGGCGCTTTTTATCTTGCCGCCCTCGTCCCTTTCCGTACGGATACGAAAGCAGAAACACCTGTTACGGTCCAGCCCCTCCCGGTGTTGAAGGTCATATGCCATCGACTCTGAAAAAGACAATTCGCGCAGATATCCTCCTTCCGGAGCAGTCCGTATTCTTAGAAATGCTTGTGCGTCCGGAGACGGCATCACAGCCATGCCATTTGCCTCGTCGCCTTGGAAAATCGCCTTAACAGTATTCTTATATCGTGGCGCTCTCAAGTCTCTCCCATTAAACCCTTCGCCGATATACTCTTGCGGCAGACGCAAAAAGACGATGTCAGCGTGCTGCCCTTCCCCAAACGGCGGCATGAAATCACCCTTCACAAGATCGTAGGCAAATGATTCTCCGTTCGCCGCGATGGCATCGCTTCCAGGCTTACGCCCCATTCGCTTGACAAATAACGGGACCGTATGCCCAACCCGCTGAAGCTTCGCCGTTATAACTAGATCTGTTGGCCGCCAGTGCATAAGAGGCAACATTGGTTTTTGCGTGAACTGATAGGTGTTGCCAACATGCATATAATACCCGTCAGGAACATTGTCAACATCCGCCCCAACCCTCCCATTATTGGTACTTCCGCTCACGCGGCAGTAGCCTTCCGTGTTCGTCCGACGCCTATCTTCGTAAGTTGGCGCCGACTCAGTCCATGCCTTCCAACCATTGCTATTGGCAAACCAGCCAACCACCTCTATCCCAGACAATGGCTGACCTGTGTCTAAATCAACAACTTTAACACCGAAGCTCGCAGTTTCCGCAACAACGCCATGCATGAATGTGAAAACAGCTATGGACAATAGTTTATAAACATTACCTCTATTCATGGATATCTCCTCCATCGTTATTGACAATCCTTTGGAAAAGTCTACTGTTAAAGCGATAGGCAACATTCTTTATGTCAGAATGCTCCCATACCCTTCCTCTCCTCGGCCAAGCGCCATCCTTGCAGGTCTCATAGTCTATGTTTCCGCCGACAGCACCGTTCAGAATCGGATTCGCCCCAGCCGCAAAAGACGTTGCCGGTATCGCGTCACCGAGAAACTTCGCCCGTAGTATAGCACGATAGTCAGTATCCGCGACATAGAAGAGATTTGTCGAGCGCATCGCGTCCGACTCAGCCCTGAACGGCGTAAAAAGAGGATGTTCTACTACGGCTTCACGAGTCAGGTTTGACACAGAAGCAAAGAATCCAGCTAACGGCACGTAATATGTCGGTTTTTCCGCATAATATGTGTTGATTCCCCAGCCACCCTCGCAAGAAACGCTGTCATTGAAAAACAGAACTGTGTTCAACCCATGCCAAACAGCCGTTCCCTTGAACAGCTCCTGCTTGGCCCAAGACGAACCATAGCCATGCTCGGTAGCGTTCTCCAGCACATCCTCTGAAAGCGAATAGCAGTTGACGGCGTTGGCAATGCCAGCGAATCTACCTTGCCACGAGAGCAACCGCCTGAAATCGTTTGTGTTTTCGAACAGTTTGCTCCAATCTGACGCACGATATTTAAGCGGCACATCACTCCAGGCAGAATCCACCATGTTAGAAGTGAACTCGCCAGCGTCATACGCCTCCATCGGCACGGCGGCGTTGAGCATGTAGTAGCGGTCGTACTGGAGGTTGTGGTCCACCGCCGCCGAGGATACGAGCATGTTGCCGAGCGAGTGCGCGAGCATCACCTTGTTCGTGCCGGGAAGAGACGCGACGGTGTCGACAAGGTTCGAAGCCGTCGCAAATGCGTGCATCACGTTCGCGTAGTAGTCGGGCGAGACCGTGTCCATGTATATGAGCGAGTGGTACTGCGAAGAGTCGCCGTACCAGTCCACCGCAGTGAACATCGAACGCGAGCCCGCCACCCAAAGGCGCTTGAACATCTGGTTCGCCCAGACGCGGGCGGCCTCCGCGTTGACGTTGTAGCCATGCACGAACACGAAGTGCCGCCCGTCGCTCTCGGAGTCGGGATTCCAGAGAGGGTTGGCAAGATCGGACCCCTCTCCAGAAGAATCACCGCAGACAGGCCGCAGGTTCGCCCAGCAATACATCCGCTCGACGTCGACGACCATCGAAGGAAGCGTGAAGCCGTAAAACTCGTATCCGGTCGAGTCGACCACGGAAAGTCTAAGCGACGCGCCTTCGCGCATCGCCTCCGCGACGACAAGGCCGTGACCGTCCGAGAACGCGCCGACGCTGTCCATCGGAAGGCTTGTTCCGTAGTGGTTCACCGGCGTGACATGCGCGGAGGAGAGAGTCTCCCCTGACACGGTCAGGACGTCGTTCGTGTACATCTCGCCCGCCGCGGCCCACGCCCCCGGCGAGAGGCAGTAGTTGAACGACGCATCGCTCGAGCCTGGGGCCTTCAACTTGAACGAAAGGCCGCTCTTCCAGGACTGAGGGAATTGCGCAAGATCAAGAGCAAGAGGGAAGAAGTTGAGCATGTCGTAGTCTCCGTCCACCGTGTCGTTCGCAATGTTAAGCGTCAGCGTCGAAAGCGCACCGTCGCCGACATAGCGCCCCTTGACCTTCTCTTTGTTTGTCCAGAACCGGAATATCTTTCGGCGCATGAACAGCGCGAAATCCACTGCATCGACCATGCCGTCGCCATTGTAGTCCGGAAGGAGCGGAGGCCTTACCGAGGAAATGCGTCGGCGGACGGACGAGCGGATCGCTCTGCCGTCGTTGTCGAACACATAAGAAAACGCAAGATCGCAGTGCCCAGTTGCGGAGGAGAGCAGCCGCACGTCGAGGTCTCGTCCGCCGCCCGCATGACGCGACACAATCTGCCGCCACTGCCGGACGGTGAAGTAGCGCACGGGGCCATCCGCGCTGTCGAGAAGCTTCTCCGCAGGAATCGTGACGAGCTCCGGTCCGCCGCCCGAATAGTCGAAGTATGTCCGCTCCGGAGCCCATATCTCGAAAGCGCCGACGCAATTCTCGAGCGCGAGGCGGAAGACGCCGTTCGTGAGCAGCACGTCGGTCATGACGCGCAGCGACACCGCGTTGTCGAGGTTGGTGTTGACGGTAATCGGAAATCCGAAAGAGGCGTTGAGCGACGCATACTCCGAAAGCGCCGGGCCGTACATGTTCTCTATGTCCACGCCAAGAACCGTGTATGCCTTTGCAACCGAAGGCGCGCCGTTCGTGACAAAGAGGACGCCGTCGCCGTATGGCTGGCGGCTCGGGTATTCTCCGCGCACGGACACCATGACGTCCTCATACGACATGTCGAACCAGTTGTTGTCGGCGTCGCGAACCGAAAGCCGCGGCGACATCCACGCGGCGGCGACGTAGTTGCTCTGCCAGTGGTCCGGGCAGTCGCAACAGCGAACCGGCCCACCAGCCGGGACGGATAGGGCCACCACGTCTTCTCGGTTTACGCTGCCATGGAGCTGGAGAACCCCCTGCGCGGCAGGAAGCGCCGCGATGCGCGCGTACTCCGCCGCAGACTCATCTTCGCTCGTCGCGTCCTCAGCTTCAGGCATTTCGTCTTGCTCGGGCCAGTCACTCGAACCGTAGTCCTCGTCGTTCGCGCCAGGCGGCACATCATCGTCCGCAAGGTTGGGGCAGAAGCGGAGCTTCTGTTCGATTCTCGGCGGCTCTTTGTTCAGCCTGTCAGGGTGGTCGACCGTATAGAAAATGGCGCGCTCCTGATTCTTTGCAAAATGGCCGTGGATTTCAACAGAGTCCGGCGGCCGGTTCTCTATCTCGACATCGGCATTGCTGTTGGTCCATGTCGCTGTGAGGCCAGGGAACTCATCGCCATAAATTAGCGAGACCATCTTGCCATTCGAGAAAAAGTCGTGTATGCATGGAGAGGTTGCGTCTGTGCGTGGAAACGCGATCCAGCCATGAGGCAAGTACCATGTCGGCATCCTGCCTATGAGCAAGTCGTCGGAGTTGATTGCAACGTCTAGTCCATCTGGTTTGTCGAACCACAATTCCTTGCGGACGCCCTTGCC
>JAZSLQ010000011.1:0-6790 GCA_045535455.1 Kiritimatiellia bacterium | reverse complement strand
CGCGATGCCCGTTCTCACGACCTCAAAGGGCCGCTGTGCCGAGAAGTTCTCCGGTTTCCTCGATAACACCGACATCGCCAAGGCGATGAAGGCGTTTTACGAATGAAAAAATCCGTTCCTGTCGTCGTTCTCGCGGTCTGCTGCGCCGCGCTCTTCTTCGTGCCGGGTCCGCAGCGCTTTGCGGACGACGGGGTGGGGACCGTCCGCGCCGAGGTAGTCGAGGTCGACGATTCGGGATTGCAGCTCCACGGGCTTGTCGAGTTCGGCACCCAGCGGCTTAGGGTGCGGCTTCCCGACGGTCGCATTTTCCAAGCTGCAAACGAACTGCGCGCGCAGCTGGAGCTCGATAAGAAATTCTCCCCTGGCGACACGGCGCTTGTAGTTCTGCCGCCGAACGCGGCGGACGGCGACATTCTCGTCGCGCGCGACCACTGGCGTATGGGCTGGGGCTTTGCGTTCTTCGCCGGGTTCTGCGTCCTTCTTTGCGTGTTCGGCGGCTGGACTGGGCTGAAGGCGCTTTTCAGTTTTGTTTTCAGTTGCCTTGTTGTCTGGAAGCTCCTTATACCGCTCGTTCTCGCGGGATGGCATGCATCAACTGTCGTGTTCATCTCGGTTGCCGCGCTGACGGGTGTCATAATGTATCTTGTTGCTGGCTGGACGAAGAAGGGCTTTAGCGCGTTTGCGGGGTCGATGCTCGGCGTTGTTGCTTCGCTTGCGCTCGCCCATTTCTTCGGGCGTGTCATGAACGTCAATGGCGCGACGATGCCTTTTGCGCAGCAGTTGCTTTACTCGGGATTCTCGGGGCTGGACCTTCAGGACGTCTTCTTCGGTGCAATCGTGCTCGCTTCCTCCGGTGCCGTTATGGATCTTGGCATGGACATCGCTGTGGGCGTCGAGGAAGTCCACAGGCACAGCCCAACGCTCGGGTTCCGCGATCTTGCGACGTCTGGTGTCAGGATTGGAAGGGCGGTGGTCGGCACGATGACTACGACGCTTCTGCTTGCCTATTCGGGCGGATATCTTACGCTGCTCATGGTGTTTGCCGCGCAGGGCACGGCGCCGATGGATTTTCTCAATTCGACGCTCGTTTCTGCGGAACTCGTAAAGACGCTCGTCGGAAGCTTTGGCCTCGCTCTTGTCGCGCCTTTCACGGCCATCGTTTCGGCCATGGTCTATACACGCGGCGGCAAGGGGAACGGCTGACATGGCGCACGGCACTGGCAAGCAGACGGGCGTATTCGCCCTCAAATCTAAGTTCAAGCCGACTGGCGACCAGCCTGAGGCGATTGCCGCGCTTTACGAGGGACTCAAGCGAGGCGAGGACCGGCTCGTTCTTCAGGGCGTCACTGGTTCGGGCAAGACTTTCACGATGGCGAACCTAATCGCCAAGTGGGGACGACCGACGCTTATCCTCTCGCATAACAAGACGCTTGCCGCCCAGCTCTTCGCGGAACTCAAGGAGTTTTTCCCGGAGAATGCGGTAGAGTACTTTATTTCCTACTACGACTACTACCAGCCCGAGGCGTACATTCCGCAGACCGACACCTACATCGAAAAAGACGCGTCGATAAACGAGGAGATCGAGCGCTACCGCCTCGCCGCGACGAACGCGCTTATCGCGAGGCGCGACGTGATCGTCGTCTCGTCGGTGAGCTGCATTTACGGTCTCGGCGAGTCTGAGGAATACCGCGATCTTGCCGTCGGCTTCAAGGTTGGCGAGGCGCTGTCGCGCGAGCGTCTTC
Source organism: Kiritimatiellia bacterium (assembly GCA_045535455.1). GTDB lineage: Bacteria > Verrucomicrobiota > Kiritimatiellia > RFP12 > UBA1067 > UBA1067. The sequence goes on along the minus strand of JAZSLQ010000011.1, from coordinate 5,048 downwards.
TCTCGCGTCTCATCGAGGCGCAGTACGTCAGGAACGACTACGATTTCGCTCCTGGCGCGTTTCGCGTGCGTGGCGACGTTGTTGACATCTTTCCCGCCTACGAGACGAAGGCGATCAGGGTTGAGTTCTTCGGCGACGAGATCGATTCTATCCGCGAGCTTGATCCCCTGACTGGGAAGTGCGGCGTCTCGATGCCTGCCGCCGTCGTAACGCCCGCCAAGCAGTTCGTCATGGGCAAGGACAAGTTCGAGGCGGCGTTCGCGAGAATAGAGGCCGAACTTGATGACCGCTTGAAGTTCTTCTCTTCAAAGGGCAAGCTTCTCGAGGCGCAGCGGCTTAAGGAGCGGACGGAATACGACATCGAGATGATGCGCGAGCTCGGCTACTGCAACGGCATCGAGAACTACTCGCGTCCGCTTTCTGGGCGTGCGCCCGGCTCTCCGCCCGAGTGCCTTCTTGACTACTTCTCCGACGACTTCCTCACGATCATCGACGAGAGCCATGTTTCCGTGCCGCAGATACGCGCGATGTACAATGGCGACCAGGCAAGAAAGCAAAAGCTCGTCGACTTCGGTTTTCGGCTTCCGAGCGCGAAGGACAACAGACCCTTGAAGTTCGACGAGTTCAACGCTAAAGTGCACCAGATCGTCTATTGCTCGGCGACTCCTGGCGACTACGAGTACGAACAGTCGAAGACGGTCGCGGAGCAGGTGATACGCCCGACCGGGCTTCTCGATCCCGTAATCGAGCTCCGTCCGCTCGCGAACCAGATTGACGATCTCGTGGCGGAGATCAAGCGCGTTGTCGAGCAGAAGGACCGCGTCTTCGTCACGACGCTCACCAAGCGCTCGTCGGAAGACTTGACGCAGTATCTCAATGGGACAGGCATCCGCGTAGAGTATCTTCACAGCGATATCGATGCAATTGAGCGAGTCTCGATACTACACCGGCTGAGGAAGGGCGAGTTCGACGTTCTCGTCGGGATCAATCTCCTGCGCGAAGGTCTCGACCTTCCGGAAGTCGCGCTCGTCGCGATTCTTGACGCCGACAAGGAAGGGTTTCTTAGATCGACGACTTCGCTCGTGCAGACTGCTGGGCGGACCGCTCGCCACGAGAAGGGCCGCGTCATACTCTATGCAGACAAGAAGACCGACGCGATCAAGGACCTTCTGCGCATCACTAAGGCGCATAGGAAAAAGCAGATTGCCTACAACGAGAAGCATGGCATCGTGCCAAAGTCGGTGAAGCGCGCGATAAACGAGTCGGCGTACGTCTTCGCGGCTGGCTCCACTGCGTCGGCGGTCCAAGGCGCGGGGCGCAGGACTCGCGACGAGATCCCAGTCGCGGAACTCGTGGCGGAACTCGAGCGCGATATGCTCGAGGCAGCGGACAATCTTGAATTCGAGCGCGCCGCGTATTTGCGCGACCAGATAAAGAAGCTTCGCTAATGCGCGACTTTTTAGCCGTCGAGGCGGCGGAGGCGAAGTTGGCCGCAGGCGGCATTGGCGTCTTTGCCGCGTGAGCGGCGGAGCATCGTCTGCACGTGGTTCTTCATCAAGACGTCGAGGAACATAAGCATCGTTCTCTCGTCGGGCGTCTTGAAGTCGGGGCGGTGCGATACGGGCGAAAGGGGAATGAGGTTCACTTTCGCCATCGGAACGCGCTTCACCTGCCGCGCAAGTTCCTCGGCGCATTCACGCGAGTCGTTGATGCCCTTGATTACCGTATACTCGAAAGTGATGATCCTCTTTGTCGCCTTCGTGTAGGCGGCACAGGCGGCGAGGAGTTCATCAATCGGCCACTTCTTGTTGACGGGCATCAGCTCGTTGCGCAGCGCATCGTTTGGCGCGTGAAGTGAGACGGAAAGCTCGAACTGTATTCCCTCGGCGGCGAGCTTTGCAAAGCCGGGGACTACGCCGCAGGTGGAGAGCGTTATGTGGCGTGCGCCGAGGTTCGGGCCGCGTCCCGCGTTGATGAGCTTGAGGGCCCGCATCGTCTCGTCGTAGTTGGCGAACGGCTCGCCCATGCCCATTACTACGATGTTCGTGATCTCGCCGAGCGCACGCCCAGCCATGTATTCCGCGACAATTTCGTCGGCGGTGAGCGAGCGCACTACGCCGCGTGCACCCGACGCGCAGAATGCACAGCCCATGCCGCAGCCGACTTGCGTCGAGATGCATTGCGTGAAGCGGCCTGTCGCCGGGATAAGAACAGTCTCCACAGACTCGCCGTCCTCAAGCCCGATGAGCAGCTTCTGCGTACCGTCGGAAGACTTCGAGACTTCGAGCGTCTTCGTCTTTGTGATTGGGAACTCGGTTTTCAGCTGTTCGCGGAAGTCTTTTGGAAGCGTCGTCGCCTGGTCCCAGTCGGTGATATAGTCGCGGTAAAGCGCCTGGAGTATCTGGTCGGCGCGGAAAGCGCGCATGCCGCGCTCCTTAAGGATCGGCTTCCATTCGTCAGGCAATATGCTCCACGCCTTTTTCATCGACGCATATTATACCAATTTTCCTTCGAGCGCTGTTGTAGGCAACTTGTAGATATCCGTTAGACACCTGTAGACATCAACGGCGATTCGGCGACACGCCCATTTGCTATAATTGCCCGCATGAACGATATGAAGACGCCGCCGAACAACGTTGACGCCGAGCGTGCAGTGCTCGGGTCTATACTGCTTGATACGACGGGGCGCGACGAGCGCGTTATGGACGTCTGCCAGTCGGCAGGCGTCGTTCCAGAGACTTTCTTCGATCCGCGCAACAGGGCGATATACGGGGAGATGATGGCAATGGCCCGCGCATCGAGGCCGCTCGACGCGCTGACGCTCACCGAGGAACTTTCGAGCTCGGGGCGACTTGAGGCCGTTGGCGGTGCCGCGTACATCCAGTCGCTTATCGACCAGACGCCTACGACTGCCCACGCCGAATACTACATTGGCATAATCATCGCAAAGCAACTGAGGCGCACGATGATCGACCGCGCGACGGCGACGATCGAGAAGTGCTACGACGAGAGCGAGTATCCCGATGCGCAGGCCGGTCTCGGCGACGCCGAGAAGTCGTTTATCGAAATCGGTCTCAGGCGCGATTCGACGATGCCCTGGGCGTCTGCCGTCGACGAGAGCTACAGGCACATCGACGCGATGTTCGACTCGAACGGAAGGTCGCTTGACGGTCTTTCGACAGGCCTTACGCACCTCGACGAGAAGCTTCAGGGGCTCAAGAACTCCGAAATGATAGTCATTGCCGCGCGTCCGTCTGTCGGCAAGACGTCGCTTGCGATGAACATCGCCGAGAGCTGCGCCCTCGGGATGGACATGAACAACGTTCCCGTAAGGTCCGACGACGGCAAGCGCCATCCCGTGATGATCTTCTCGCTCGAAATGCCGATAGAGGCGCTGACGAGGAGAATGATCGCTGGACGCGCGCACGTCAACATGTGGCGGCTTAACCGCGGCCTCTGCGCGAAGAGCGAGAAGCAGATGCTTATCTCGAATCTCTCGATTGCCGCCGAGGAGTTGAAGGGTGCTCCTATTTACGTTGACGACACTGCCGCGCTCGACGTTATGGATCTTCGCGCCCGCGCAAGGCGTGCGAAGAAGCAGCATGGGATCGAACTCATTGTCATAGACTATTTGCAGCTCTGCACGTGCCGCGAGGCCGCTCGAATGGGAAGCCGCCAGATAGAAGTCTCGATGATTTCCCAGCAGATCAAGGCGATGGCGAAGGAGCTGAAGATTCCGGTAATTGTCCTCTCGCAGCTTTCTCGTGCGAACGAGCAGCGCAACGACAAGGAAGAGAAGCCGAAGCTTTCAGACCTTCGCGACTCTGGCGCGATTGAACAGGATGCCGACGTCGTGTTTCTCCTTCGTCGTCCGTCGCGCACTGCGACGTCGAAGGACGCGAACGACGAACAGCTCGCGATAATTGACGTCGCGAAGAACCGCAACGGAGAGACCGGCGAGGTGAAGGTCAACTTCTATCGCGAGTTCACGCGCTTTGGCGATCGCGAGATAGAGCACACCGGCACCGACAACTTCACTACTTCCGAGCCGCCGCCAGAGCAGGGCGAGTTCGCCCCCGACCCCACGATGTAGTTGGTTAAAGCGCATTTGCGGCGGTAGAAGACATTGGTTCTGCGGCTTTCGCGGGGTTGTGTCTTTTGGCACCGCTCGCGCCCATATCCCGCTTTGCGGAATATTGCCAAGGCACTCGCTTCGGATTCCGTCGACCATGCACGTGTCGCAGTTCATAACGCGCGTCCGGTCGACTGCATCAGATGCCAAAAGACACACCCCGCTTCCGCCGCTACGATGCAGGAACCCTGCTTTCGCTCAGCAAACATTGCGCAACCACAACGATAGCGCTGTAAATTCGCCAAGTTGTTGATTTCGGCGTGGCAGTTTCGCTATAATATGTCACAAAGCCGTTGGAAATGAGGATAGTGATGGGAAACAACGAAATGGGCGATAAAAAGAGCAATCCAAAAGGGGTGTTTTACCATGTGATCCGTGTGATCATTATGGGGATTTTGTTCATGGCAACGGCTTTTTGTGTCATGATGGCGGCGGTTATTGTATTGGAAAGTCCCGGCATGCGGAAGTATAATCGGCTTTGCGCATATCCGAACAAGGACGCTCTCTTTGCCGCAGAGCCAGACGAGGTGAAGAAAGTGATCGACTTTAGTCAGAACGGAACAAACTACACGGCGGTCGTTCTTTCATGGATTGGATTCCTGCCGTCCGGCCCAGCTGTCTTCATTTATGATGAGAGCGGAAAGATGGTAGATCATTGTTCGGATTCTGGTGAATGTGACAGCTTTCTCAGACGTTGGCACTACGCCAAATGGTAGGTGCAATCAGTGGAACAGCCTGGGACAGTCCCCGCGGAACCATTGTAAAAGCCATATTTGCGCGTGAATTGCAAGTCAGGTGAGTCAATTTTCTGAAGATGGATCCGAGGGGTCTCGGCAGCAGTTCGAACATTTTCATTTGAGTTGTCTCCTTTATGCAGCCCTTGCGTAGGCGGTGTCGTATTGGTAGGCCGTAAGCC
>JAZSLQ010000271.1:0-2654 GCA_045535455.1 Kiritimatiellia bacterium | reverse complement strand
ACGGCGACGCATATCTCGACCCCGCGGGCGTAGGCTGGTACCGCTACCGCTTCACTCCGCGCCCAGACGAGGCGGCTCGGCTCAAGGGCGGCGGCAGGGTGTTTTTCGAGTCGAACGGCGCGATGTCGAACGCGAAAGTGTGGATAAACGGGCGCCATGTCGGGGGCTGGGCATACGGCTATACGCCGTTTCGATGCGAGCTTACGCCACATGTCGTCGCCGACGGCGAGAACGAGATAGTGGTCAGGTGCGAGAACGAGGCGGACTCCTCCCGCTGGTACACTGGCGGCGGGCTCTACCGTGAATGCCGTCTCGCGTGGTGCGACGCCGACTACCTGGTGCCGGGGTCTGTCGCGATATCGACGCGCGACGTCGGAGAGCGCGAAGCGACGGTGGAGGTCGCCTACGAGATGTCGCTCTCAGGCCGGAAGACACGGTCGTTCAAGATTGCCGATCCGGTTCTATGGGACGTCGACAATCCGCATCTCTATTCCGTCGAAATCGAGGGCGAGACGTTCCGCTACGGCATTCGCACGGTTTCGTTCCATCCAGACGGGCGCGGCTTCCAGCTTAACGGGCGGCGCGTCGCGCTCAACGGCGTCTGCCTGCACCACGACCTTGGCGTGCTTGGCGCGGCTTACAACCACAAGGCGATGAAACGCCGCCTCGCAAAGCTCAAGGAGGCGGGCGTGAATGCAATCCGCTGCGCACACAACGAGGAAGACCCCGATTTCCTCGACCTCTGCGACGAACTCGGGCTTCTCGTGAAAGACGAGATATTCGACTGCTGGCGGCATGTCGGCGTCGCCGGCAAGCGGCAGAACGGCTACAACAAGCTCTTCGAGGAATGGCACGAGCGCGACGTCCGCGCATGGGTTCGGGCAGATCGCAACCATCCGTCTGTCGTCATGTGGTCGCTCGGCAACGAGATATGCGACGGGTTCGCCGACATAGCCCCGGTGTCCGAGTTCATCGCCACTGGCCGCGAACTTGCGAAGATCGCGCGCGAGGAGGACCCGACGCGACCCACGACGAACGCCAACAACAATCCGGTCAACGCCACAAACGAGTTTGCCGAGGCGCGCGTGTTTGACATATACGGCTTCAACTACTACGGCTGGATGTTCGGGGAGTTCGCAAAGAAGTTCCCAGACGTTCCTTTCTTCTCGTCAGAGTCGCAGTGCATGAGCGCCACCCGTGGAGAATACACGTTCCCGGTCAAGTGGGGCTGGACGCAGGTCGACTCTCTTTCGCCATACGTATCTGGATACGGCGTCGAGGCCTGCGAATGGAGCGGCGATCCCGGCGAGGGCTGGGCTATGCCTCCGGACGCGCACTGGCATTGGATGGACGCCAACCCTGCGTGCATGGGCGAGTTCGTCTGGACGGGATGGGACTATCTCGGCGGGCCGTTCTGGGTCGAGGAAATGGCGAAGAAGAACCCGTCCTTCAAGGGCATACACTCCTGCAACACCGGTTTCTTCGACCTCGCGGGATTCCGCAAGGACACGTTCTACCTCTATCAGTCTCGCTGGCGTCCGGAAATGAAGATGGCCCACATCGTGCCGCACTGGAACTGGCCGGAGCGCATCGGAAAGACAACGCCCGTGCATGTCTTCACGACCGGCGACGAAGGGGAGCTTTTCCTGAACGGGCGGTCGCTCGGTCGGCGCAGGAAGGATCCCTCCGACTTCCGCCGCGCATACCGCCTCACATGGGACGACGTCGTGTACGAACCGGGCGAGCTAAAGGCCGTCGTCTACAGAAAGGGCAAGAAGTGGGCGAAGGCAAGTGTCGCCACGACGGGCGAGCCGAGTCGGCTGCGCCTCGAATGCGAGGGCGACTCGATGCTGAGCGACGGCGACGACCTTATGTTTGTCAACCTTTCCGTGCTCGACGCCGAGGGGCGGGTCGTGCCGCGCGCAAAGAACGAAGTCGTCTTCACCGTCGAGGGGCCTGCGGAAATCGTCTCCACCGACAATGGCGACGAGACGGACTTCGACTCCTTCAAGTCGCCGCGTCGCAAGGCGTTCAACGGGCGCCTACAGGCGATCCTCCGCGCGTACAAGGGCGCGAAGGGCCTTGTCACCGTACGCGCCGAGTCGCCCGGCCTCGCCGGCGCGTACGCCATGTTCAGGATCGGCGCAGGAGAGGGGCCTTCCGCCCGCATGGGGATGTTCTCCCCGGACGGAAGGGCCGTCGACGCCATGCACTGGCGGTCGTCGCGCGGCGGAGATACGCACAACATGCTTGTCGTGCATCCGAAGTCCGCCCCGGCGAAGCCCGCGCCTCTCTTTGTCGTGCTTCACGGGCATGGCGCAAACATGGTGAGCTGCGCCCGCTGGGAGGCGCTGCCGCTTGATCCTGCCGGGAAGTGCGACATCTGCCACGTTCCCGACGGCTTCTACGGACTTATCCTGGAGGTGCGCGACATCGAGGATTGGTGGGGCGTGCCGAAATCGTGCGTCCTGCCGAAGGAGAAGGGCGGCGAACGCGCGGCTGTTCCAGTGGAGATTTCCGAGACGGAGCGGCGCGTCCTCGAGCAAGTTGAGTGGGCTGCATCGAATCTCGATGTAGACCGCAATCGGATATATCTTGGCGGGGCATCGATGGGCGGCAGCGGAACGCTCGGCATTGGTCTTGCGAACGGAGAC